>DASVCK010000065.1:0-18865 GCA_036381675.1 Trueperaceae bacterium | reverse complement strand
CGTCGTGCGCCGACAGGAGCGGGTCGACCATCACCTCGACACGACCGGTCGCCACGCACGCGTGGCCATAGGCGTCGGACCAGCCGGGGCGGTGGTACGTGGCGTCCATCAGTCGCCGCCAGCCGACCTCCAGCCCCGCCTTCGCGAAAGATGCCGCGTCGGTGAAGGCGACCATCGCCTGGGAGAGATCTGCCGTGTCCCGCACCCTGACCGGCCGGCCGTTGAGGAACGCCCCACCGCCGCGGGTCGCGTACACCACCTCGCCTAGCGCCGGGAAGTTGGCTGCGCCGACGACCACTTGGCCGTCCACCTCGAGCGCCAGCAGGTTGGCGTACAGCGGCACGCCGCGCATGAAGCTCTTGGTCCCGTCGATCGGGTCTATGTACCAACGCGGGCCGGCCCCCTCGTTGGAGAGCCCGTGCTCCTCGCCCTGGATCCCGTGGTCGGGGAACGCCCGCTCCAACCTCGAGCGGATCAACTCCTCGGCCCGAACGTCAGCCTCGGTGACAGGAGACGCGTCGTCCTTGACCCGCGCTTCCAGGGCCCGTCCGAAGTAGCCGAGGGTGAGAATACCTGCGTCGTGGACGGCTTCCAGACACACAGCGAGCGCCTTGTCCATGTTCATGCGGTGCTACCATACAGCCCCATGCTCAAGACGAGGGAGCAGCTCGAGAACGACGAACGGCAGGCGCTGGCGCCCTACGCATGCCTGGCCGCCGACTCCCGCGGCCGCATCCACGAGGAGAGCGAGAGCGCGCACCGCACGGCGTTCCAGAAGGACCGCGACCGCGTGCTGCACACCAGCGCGTTCAGGCGGCTCGAGTACAAGACCCAGGTCTTCGTCAACTACGAAGGCGATTACTACCGCACACGCCTGACGCACACGCTGGAGGTAGCGCAGGTCGCCACCGGCATCGCGCGTGCGCTGGGTCTGAACGAGGACCTGGCCGAGACCATCGCGCTCGCCCACGACCTTGGGCACCCGCCGTTCGGGCACTCGGGCGAGAAGGCGCTCGATGAGCTGACAAGGCACGTCGGCGGCTTCGACCACAACAGGCAGAGCCTGCGCATCGTCACGCAGCTCGAGCGGCGCTACCCCTCCTTCCCGGGCCTCAACCTCACCTGGGAGACGCTCGAGGGGATCATGAAGCACGAGACCGAGTACGACGTGCCCGACCCCGATTGGGAGCCGGACGCCCAGCCCTCGCTGGAGGCGCAGGTCGTCAACGTCGCAGACGAGGTCGCGTACAACGCCCACGACCTGGACGACGGCCTCAGGTCCGGCCACCTGACGCCGCGGCAGATCTACGAGGTGCCGCTCATCGGCGAGCTCATGCGGCGCCTCGGCATGGACCCGAACGACTTCGACAAGTACGACCGCTACACGTTGGTGCGCGAGCTGCTGGGCGACGTCATCACCGGCGTCGTGATGGCGACGCACGAGAGGCTCGCGGACGCCGGCATAAAGTCGCTGGCGGACGTCAGGGCGTACCACACCAAGCTGCTCGCGCCGTCGGACGAGATGGCGGCGCGGCTAGCCGAGCTCAAGGCGTTCCTCTACGAGAACTTCTACTTCCACTACCGGCTGATACGCATGTCGCGCAAGGCCAACCTCGTCCTGGCGTCCCTGTACCAGGCGTACACCGAGACCCCGACGATGCTGCCACCTGACGTGCAGCGCGAGGCGGAAGAAGAGGGTATCGAGCGCGCGTTGAGCGACTACCTGTCAGGCATGACAGACCGCTACGCGAACGACGAGTACCGCAAGCTGTTCATCCCGTACGAGCTGACCTGAGCTGACCCTACTCGGTGCGCCGCGCGACGCCCACGAGCGTGCCGTCTGCGACGTCCCTGATCCAGGCGACGCTGTAGCCGCTGCGCAGCACCCTCACCAGGGTCCACGGGCTCGTCACGGCCTGCGTCGTCACCGCACCCTCGGCCGGCTCCGTGAAGGCGACGTCGACGTACAGCTCGCCCCCCTCCTCCACGACGCGCCGCGCCTGCACCGCGTAGCCGCCAGTTGACTGCTGGCCCTGGAAGACCGCGATCAGCGTCTCGCGCTCGAACGCCACGCTCGGGAGCGGAGGCGCCTGCAGCTGTGTCGCGTGGACGCGCGTCCAGAACGAGACGAGCTGTTGCTGGTTCGAGATCATCTCGAACCGAGGGGACGAGACGCCGGTAGCCTGGCTGCCGCTGGCGACCGTCTCCCAGGCGAGCTGCTCCGGGGACGGCCTGAAGGCTCCCTCGTCCGTCGTTATGTCGTGCTGCACGTACAAGCCGGTGCGCCTGTGCTCGGCCAGACCGTCGATCGCATGGGCGGGCAGGTCTGCCTCCAACAGCTCTACGAGCACGAACGGGCCGCCGGCCTCGAGCGCAGTAGCGAGCGCATCGGCCTCCTCGTTCGTGAGCTGGCCCAGTCCGCGCAGCTCGTTCAGGCGCGGACGCGGCACGACCCGCTGGGTGACGCCGGGCGCGCCGTCCTGAACCAACGAGAGGTAGCTGCCACCGTCGTAGTAGACGATCTCCCCGACGTCGGCGCTGATCGTCAGCTGCATGTCGGTGGTGAGCGGGATGCGGCTCGCCGTGGCGGGTGGCTCCGGGAGCGGCTCGAGGGGCGCCGTCAGGTACGGCTGCCCGTTCGCGATCAGCGTGCCGGGTACGGCGTAAGTGCCCTCCCGCCTCTGGTCGTCCGCAGCTGCGTCTTCCAGCTCCACGGTGCCGCCCTCGTAGGCGAGCTGTCCGGCGCCGCCGTAGAAGTACGTGACGCGCGTCGACTCGTCCCCGTAGAGGAAGAGGTCGTGCGCGCTCCTGTCCGGCTCCGGCTCGCAACCGGCGAGGAGCAAGACGAAGAGCGAGGTGGCGAGCAGGTACAGCGCGCGCATGTTCGGCCTCCGGGCAGCCATGCTATCACCGGCTGTCTGAGAGCCGCCTGAAGCTATGCTGGCCGGGTGGCACGCGCCGCGGAACGCGTCCTGGTCCTCTCAGCATCCATCGGCGGCGGTCACGTCGCGGCCGCCAAGGCGGTGGTGGCAGCGTTCGGGGAACTGGGGGTCGAGACCAGCCACGTCGACCTGCTCGAGCACACGGCGGCCCCCTTCAGGCGCCTCTACAGGCAGGCTTACTTCGACCTGGTGCGCAACGTCCCGGACCTCGTGGAGTGGCTGGGGCGGCGTCTTGACCGCCGGCCCACCGAGACGCTCTCGGTTCAGAGGCGACTGCGGGCGCGGGTGGTGCGCATGCTCTCCTACGAGCTCCCGCGCATCATCGAGCGCTTCGCCCCGGCCGCGCTCCTGCACACGCACTTCCTCGGGCCCGAGGTCATGGCGGGCCGCATGCGGCGCAGGCAGCCGCTCCCGCAAGGTGAGGTGATCACCGACTTCTTCGCACACAGCCTCTGGCTCCAGCCGGGCATCTCTCGCTACTACGTCGCGGCTCCCGAGGTGAGGGCGCATCTGGTGTCGTCTGGGGTCGACGCCGGCCGTGTCAGCGTGACCGGCATACCGATCGACCCCAGGTTCGCGCGCCTGCCGCCCAAGGTGGAGGCCCGCCGGCAACTGAGCCTGGAGCCCGACCGCGACGTACTGCTCGTCATGGCAGGCGGGCTGCCGGAAGGCGACCTGGCAGCGGTACTCCGCCAGCTGGCCAGCCTGAGGTGGCCGCTCGACGTCGAGGTCGTCACCGGACGGAGCGAACGGCTGGCCGTCTCGGCCAGGCGCGCCATCGGTGAGCACGACGGGCCGGTGCGCTTCAGGGTCCACGGGATCGTCGACGACGTGCCCGTGCGGATGGCGGCTGCGGACCTGGCCCTCACGAAACCGGGCGGCCTCACCACGAGCGAGGCACTGGCGGCGCACCTGCCGCTGCTGCTGGTAAGCCCCTACCCGTTGCAGGAAGAGGCCAACGCCGACTTCCTGCTCGAGAACGGCGCCGCGGCGCGGGTGGAGCCGCTGACGACGTTCACCTTCAAGCTGAGGCGGCTCCTCGAGGAGCCGGGGCGCATGGACGCCATGCGCTCTGCGGCCGCTCGCCTGGCCAGGCCCGACGCCGCCAAGAGCGTCGCGCGCTCCGTGATCGCGGATCTCATCGCAGCTGCTGACGAGAGACCGCGGTGACGCGCAGGAAGAGGCACCCTCTCCTGCTCGCGTTCCTGCTGGCCATCGTCCTGCTGGTAGGCGGGTCAGGGTCGGCGCAGCCGGTCGAGCCCGCCGCGACCAGGCTGACGGTCGACGTGATCGTCTACGGCAGCGAGCCGGAGGCCATCATCGCGGCCGTCGCGGCCGCCGAGGAGGGCGCCGAGACGCTGCTGGTCACGCCGGACGCTCGCCTCGGCGGGCTGTTCGTGCTGGGTGAGCTCAACGTGCTCGACCTCAAGACGCAGCCGCACGACTACCAGAGCGGGCTGTTCGAGCGGTGGTGGCGGCTCGTCGGCAGGGGCGAGTCGTTCGACGTACACGACGCCGAGGCGGCGTTCACGCAGCTGCTGACGGCCGCGGGTGTGCGCGTGGCGCGCTCGGTGACAGGCGTTCGGCCGCTCGTGGAAGCGCCGGGCGTGCTCGCGGGCATCGAGTTCGAGGCAGGCGACGCGCGCCGTTTCGTCGCACACGCCCATCAGGTGATCGACGGCACCGCAGACGCCGACCTGGCCGCCGCGGCTGGGGCCGGGTTCGACGTCGGCTGGCGCGCGTTCGGTGTGGACCTACGTCAGGCGGACACGTTGGTGTTCAGGGTCAGCGGGGTCGATTGGCAGGCGTTGACGGCAGGCGTGAGGGCCCGCGGCCGCGACTACGCGGTAGCCAAGGAGCAGGTCGTCTGGGGCCACTTCGGCGGCATCCCCGCGGCGTACCAGCCCGCGCAACCCGGCCTCAGGCTCCGCGGCCTGAACCTCGGCAGGCAGGACGATGGCACCGTGCTGGTCAACGCCCTGCTCATCTACGGCATCGACCCGCTCGACAAGGCGAGCCGGGCAGCCGGGCGCGAGCGCGCGCTGTCCGAGGGCCCACGCATCGTCGAGTACCTCTCGGCGCACGTGCCTGGGTTCGAGGAGGCCGTGTTCGCCGGCGGCGCCGAGGAGCTCTACGTGAGGGAGAGCAGGCACCTCAGAGCGCGGTGCATGCTCAGCGCCGACGACGTCTTCGACAACCGCGTGACGCCCCAGGACGTGGCGGCGGGGGGCTACCCGCTGGACGCGCAGTCCATGACACCGAGCGATACCGGGTACGTCTGGGGCAACCCGGAGATGTACGGGGGCCGGCTGTGCATGCTCGTGCCGCTCGGCGGGCCGTCGGGTCTGTGGGTGGTCGGCCGCAGCGCCGGTTACGACCCGGTGGCGTTCGCCAGCGCGAGGGTCGTGCCGTTCGGCATGGCGATGGCCGAGGCCGCCGGCGTGGCGGCGGCCGCCGCTGCCGACAGCGGCTTGAGCGCTCAGACGGCCGCCCTGGACGCCTCGCTGATCGCCAGGGTGCGCGAGCGCCTCGCGGAACGGGGCGCCTACCTGCCGCCCGTCAGGCCCAGGCAGCCGCTCGGACCCAGCGACCACGAGCACTACCGGGCGTTCCGCGTGATGGTCGCCCGCGGGCTGGCCGTGGGGGGCTACGAGAACGACCCCAGGCTGGGCCGCCCCACGACGACCCTCTCCTTCGCCTACCTGCTCGCCAACGTAGCCACTCGCTACCACTACCGCCCGGCTGCCGCCCAGGCCATCGTGGACGCGGCCAACGGCGTCGCGCCGCTGGACTCCCAACTCTCGCCCCAGGCCGCGGCCGCCCTGATGCGGGAGGCAGCCTGCCTCCTCACGGCGTGCCCGAGCGACGGGTGGACCGGCTTGTACGAGGCCGGGTTGGCCTGGCGCGCGACGCCACCCGACGGGCCCCTCGATCAGGGTCAGGCGTACGAGCTGGCGGCGCGCCTGGCGCTGGCGGGCGCCCGCTGAGCCGACCGCCCGTCCGGCACCGTCATCAGCTGACCTGGCGCCTGGTCTGCCTGAGGGAGTCCACGAACTGCCTGGCGGTACGGCCCGAGTACCCGTTGCCCCATTCAGCGAACCTGAGGGCCGCCTCTTGCTCCACCTCTTCGGCTACCCCATGCAACTGGGACAGGCCGCGCACCAGTTCCAGGTACCGCCTCTGCGTGGCGTCTGGGAACGTGATGACCAGCCCGAACCTGTCGGCGAGCGCGAGCCGCTCGTGCTGGGTGTCCCACCGGCTCACGTCCTCGTCCTCGGGGGACGGCCGGTCCGAGAACCGCTCCGGCAGCAGGTGCCGCCTGTTGCTGGTGGCGTAGACGGCGACGTTCGTAGGGCGCGACGCGAGTCCGCCCTCCAGCAGCGACTTGAGCGGCCGGTACGCCGGGTCGTCGCCATCGAACGACAGGTCATCGACGTAGAGCACGAACGCCTGGGGCCGGTGACGCAGCCGCTCGAGCAGGACCGGCAGGTCGCCCAGGGCGCCGGTCCTCACCTCGACCAGCCTCAGGGCCGTGTCTGCGAAGCGGCTCAGCAGGCCCCTCACGGCGGTCGACTTCCCGCTGCCGCGGGCGCCGTATAGGAGCGCGTCGTGGGCCGGCTTCCCGGCCAGCAGAGCCTCGGTATTGGCGGCCAGGCGCTCGAGCTGCGGGTCCAAGCCGAACAGCTCGGCCCAGTCGGCGATGTCGGGGGCGGTCACCGGGCGCAGCGCCCTTCCGTCCCAGGACAGCGCCGCGTGCAGGCTCGCCGGGCCGCCACCCCGGGCGGCCAGCTCCCGCAGGTACAGGGCCGCCAAGTCGTCCACGCCGCCGCGGACCAGGGCGCCAGCCAGGGCGCGCAGCCCCGCGTCCGGACGGCCGGGACCGAGGTCGCGCAGCGCAGGCAGATCGGCCGCCCACTCGTCTCGCGCCGGCTGGGCTGTGGCCCGAGCCGCCTCGGACAGCGTCGCCAGGTCGCGCCGCAAGAGCCCCGCCAGGCCAACGGGTAGGTCCGGCGCCCGCACCGACGGCCCCGGCCCTTCCCATGGCGGCCGGCTCACCAGCAACGCCTCGGCGATCGCTTCGGCCAGCGAGCTCGCCCCGGCTGCGACGAGCGCGCGGGCCAGGCGCGCCCAGGCGGAGCGCACGGACGAGGCGTCCGGACGTTCCCGCGCCGACGCGCGGGCCAAGCGAAGGTACGCCCGCCACCACGCCGCGGCGCGGAACGAGAACGGCAAGTACAGGTCCGTCACCTAGGGACCCGACCCGTATGCCTGGCGCCGGCAACGGACGACCCTGCATCCCGCCATACCGCAGCCTTCTGCGGCCGCAGCAGGCCCTGGTCCAGGAGCCCGCCCAGGAGCGCGCTCATCGCTTCTTCGCCCGCCGCCACCGACTGGGGCGACCGGTGGAAGTCCCACCAGGCGACACCGGGGTCCACCGTGACCAGATGAGCGCCGCGCGGCACCCGCACGGGTCGGCTGTACGAGCGCGCGGAGATCGCAAGCCCCCTGGCGACCTGCCTGAGCGGCCCGTCGGGCGGCACTCTTCCCGTCCTCCTGTAGTGCGCGCGCCCGGCCGGAGAGGCCGCGAAGCGCCGCACGGCTCGAACGATGCGCGATCCTTCCACATCCATCCCGGCGTAGACCCCGATCATCACGGGGACATCGAGGGTGGCCAGCGCCCTGAACGGGACCGTCTCGACCAGGCCGCCGTCTATCAGGACCTCACCGCCCATGCGCACCGGCGCGAACACGCCCGGCAGCGCGCATGACGCCCTCACGGCCTCCGCGATGGACCCGGATCCGAGGACCCTGAGGCGACCGGAACCGAGATCGGTGCAGGCGATCGCGAGAGGCAGCCGGACGTCGTCGAACGTCGCGCCCATGAAGAACTTCCTGTCGAGCCATCTGGCGAGCCGTTTGCCGCTCATCATCGCGCCCTCGTGCAGCCCGAAGTCGAAGCCCTGCAACCAGAGCTCCGTGAGGTCCTGAGTCCTGACGATCCGCTCGAGCTCGAGCCCGTGGGCTCCCAGCGCGTAGAGCGCGGCTATCACCGCCCCGTAGCTCGTCCCGGCGACGCCCGCGACGCCCAGTCCGGCCGCCTCGATGGCCTTGAGCGCGCCGACGTGGGCCACGCCCCTGGCCGCGCCGCCGCCCAGTGCGACGCCGACCTCGGATGGTGCGGTCCCCGGCGTACCCATCTGGGCGCATGGTACATCGCCGGCCTTCGCCCCCGCTCCCGTGCCGGATGAGGAAACGCCGACCAGGACGAGAAGATGATGCCATGGCGCCGGCAGAAGGCGGCACGGCCCAGTGGTAGACTGGCCGTCCGATGTCGGCCCTGTATCAGCGAGCCCGCCCCGCCACGTTCGAGGAAGTCGTGGGCCAGGAGCACGTCAAGGACGTGCTGGGATCCGCTGTCGCACGCGGGCTCACCGGTCACGCGTACCTCTTCTCCGGACCGCGGGGCGTGGGCAAGACCACGACAGCCAGGCTCCTCGCCATGGCCGTCAACTGCGACCGTGAGGACCCCAAGGAGAGGCCGTGCGGGCGCTGCGAGTCGTGCCGGCTGGTGCGGGAAGGCTCGCACCCTGACGTCATGGAGCTGGACGCGGCCTCCAACAACTCGGTCGAGGACGTGCGCGCGCTCAGGGAGCAGGTGGGCCTGGCCAGCCTCCGCGGCGGCACGCGCGTGTGGATACTCGACGAGGCGCACATGCTCAGCCGGCCCGCAGCCAACGCGCTGCTGAAGACGCTGGAGGAGCCGCCCGCCGGGTTGATGTTCGTGCTCGCCACGACCGAGCCGGAGAAGCTGCCGCCCACGATCCTCTCCCGCTGTC
Organism: Trueperaceae bacterium; assembly: GCA_036381675.1. Classification (GTDB taxonomy): domain Bacteria; phylum Deinococcota; class Deinococci; order Deinococcales; family Trueperaceae; genus DASRWD01. The sequence goes on along the minus strand of DASVCK010000065.1, from coordinate 10,086 downwards.
AGCACTTCCGCTTCAGGAGGCTCACCGACGCCGAGATCCTCGGGAAGCTGCAGCGTCTATGTGAAGAGGCCGGCGTGGAGGCGGAAACGGAGGCGCTGGCGCTGGTGGCCCGCGCGGCCGACGGCGCCATGCGGGACGCCGAGTCGTTGCTGGAACGACTGCTCGTCGCCGGCACCAGGGTGACGGCAGGGGACGCCGAGGAAGCGTTGGGCCTGCCGCCACGCGAGCGCCTCGCGGCGCTGGCCGAGGCCCTGCTGGGGGGCCGCCTGGCCGTGACGCTCACGGCGGCGGGCGAGCTCTACCGCGCCGGCTTCGCCCCGCGCACCGTGGCCGAGCAGCTCGGGCGCGCGCTCCGCGACAGGCTGCACGCCGCGCTCCAAGACGGGCCGCAAAGCGAGCAGGACGTCCTCGTCAGGCTCATCCACGCCCTCGACGAGGAGCAGGAGAGGTTCGTCAGGCGCGACGACCTCTATTCGCTCGAGGTGGCGATCATCAAGGCCGCCAACGCCGGCGCAGGCATCACGCCGGGCGGCGCTCCCTTCCACGGCCAGCAGGTGCCGGCGCAGACGACGACTTCGACGTCCACCGCGGCGTCCGGCTCGGAGGTCCCTGCCGTGGAGGGCACACGTGCCACCCCTCCGGCCACGGAGGACCTGCCGGTGAGGGAGGAGCCTGACGACGGCGGTGCCGGGCCCGCGGAGCCGGCCGAGCCGGGGCCGCCCCAACCGCATCCTGAGACCGCCGTGGCGCCACCACCGACTGCCAGCGGTGACCCGGAGACCTCCGAGCCTCGAGCTGCGGGCCGGGCGTCCGCCCAGGCGCCGGCTTCGTCCAAGCCCTTCTCGTGGCACGCCGTCAGGAGCGCCGCCGCACCTCAGATCAAGGCGTTCCTGCAGCCCGCCCAGGTCCACGAGGAGGGCGGGGTCGTGACGCTGGAGTTCGGCGACAACTGGCGCTTCCACCACGACCAGGTCGTGGCCAGGCGCGAGGAGCTCGAGACCCTCATAGCGAAGGTCGCAGGGCCCGGCTATCAGGTGGAGGTGCTCGGCCCCCGCGGCACGTCCGGCGGTCGCAAGCGACCGAAAAGGAAGGCGCCGGCCGAAGAGGCTGGGGCTGGCGACAGCGGTGCGGACGCGGAGGAGCCGACGGCTGCCCAGACGGCACCCGTCCCGGCGACAGCCGCGGAGCCGACGCCGGCCGACGCAGAGCGCCGGGATCTCGAGCCGGACCTCCACGAGCGGTCCCAGCCTGCGGCAGCACAGGGGCCCGCCGACCGGTCGACCGCGCCCGCGGACGACGGCGCGGCGTCGCCATACGGCGACCTGCCCGAGGGCTTCTGGGGCTCGGACGACGTAGATGCCGCCCCCGATGGCGCCGTGGCCGGCGGACCCGTCGACCGGTCACTGCCGGTGAGCGAGGTCGATCCCGGCCGGACCGCCGACGACGAGGCCGCGACGCTCGGGGAAGGAGCGTCGTTCTCGCGCCTGCAGGCGCTCTTCCCGGGCCGCGTGGTCGAGTTCGTGCCGAACGCCAAGCCCGCCGACGAGGAGACGGCTCCACTACCCGCCGAAGACGAGACCGAAGGCTACGATGAAGACGGACAAGATCGCCTCGGCTTCGGCGCTCCCTCACCCGGCGAGGGCTGAGGAGCCGGGCCGGGAACCGTAGATGACCAACGTCGCGGGCCGTGGCCCACCTTAGCGACCTAGGAGAGCTGATGAACATCCAGAAGCTGATGAAGGAGGCCCAGAAGGCTCAGCGCAAGATGGCGGAGGCCCAAGAGCGCCTCGCCGAGCTGACCGTGGAGGGCACCGCCGGCGCCGGCATGGTGACGGCCACCGCCAAGGGGGACGGCAGCGTCGTGTCGGTCCGCATCGACAAGAGCGTCGTCGACCCTGACGACGTGGAGATGCTCGAGGACCTCGTGACGGCCGCCGTGGCGGAGGCGCAGAGGCAAGCGAAGGAGCTGCAGGAGCGCGAGATGGGATCTGCCATGGGTGGCATGAGCGGCCTGGGGGGCCTGTTCTGACGCTCCCGCGAACCGGCGCTTACGCGTGAGGTACCCCGCACCGCTCACAGCCCTGATACGCGAGCTCGGCCGCCTGCCTGGGATAGGGCCCAAGAGCGCGCAGCGGCTGGCGTTCCACCTCTTCAACCGTCCGGAAGAGGACGTGCGGGCCCTGGCAGACGCGCTGGTGGGCGCCAAGACCGGCCTGGCGCTCTGCCCCCGCTGCTTCAACGTCATGGGCGTGGAGGAGGAGGCCTGCGGCGTCTGCCTCGACCCCACCCGGGACCAGACCTTGATGTGCGTCGTCGAGCAACCGGCAGACCTGCTCGCCATCGAGCGCAGCGGCGAGTACCGGGGCGTCTATCACGTGCTCCATGGCGCGCTGAGCCCCATGAACGGCGTGGGTCCCGACCAACTGACGATCGAGGCGCTGCTGGGCCGGCTAACCGACGTCAAGGAGGTCGTGCTCGCCACCTCGACGACGGTGGAAGGCGAGGCCACCGCCTTGTACCTGGCCCGTCAGCTCCACGAAGGTGGCGCCAAGGTCAGCCGCATCGCCTACGGCCTGCCCGTCGGCGGCGATCTGGAGTACGCCGACGAGGTGACCCTCGGGCGTGCGATCAGCAACCGGCGCGAGGTCTGAAGGCCGCCAGCCCGCGTTCGCGATCCCTGGTGACTGCACCCGCATCCGGGGACGCCGGCAAGCTGTTTGGTGCGTCCTGAAGGGCGTTTTCCTTCCCATGGGGCGGCCACTTGACGTCGCCGAGACCGCCCGTATAATGGCCGCGCCTTCTAGGAGGGGGACCTAACCCACTTGTCAGAACTCAGACCCAAGACCCGCCTGGTCATCGTGGAATCGCCCACGAAGGCGCGCACCATCAGCCGCTTCCTGCCGCCGGGGTACCAGGTGGAGGCCAGCATGGGTCACGTGAGGGACCTGCCCTCCTCCGCCGCGGAGATCCCTGAGAGCATCCGCAAGGAGAAGTGGTCGCGACTCGGCGTCAACGTCGATGACGGCTTCGAACCGGTGTACATCGTCGCCCCCGGCAAGCGTGACGTCGTCAAGCGCCTCAGGTCCGCCCTGAAGTCTGCCGACGAGGTCTACATCGCGACGGACGAGGACCGCGAGGGCGAGTCGATCGGCTGGCATCTCGTCGAGGTGCTAGAACCGAAGGTGCCCGTGCGCCGCATGGTGTTCCACGAGATCACCGAGCAGGCCATCCGCGACGCGCTGGACAACACGCGCCAGATCGACCTCGATCTCGTCGACGCCCAGGAGACCCGCCGGGTGCTCGATCGCCTCGTCGGCTACGAGATCAGCCCGCTCCTGTGGCGCAAGATCGCCCCACGGCTCTCCGCCGGACGCGTGCAGAGCGTGGCGGTGCGGCTGCTCGTCATGCGCGAGCGCGAGCGCCTCGACTTCGTCGCGGGCAGCTACTGGGACCTAACGGCCGCGCTGGCCTCCGGCGACGCCCGCTTCAGCGCCGAGCTCACCCACGTGGCCGGGTCCAGGGTGGCGCAGGGACGCGACTTCGACCCCGACACCGGCCGCCTGAAGCCCGGGGCAAAGGACGTCGTCCTGCTGGGCGAGCCCGCGGCAAGGGACCTGGCGGAGGCCGCGCAGGGCGCAACGTGGCGGGTCGCGCAGGTCGAGGAGAAGGAGCAGTCGCGCTCGCCGGCACCGCCCTTCACGACCTCGACACTGCAGCAGGAGTCGAGCCGCAAGCTGGGCCTGTCGGCGCGGGACACCATGCGCATCGCCCAGTCCCTCTACGAGAACGGCTACATCACGTACATGCGCACGGACTCCGTGAACCTCTCCAGCGAGGCGCTGCGGGCGGCCCGCGGCGCGATCCTGCGGCGCTACGGCGAGGAGTACCTCCGCGAGGAGCCCCGCCGCTACCGGCAGCGGTCGAAGAGCGCCCAGGAGGCCCACGAGGCGATCCGCCCGGCGGGCACCGAGATGCGCACCGCTGAGGAGCACGGCCTGCGCGGCATGGAGGCGCGCCTCTACGACCTGATCTGGAAGCGCACGGTCGCGACCCAGATGAAAGAGGCGCGGCTCAAGACCGTCACCGCACGCATAGAGGCGACGCTGGCCGATCCAGGCGTGCTGGCCTCCGCCGTCCCAGCGGCGGACGGCAGGGTCCTCGCGTTCCGCGCCAGCGGACGCACCGTGCTGTTCCCCGGCTACTTCAGGGCGTACGTGGAGGGCTCGGACGACCCCGACGCTGCGCTCGACGACAGGGAGCAGCCGCTGCCGCCCCTGACGTCCGGGCTGGAGCTCGCCTGCCGCGGCGTGGAGGCGCTCGGTCACGAGACGAAGCCTCCTGCCCGCTTCACCGACGCCTCGCTCGTGAAGGTGCTCGAGGCCGAGGGGATCGGCAGGCCGAGCACGTACGCCTCGATCATCGAGACGATCCTCTCGCGTGGCTACGCCAGGAAGCAGGGTCAGCAGCTGATCCCGACCTTCACGGCGTTCGCCACGACCGCGCTGCTGGAGAAGCAGTTCAGGCGACTGGTGGACACGGAGTTCACGGCAGGCATGGAGACCGTGCTGGACGACATCGCCGCGGGCGAACGCCCCAGCTCGAGTTACCTCCGCGACTTCTACTTCGGCGACGACGGCATCGTCAGGCGGGTCGAGGAGGCGATGGAAGCGATCGACGCCAGAGCCATCTCGACGATCACCGCGGACAAGTGGGAGCCGTACCTGGTGAGGGTGGGCCGCTACGGCCCGTACGTAGAGGGCGAGCTGGACGGCGAGGTCAAGACGGCGTCGTTGCCCGCCGAAGCAGCCCCGGCCGACCTCACCGCAGAAGACCTGGCCAGGTACCTGCGCGAGGGCAACATGGGCGACGTCGCGGTCGCCACCGACCCCGAGACACAGCTGCCCGTGCTCCTCAAGAGCGGGCCGTTCGGGCCTTACCTGCAGCTGGGCGAGGCCGAGGGCGGCGAGAAGCCGAAGCGGGTCTCGCTACCGCCGGGGCTGTCTCCGCACGACGTGACGGAACAGGTGGCGCTCGACCTGATCTCGCTGCCGCGCAGCATCGGACAGCACCCCGACGGCGACAGCGTCGATGTAGGCATCGGCCGCTTCGGGCCTTATGTCAGGCACGGTCGCACATACGCCTCTATTCCCAAGGACACGTTCGTCCTGGACGTGACGCTGGATCAGGCGCTCGAGCTCCTGCGCAAGAAGTCGTCGCGGGGCGGTGGGGCCCTCCGCGAGCTGGGCGTCGATGACCGCACCGGCGAGACCGTCGACGTGCGCGACGGCAGGTTCGGGCCCTACGTGAAGCGTGGCAAGCTCAACGCCTCGCTACCGAAGGACCTCTCCCCTGACGAGGTGACGTTGGAGCAGGCCGTGGCGCTCCTGGACGCCCGTGCCGCCCAGGTGGCCGCCAAAGGTGGCACCGGGGCGAAGCGCGCCGGCAGAGGCGCCAAGAAGCCTGCCGCCAAGAAGGCCGGGGCCAAGAAGCCTGCCGCGAAGAAGAAGACGATCAAGACGGCCAAGACGACCGCGAAGAAGTCCGCCGCGAAGGCCACTACCAAGTAGACGGCACCAGCGCCAGACCGAAGGTCGCCATGGTCCGAGGGCTCGCGGGCACCGGGCCTTAGACTCTGGGTCGTGCGCCGTTACACCGTCAGCGAGGGCATCGTCATACGTAGGAAGCCGCTTCCCAGCGGCGACCTCGTCGTGACGCTCCTGGGAGTGGACGGCAAGTGGCGCGCGGTGGCACGCAAGGGCAAGCTGCCCGGCGGGAACCTGGGCAAGCTGAGCCTGTTCCACGACGTGACCGTCCAACACTACCGGAGGCGTGAGGAGGACCTGGCCCTCATCACCCAGGTGCAGCTGTCCGGCGCGTTGCCGCGGCTGAGCCGCCCCGACGTCTATCCGTACGCGAACCTGCTCGCCGAGCTAGTCGACGCGTTGACGGTCGACGTCCACCTGGGCGAGCAGCTCTACGAGTACCTCACCAGCGGCCTGCGCGGCCTCTCCGGCCACGACGACCCCGAGCACGTGGCGCTGCTCTACGCCTGGCGCCTCCTCCGTCTGGCCGGCCTGGCGCCGACGGTGAAGGGCTGCGCGAGCTGCGGCACGGCGGCCGAGCCCGTCGCGTTCGACCCGGCCGCCGGTGGCCTGGTCTGCGAGCGCTGCGCGCCTGAGCAGGCAGCCTACGAGGCGGGCTGGGGCGTCATCGGCGTGGATGCCGCGGCCGTGACGGAGCTCGTCGATCTCGTCGATACGCCCGTGCGCGCGGCGCTCGACAGGCCGCCTCAGCGGCGCGATATGCACTGGCGGGTTCTGACAGCCCACGTGAACTATCACGTCCGCGAGCTGAACAGCCTCACCTGCCGCCCGCGGGAGCTGGCGGGGCAGCCGCGCGGCTCCGCCCGAGCGCCGGCGTGAGCGCAGCGCTGGTCGCACTGGCTGCCGGCTACCTGCTGGGGGCGCTGCCCACGGCCTTCCTCGTCGCCAGGGCGAGAGGCGTGAACGTCTTCGCGGTCGGCTCCGGGTCGATGGGGGCCATGAACACCGCTCGCAACCTGGGCATCGGCGCCGGCCTGCTGGTGCTCGCCGTCGACGTCGGCAAGGGGGCGCTGGCGACCTTGCTGGGGACGGCGCTGGCCGGGGTAGAGGGAGTAGTCAGCGACCCGTACGCGCTGCCGGCGCTACTGCCTCCGCTGGCCGCCGGCCTGGGCGCCGTCACGGGGCACTGCTTCTCGGCGTACGTGCGGTTCAGGGGTGGCCAGGGCCTGGCGACAGCCCTGGGCGCGGCGCTGCCGCTCTACCCCTACCCCGCCCTCTACGGCGTTGTCCTGGTCGTGGCGCTCGTCCTGCTCTTCAGACGCAGCGGCCCGGCGATCCTGGTGACCCTCGGCCTTTACCCCGTCGTGACGCTGCTGGCGCTCGACCGCCACGGCTGGCCGCGCGAGGCCACCTTCCTAGTCACGACCGCGGTAGTCCTTATGTGCCTGGTCGGCCTCGCCAGGCAGCTGGTGAACAGGTTCGGGCGCGCTCGCGCCCAGACTGGCAGCGCTCCGGCAGGCGACGGCCACAGCGCCTGAGGCGGGCATCTCACTGCCAGCGCTGGCGCCCCTCTGCCGGCGCCTTGCGCAACAGCGAGCGCGCCTCCCCCACGAGGAAAAGCGAGCCGGCGACGAGCACGAGATCGCCATCGGACGTAAGCTCCCGCGCCAGGTCGAGCGCCGCCGCGGGACCAGCGGCCTCGTGCACGTCCTCGGCGCCGAGGGCCCTGGCCACGTCAGCGATGACCGTGGGCGCCAGGGCCCGCGGTGAGTTGGACGCCCGCGTGGCGATCACCGTACGGCCCAGCGTCACGAGGGGCTCCAGGACGCCTGCGACGTCCTTGTCCGCCGAGACGCCGAGCACCACCGCGGCGGGGCGCGTGCCCAGGTCGGACACCGAGCCGGCCAGCGCCAGCGAGGCCTGGCCGTTGTGGGCGCCGTCCAACACCCAGGCTCGTTCGAGGTCGAATCGTTCCAGCCGTCCCGCCCACCGCGTCGACCGGAACGCGGCCACGACGCGCGCCGGGGACACGCCCAGGAGCAGGGCGCTCACAGCGGCGATCGCGACGTTCGCCGCCTGGTGTCGTCCCACCAGCGGCGTCGACAGGGTCAGCGGCAGCCCGGCCAACGAGCCTGTCGCGTTCTCGACCGTCACCCGGAGCCCGTCCCAGCCCGAGTCGTGCACGTCGACGACGAACTCGGTGCCGAGCGCTACCAGCGGCGTGGCAAGCTCCTCGGCCGTCCGCCGGATCACGGCGAGCGCATCTCCATCGGCTCCGGTGACGGCCGGTACGCCGGTCCTCAGCACGCCTGACTTGTCCCGAGCGATCGCGGCCAGGTCCGGACCCAGGACGGCCTGGTGGTCGAGCGCCACTCCCGTTACGACCGACAACGCCGGTTCCAACGCGTTGGTGGCGTCGTAGCGACCACCCAAGCCGCACTCCATGACCACCCAGTCGGCTCCTGCCTCCCTGAACCTGTGCAGGGCGACGGCCACGGCGACCTCGAAGAAGGTGCAGCCGAGCTCCTCGGCCGCCGGCCTGACGTGAGCGACCGCCGCCTCCATCTCGGCCGTCGAGGAGTCCGCGCCATCGACGCGGGCGCGCTCCCCCACCCGTTCGAGGTGAGGGCTGAAGAACGAGCCCGTCACGTGCCCCGCACCGGTAAGCGCAGCCGACACCAGCCTGGTGACCGTGCCCTTGCCGTTCGTGCCCGCCACGAGAACGACCTTGGTGCCCGGCGCCGGCAGGGATAGCGCCTCCAGCAGCGCCCTGGCGCGCTCGAGGCCCGGCTTCACACCGAAGCGCTGCAGCGCGAACAGCCAATCGAGGGCCGGGGTCGGCTCGCCTTCGCCGTCGGCCTGGCTCATGTCGCTTCGTCGCAGGCGCGGATGAGTTGGGCCCAGGCGTCGTCACCGGGCTGGTGGTGATGCCTTATCAGCCACGCGACGCGCGTGTCGCCCGTGATCTCGAGGACCTTGAGCGCGCCGTAGGCAGCGTGATGTCGCTTGGCCTGGCGCGTGCCCGCCAGCCCTCTCAAGCGTGGCTGGGCGGGAACCTCGGGCGCTGGCAACAGGTGAGCAATCACCCTGTGCACGACGTGGGAGCTGCTGCCGGCCTTGCCGACGTCGTGCAGCAGCGCCGCCTTGAGCACCTCCTGGGGCACCTCGTGACCCCGAGACTGGGCGCAGCGACCGACCTTGACGGCGTGTGCTCTCTCGGCGGCCGGCAACGCCATGAACAGGTCGAACTCGGCCGGCTCGAGCACGAGCCTGGCCCACTCGTCGTCGGGTGAGGCGAGGCCCGGGAAGGCTGTGTGCAACGTCCTGGTGGCCGCGTTGAACATCCAGCTGCCGAGCCTCCTCATGGGCGCGTAGTCTAGCGCGGCCCGCTCGTCGCCCAAGGAGCCGCGCATGAGAGCCTTGTATGCTGACCGGCGGCGGTCTTCCGCCGCGGAGGTCCGCCGGACGAATGATCTCGACCTTGCTGAAGTGCGACTTCCACCGTAGAGCCCTTACCACCTTGCTGGCGCTGGGCGCCTGGCTCGTGCTCCCGTGGCAGGCCCTGGCCGCACCGCCTGCCGCTGCCGCCACTCCGGACGCTGCCACGCCTCCGGCCGCTGCCGCCCCTCCGGCCGCCGCCGCTCCGGACGTTCCCCTGGCGGGGTCCGCCGAGGAGGCGGCCGACGCCGCCGTGCGCGACTGGCTGGCGCGCCGGCCGCTGTCGTTCGACAGGCTCAGCGGCCTGGACGCCGAACAGCTCTGCCGCGAGCTTCCCGGCATCGTCACCCAACCGCCCCCGCCGGCGGGAACCGACGTCAACCTCGACGACCGCGTCGAACGCACGACGCCGGACGACGGCGACGAGCGCGTGTTCACCTACGCGGCGTCTCTCGCCGGGGGCCAGCTCGATGTCGTCGAGGTGAGGCTGCGTCCCGGCGACGCCGGGTGGGAGGTCGTCAGGGTCGGGTTCAGGACGGACCCGAACCTGACGGGGGTACGCGCCTGGCTGCAGACGCCGGCGGCCTCCGTGACGTTCGTCGCTCTGACCGTGGCCGTCCTCGCCATGCTCTTCCTGCGAGGCTCGCCGCTGCGGGCTTGGCTCAGGCGCACGCGCGAGTCCGTCAGGGAACACAGGCGCCTCGTCGTCGTGACGGTGTTGGCGCTGTACGGGCTGTTCGGTCTGGGCGTGCTGAGCGGCTCCACCCTGCCAGAGTCTTGCGACGTCGCCGTCGTGCAGATCGTCGAGGGCGCCATCACGTCGCTCGGGGCCACGGCCGCATACGGCAGCGGCGACGTCCCCAGGGCCGCCGCGGTCACCTTCTACGAGAACTTCATCGTCGTGACGCTGTCCGTGACCTTCACCCTGGCCTCCGTGCTGGGGGTGCCGGCGTACATCTACGCCGCCTTCTCGTTCTTCGTTCAGGGCGTCCCGTTCGGGCTCCTGGGCGGCGGGACGCCGCTCCAGGTGCTCACCCTGCTGGTGGTGCTGGTGCTGGAGCTGACCTCGTACTTCTTCGTCGTGTCGGGCGGGGGCATGCTCCTC
>DASVCK010000064.1:0-3404 GCA_036381675.1 Trueperaceae bacterium | reverse complement strand
TCATCAGCGGGAGCCTGAACGACTCGAACAGCTTCTTTCCCAGCGTCTCGTACTCCTCGACCTGGGTTAGACCAATGACGAGCCTGAGCACGTCGATGCGGTGGTCTACCGGCAGGTGCTGAACTAGCAAGGCGTACTTGCCGGTATAGGTGAGACCCTTGCGGCGCGACTCGATGGCCGCGGCGTCGAGGAGCAGCTCGCCGCGGCTGGAGAACGGGTTGATGGGGTATGCGAGCAGCGGTGCCGGAGGGAAGCGCTCCGTGACGATCTCGCACACGGGCACTGGTATGCCGGCGTGGCGCGCCTTCTCCATCGCGATCGGCACGACGTAAGCGTCCAGCGCCTCTTTCGTCGTGGGCAGGACGGCGAGGCCGTCGAGCTCGGCGTCGAGCGAGGCGTAGTAGCCGCTCGTCAGGTACGTGTAGTCGCCCGAGAGGTTAGCCACCTGGCCCACCCCGGCGAAGCGTTGCCTGTCGAGGTGGAAGAGGACTGGGGCCTCGCGGCTCAAGCGCGCAGGACCCTGAGGCCGGGCAGGTCGCCGCTCTCTAGGAACTCGAGCGAAGCGCCCCCGCCGGTGGAGAGATGGCTGATCCGATCACCCACGCCGGACCGGTTGACCGCCGCCAGGCTGTCGCCCCCGCCTACGACGGTGTAGGCGTCGAGGCCCGCGACCGCCTCGGCCACGGACATGGTGCCGCCGGCGAACTCCGGTACCTCGAAGACGCCCATGGGTCCGTTCCAGAACACGGTCTTGGCGCCTTCGAGCGCCTCCCGAAAATCTTCCCTGGCGGCCGGGCCGATGTCGAGGCCCATCTGGTCCCGGGGTATCCGGTCGGAGGGGTGCACGGCGGTGTCGATGCCGGACCTGACCTCGGACGCGCAGACCGAGTCTGCCGGCAGCCTGAGCTCGGATCCGGCCGCGACAGCCCGTTCCAGCAGGTCGCGAGCCGTGTCCTGCATGTCCTCCTCGACGAGCGAAGACCCCACGCTGCCGCCCTGTGCCTTGATGAACGTGTACGCCATGGCGCCGCCGACAAGCAGCTTATCGGCGCGTCCGAGCAGGCTCTTTATGACGCCCAGCTTGTCAGATACCTTGGCGCCGCCGAGGAGCACGACGAACGGGGCCTCCGGCCCCTCCAAGAGCCGCGAGAGCGCCTCGACCTCGGCCAGCATCAGGCGTCCGGCGGCGCTGGGCAGCAGGTGAGCGACGCCCTCCGTGCTGGCGTGCGCCCGGTGGGCAGACCCGAACGCGTCGTTGACGTAAACGTCGGCGTAGCCGGCCAGGACGCGCGCCAAGGCGGGGTCGTTGGCGGTCTCGCGCGAGTCGAACCGCGTGTTCTCGAGCAGCGTCACGCTGCCGGCGGGGGCCGCCTGCACGTAAGCCTGCTGGTCCTCGGACCCGGGACCCGAGGTAGGTCGGTAGCGCACCTCCCGACCCAGCAGCTCGGAGAGCCTGCCGGCCACGGGCCCCATCCGAAAGGCGTCGTCGGGGCCGCCCTTCGGCCTTCCGAGATGGCTCATCAGGATGACAGTCGCCCCCGAGCTCAGGAGCTCCTGGATCGTGGGGAGGCTGGCTCGCAGGCGGGTGTCGTCCGCGACCCGGCCGTCCTCGAGGGGGACGTTGAGGTCGGCCCTCAACAGCACCCTCTTGCCGGCGACCTCGAGGTCGTCGAGGCTGCGGTAACGGCTCGTCAGAGCGACTCTCCCATGATCTGGATCACGTCCACCATCCTGGTGGAGAAGCCCCACTCGTTGTCGTACCAGACGAAGAGCTTGGCCATCGTGCCGATGGTGGCGGTCAGCGAGCCGTCCACGATGCCGGAGTGCGGGTCCATGCGGATGTCGCTGGAGACGATAGGGTCGTAGGTGACGCGCAGTATGCCCTTCTGCCTGCCGGCGGCGGCAGCTTCGAGCGCCTCGTTGATCTCCTGGGCCGAGGCCTCGCGCTTGAGGATCGCCGTGATGTCCGAGATCGAGCCGGTCGGGGTCGGCACGCGCAACGAGACGCCGTCGAAGCGGCCCTTGTAGTAGGGAACCACCTTGGCTACGGCCCTCGCGGCTCCTGTGGTGGTGGGGATGATGTTCGTGGCCGCGCTGCGGGCGCGCCGCGGGTCCTTGTGCGGGGCGTCGAGGATGCGCTGGTCGTTCGTGTAGCTGTGGACGGTCGTCATCATGGCCGTCTCGACACCGAAAGCGTCGTTGAGCTCCAGCATGACCCCAGCCATCGAGTTGGTGGTGCATGAGGCGTTCGACACGACCACGTGCTTGGACGGGTCGTACTCATCCTGGTTGACGCCCATCATGATGTCGAAGTCGCTGTCAGGTGACGGCGCGCTGATCAGCACCTTCTTGGCCCCCGCGGCCAGGTGCTGCGCCGCCGCCTCACGCTTGGTGAAGACGCCGGTTGACTCCACGACCAGGTCGACGCCGTTCTTCCCCCACGGGATCTCCTTGGGGTCGCGGTAGGCGGTGGCGAGGACGCGCTTGCCGTCGACGACGATGTGGTCGCCGTCGGCGCTGACCTCGCCCGGGAACGGCCCGTAGTTCGAGTCGTACTTGAGGAGCAGCGCGAGGCTGTCGTTGTCGGTGAGGTCGTTCACGACCGCGACGTCGAGGCCGCGCTCGTGGGCGATGCGGAACACCTGACGCCCGATGCGCCCGAAACCGTTGATGCCGATCTTCATGTGAGTTCCCTTCGCTTGGCTCCCGCCTCCGTACGCTCGCGGGAGCGCCCTCGTCACCCGAATCATAGCCGCACGTCTCTTGGTGCAGAGTTAGCCGTGACCTCCAGAAGTGCTCTCCTGGACCTTCTCGATGACGAGCGTCAGGTCCATCCCGTCGAGCTCGTGACGTTCCGTATGTGCTCCCTGGGGCGGCTGCGGGGGCGCTTCTTCCGGGCTTCGCAGGACCGACTTCACGGCCAGGACCTCGGCGGCTACCTCGTCCCCGTGACGCTCCAGCGCCTCGCCCAGCGCGCCGCCCGCGAACAGCGTCAGCTCGATGCGGTCGGACACGTCAAGGCCCGCCTCCTTGCGGGCGTTCTGGACCAGCCTCACGACGTCGCGCGCCAACCCCTCGAGTCGCAGCTCCGGCGTGACCTCGGTTCGCAGCGCTGCCAGGTAGCCGCGATCCTCCTGGGCCGCGTAGCCCTCCGGGCTGCGGGCGTCGAGCAACAGGTCCTCGGGTGCCAGCTCGATGCTCTCGCCGGATAAGTCGATGACCGTTGGCCTGCCGGCGCGGACGTTCGCCGCCACGTCGCGGCCGTCCACCATCGTCAGCGCTGCTCTCAGCGCCGGCAAGCGGCTGCCCAGCCGCTTGCCGAGTCGGGGGAGGTTCGGCTTCACCTGGTAGTCGACGAAGTCGTCGGTGACGCTCAGGAAGCGGACCGCTTTGACGTTGAGCTC
>DASVCK010000063.1:0-4332 GCA_036381675.1 Trueperaceae bacterium | reverse complement strand
CCCATCGGCCTTCCTGCGGTCTAAGGGTGCTGCGCGGAAGTGGCGTTCGGGAGCGGGGCGCTGGTGGAGTAGACGGACTGGTCTATCTTAGCGCGACGCGTTGCGGCGGCGCGTTTCAGGACCTTTCGGGTCTCGACCAGGCGCTGCGTGCCGGCAGGGCAGATGCGCGACCCCATCCGAGGGCGACCGCCGGCGAGCCCCGAACGTGCCGCTAGGAATGCGACCGGTGAAGGTCGTTGAAGCGTACGTGCGAGTTGTGGAACTGGACCTCGAGCTGACCCGTTGGGCCGTTGCGCTGCTTGCCGATGATGATCTCGGCGATCCCGTGCTTCTCGCTGTGGGGGTCGTAGTACTCGTCGCGGTAGATGAACATCACGAGGTCTGCGTCCTGTTCGATGGCGCCCGAGTTGTGCATCACGACGCCGTCCGCCAGCCAGGACGCCGGGCCGGGGACCGTCAGGTCGTAGACGTCGTGGGTGCCGGCCGGCGTGATGGCCACTATCTCGTCCCAGAACAGATCCCATTCGACAGCCGGGCCAGCAGCGGGCCGCTCGATGACAGCAGCGCCAACGGACGTCGCGCAAAGAGAGCGTTGCGAAACGCGGTGCCCGCCTCGAGCCGGATCTGTCAGGCCTGAACGGGAGACAGCGACTCCCCGCGCCTCGCCCGTGGCGACCGCCACCCGGTCTCCTACGCTCAGGTCTGCCAGTCGCCGCCAGCCGTCCAGGCTGTACCAGCGGTGCAGCGCGGTCGTGCGGCGTGTGCGGCCACTCGCCAGCTTCACTTCGAAGACCTCGCGCTCGCCGACGTGCCAGACCAGGTCGCTGGTCGCCGATACGATCTTGGCGTTCTCGTCCATCGCCAGTACCTCGGGGCGCTGGCCCACGAGCTCCTCGATGGGAACGCGGCGGCCGTCCGCGAGGTCCACCAAAGTGTCACCGGTGACGCACTCCCTGAGGTCAGACAACATGGGCCGCTTGTTCGGCCGGCTTTCCACGGCGCGGGACAACTGCGAGAGGACCAACACCGGGATGTCGAGCTCACGCGCCAGCGCCTTGAGGCCGCGCGAGATGGCGGAGATCTCCTGCTGCCTGTTCTCGCCGGCGCCACGGGACGACGAGGCCGCGGACATGAGCTGCAGGTAGTCGATGACCAGCAGATCCAGCCCGTGCTCGTTCTTGAGCCGGCGGGCCCGCGAGCGCAGCTCCATGACAGACATGTCGGCGTGGTCGTCGATGAAGATGTTCGCCTCGGAGAGACGGCCCGCGGTGTCGGCCAGGCGCTGGAAGTCGCGTTCCGTCAGCTGCCCGCTGCGTACACGCGACATGTCGACGCGTGCTTCGGAGCAGAGCATCCGCATGACCAATTGGACCGCGGACATCTCGAGGGAGAAGATGCCGACCGAGGCTCTCCCGCCGTCCTTGTCCGCTTTGAGCGCTGCGTGCAGGGCGATGTTGAGGCCGAAGGCCGTCTTGCCCATAGATGGCCTAGCGGCCAGCACGTTGAGCGTTGACGCGTGGAGGCCGGCCGTGAGCTGGTCCAGCTCGCGGAAACCGGTCTCGATGCCGGAGACGGGGTTCGGGTTCGTGAAGCGCTCGTTGATCTCGTCGAACGTCTCGCCGACGAGCTTGTGCATGGTCTCGAACGCGACCCGGCGCTTCTTCGTCGTGAGGTCGAAGATGCCCTTCTCGGCCAGGTCGAGCACGTCCTCGATGGCGAGGGACTGGTCGTACGCCGATTGCATGATCCGGCCGCTGGCTGAGATGAGGTCGCGCAGGGTGGCCTTCTCGATGACGATGCGCACGTAGCTGTCTGCGAAGGCGGCGGTGGGGACCTCGTCCGCCAGGCCGATGAGGTAGTTGATGCTGCCGACGCTCTCGAGCTCGCCCGAGGTCCTAAGCTCCTCCGTCAGCGTGACCAGGTCGACGGGATCGCCTTGGCGGTGGAGACGCTCCATGGCCCGGAAGATCTTGCGGTGGGCTTCCTTGTAGAAGTGCTCGGGCGTGAGCACCCCTTCGAGGCCGGCATAGACCTCGTTGTCCAGCATGATGGCGCCCAGAACGCTCATCTCGGCCTCGAGGTTGTGCGGGGGCGTCCGGCTGTCCACGTTCGGCATGCTAACACCGGGCAGGAACGTAGAATGGCGGTCCATGGAGTGGTTCCTAGGCGCGGGTATCGCGTTCCTGACGGCGTTCCTGGTGGGCTCGCTGCCGCTGGGGGCGCGCTTGGTCGAGCGCGTGTCCGGCTGGTCGCCCAACGCCGTGAACCCGCACCTCCTGGGGGTCGAGAACGTCGCCAGGCTGGTGGGCGGCGGCGTGGCCCTTGGCGCCTTCGGCCTCGACCTGCTCAAGGGCCTGTCGGCGGTGGTCGCCGGTGTGGCAACGAGCTGGTCGGTCGTCTCGTGGCTGACCACCGGCGCCTTGTCCCAGCTGCCGCCTTTCGGGCCGGGCAACGTCCTGGCGCTGACGGCGGGTAAGTCGGGCGACGTCGCCCTGCTTGTATCGGCCGGGCTCCTGGGCGTGGTGGTGGGTCATCTGCACCCGCTGCCGTTGCCTGGCATCGCCGTCGCACCGCGCGGGCGGGGGACGGCCGTGATCCTCGGTGGACTGGCCGGTCTATATACCTATGGGGTCGCTCCGCTGTGGCTGCTGGTGGTCCCGGTTGCGATGTGGGCAGGCCTGCTGGCCGCCGATGGTTACGTAGCACGCGCCACCGTGTGGTCCGGCTTGGCGCTGGCTGCGCTCAGCGCCCTGGCCGCGACTCTCAAGGCCGTTACCTGGGAGGCCGCCTTCGTGCTGGCGCTACTGGCCTTGACGATCTTCTGGCGTCACAAGTCGGCGCTGTCGCGCATAAGCGACGGCACCGAGCCACGGCTGGGCGAGCCCATGCCCGTGCGAGGCATGGACGGGTCCGTCATGGCGGCGTTCATGATCCATCCGATGAACTTAGAGGACGTCTGGCAGCCCGCCAGCCTCCGCTGGTTCAAGCACGTGCTGGAGCGCACGGTGAAGCCCGGGCTCCTGCCTGTCGAGTGGGTGAAGCGGCTCTTCCTGCAGGTCAGGCCGCAACTGACGGGCGTCATAGAAGGCGTCGTGACCAGCGATGGCAGGCCGCTGCGGGTGCTCCTCGTCGGCACGCCGCTCCTACCGGACCAGTTCCGCAGCCATCCCGAGGACGCCGAGCGTCTGGCCATCCAGGGGGCCAGGTTCGCACACGAGCTGGGCGCGGAGGTCGTCGGCTTGGGCGCGTTCTGGTCGACGGTGGGCGACAAAGGCAAGCAGGTCCAGGAGGCGGTGCCCGAGATCGTCGTGACGAACGGCGGCGCCTACACGGCGGCCACGGTGAGAGCCGCGGTGCCCGGTCTGCTGAAGCGCTTCGGTGAGCAGGGCGTCGAACTCAAGCGCACCACGGCCGCTGTCGTCGGGGCCAACGGCGTCGTGGCGTTCGGGGTGGCGCGCATGATCGCCCCGGCGGTAGGCAGGGTCATCCTCGTCGGCCGCGACCGGCAGAGGCTGAACCGCAGCGCCGCCACCCTCAAGGCCAAGTTCGGCGACACCGACTTCGTGCCCACGACGGACATCCAGGCGGTCGCCTCGGCGGACCTCGTGTTCACCGCGACCTCTGACCCCGGCTACGTGCTCTACCCGCAGCACGTGCGGCCCGGCGCCTGGGTCTACGACCTGGGCCGGCCCGCTGACGTCCATCCCAGCGTGCGTGACGTTCCGGGAGTCGAGATCGTCCCGGGAGGCGTCGTGCGGCCACCAGGCACGATCCGGTCGCAGATCGACCTGCGGTTCGGCGATGGCCATGTGCCAGCCTGCCTGGCGGAGACGATGATCATCGCCGCCACCAAGGAGTACGACCGCCGCAGCCTGGGCGGCCGAACCCGCACCTCGGACATCGAGTTCTTCCTGCGGGAAGGCGAGCGCCTCGGCTTCGAGATCGTGACCCGTGACGCGCAGGTCGCGTCCGGCGAGCCGCAGGGCCGCCGCAGCCGGGCGACGCCACCCAGCGAGTGAAGGTGTTCCGCGTCGGCGGCCTCACCGGCGAGTCGCCGGAGGTCGCGCGCTTGTGGGAGCTGGGCTGCCGCGGCATCCAAGAGGTGCGGACAGAGACCGGCGAGACCGAGCTGATCGCGTACTTCGACGACCAGGTGGATGCGGGCCTGATGGGCACGTGGGAGGACTTGGACGACCACGACTACTTGGCCGAGTACCAGGCCGGACTCACGCCCGTGCGCGCCGGGAGCCTCGTGGTCGCGCCCAGTCACGCCGCGGTGGAGCTGAGGGACGGCGATGCAGTGGTCTGGTTGGACCCGGGCTCGGCCTTCGG
>DASVCK010000062.1:0-9825 GCA_036381675.1 Trueperaceae bacterium | reverse complement strand
CGCATCTCCTCCGTCTCGGGGTTCGTGTCGTCGAAGCGCAGGTAGGTGATGCCGCCATAGTCCTGTGCCACGAGGAAGTTGAGGCAGATCGACTTGGCGTGGCCCACATGCAGGAAGCCGTTGGGCTCGGGCGGGAAGCGCGTGACCACGCTCGTCACGCGTCCCTCGCGCAGATCGGCATCGATGATGTCGGTGATGAAGTTGGGCGCCACCTGCCGCTGGTCATCGCGCGGTATGCGGGCCTCTCCGTGCGGCGCGACGGGCGGTAGTCGGGTGGTGTCCTGGGCGTCCATGGTCTGCTCCTGTGCGGACCGCCGCAAGGGCGGTCTTGATGACTGCCAGTCGCCGAGCGCTTGTCAGCGGCCCGTTTCGGCGGCGCGACGAACCTAGACTCTACCCCCTAACCGGTGTAGGGCACGACGAGCATCGTGACGAACAGGTAGCTGACCGGGAAGGTGAAGAGCAGCGAGTCGAGACGGTCGAGCACCCCGCCATGGCCGGGTAGGAAGACGCCGGCGTCCTTGACCCCCGCCCAGCGCTTGAGCAGCGACTCGAACAGGTCCCCCAACTGCGCCGCCAGCGAGGTCACCATGGTCAGCGCCAGCACGGTGCCGACGCTCATCTCGAGCCCGGCGACCCGGCGCGCCAAGAGCGCCGTGCCGGCGACGATCAGCACGGCGAACAGGAGACCTCCCACAGCCCCCTCCACGGTCTTCCTGGGGCTGATGCGGGGAGCCAAAGGCGTGCGCCCGAACACCGAGCCGAGCGCGTACGCGCCCACGTCCGTCGCCACAGCGGATAACAGAGGGATCGCCAGGAACCACAGCCCCAGCCGACCGTCGGGTGTGTACCTGAGCGTGATGATGTAGCCGAGGAGGAACGGGAGGTAGAGGTACCCGGCGATCGTGAACCCTGCCGCGTTGACCGAGTTGCGGTTGGGACCGATGACCTCGAGCACCAGCACGTAGATCACGAAGAGCACCAGCAGCGCCTCGCGCCAGCTCACGCCGCCGGCCAGCGACGGCATGCCGGGGTACGTCGATGGCAGCGACGCCGGCACCGTGAGCACGGCCGCGACGAACAGGCTGCGCTGCCTGATGGGTATGCCGCGTAGGCGCATGAGCTCTGAGTATTCGCGCACCGCGACGAAGCAGAGGAGCACGAACGCCGGCGCCAGCAGCGGGAGCCCTACCCACAGGACCACCATGGCGAGCGTGAAGATCGCCAGCCCGCCGAGGACGCGGGTCTGCAGAGTGCCTGCGCCCTCCGCCTTAGGCTGCGGCGCGCTCACACCGCCAGGATGTCAGTCTCTTTCGTCTTGGTGCGCTGGTCGACCTTCTGTACGAACTCGTCGGTGGTCTTCTGGACCTCGGCCTCCGCCCGCCTGAGCTCGTCTTCGCTCAGGTCCCCCTCCTTCTGGAGGGCCTTGAGGGCGTCGTTGGCGTCGCGCCTGATGTTGCGCACGGCCACCCTGGCCTCCTCGGCCATCTGGTGGACCGTCTTGACGAGGTCGCGGCGGCGCTCGTCGTTGAGCGGCGGCACCGAGATGAACACGTTGTCGCCCTGGTTGTTCGGGTTGAAGCCCAGGTCGCTCTCGAGGATCGCCTTCTCGATGGCCGCCACCGAGCTCTTGTCGAACGGCGTGATGACGAGCGTGCGCGCGTCCGGGCTCGTGATGGTGGCTATCTGGGGCAGGGGCATGCTGGCCCCGTAGTAATCGACATGAACACGGTTGAGTACCGCGGGGTTGGCTCGACCGGTGCGCACGGCGCCGATGTTCTGCTCGAACGCCTCGAGCGATCTCTGCATGCGTTCCCTGGTCTCGGCGAGGACCGTCTTCATCGCTGACCTCCGGTGGACGTTTTCGTCGGTGACCAGTCTACCGCGCGCCCTGGCGCGCGGCTCCAGGCGAACGCCGGGCAGCGCCGTCCTAAGCGAAGGAGGTCTGGATGTCCTGCGCGATGAGCGTGCCCACGCTCTCGCCGGCGAGCAGGCGCTGCAGGTTGCCCGGCGTGAAGATGTCGAACACCCGGATGGGCATGCCGCGGTCGATGCACAGGCTCACGGCCGTCGCGTCCATGACGGCAAGGCCGTTGTTGAGCACGTCGAGGTAGGACAGCGTGGCGTAGCGGCGCGCGCCAGGGTTGGTGCGCGGGTCGGCCTCGTAGACGCCGTCCACGTGGTTCTTGGCCATGAGCACCAGATCGGCCTCGATCTCGAGTGCGCGCAGAGTGGCCGCGGTGTCCGTCGTGAAGAACGGGTTGCCGGTGCCGGCCGCGAAGATGACGACGCGTCCCTTCTCGAGGTGCCTCAGCGCCCTGCGCCGGATGTACGGCTCCGCCACCTCCTGGATGGTGATGGCGGTGAGCACCCTGGTATCGACCTTGATGCTCTCCAGCGCGTCCTGGAGCGCGATCGCGTTCATGACCGTGCCGATCATGCCCACGTAGTCGGCGGTGGCGGGGTCCATGTGGCTGCCGTGCTGCGCACCGCGCCAGAAGTTCCCGCCACCGACGACGAGCGCCAGCTCGACGCCGCTCTGCTTGGCTTCCTTGATCTCCTTGGCCAGGGCCGACGTGGCTTCGGGAGAGACCCCGAAGCCGTTCGGCCCGGCGAGGAACTCGCCGGAGAGCTTGAGCAGCGCGCGCTTCAACTACTACTCGCCTACCGCGATGCGGGCGAAGCGGCCGACCTGGATGTTCTCGCCCAGGGTCGCTGCGGATTCCTTGACCAGGTCACCGACGGTCTTCTTGTCGTCCTTGACGTACGGCTGGTCCAGCAGGACGATCTCGGAGAAGAACTTGTTGAGGCGGCCCTCGACGATCTTCTCCGCGACGGCCTCGGGCTTGCCCTCGTCGATCGCCTGCTTGCGCAGCGCGTCCTTCTCGGCGGCGACCACTTCCTCCGGCACGTCCTCGCGGCGCGTGTACTGCGGGTTCGCCATCGCGACGTGCATGGCGAGGTTCTTGGCGAGGTCGCGGAAGGTGTCGTTGCGGGCGACGAAGTCGGTCTCGCTGTTGATCTCGACCAGCACGGCGAGCTTGCCGTTGTGGTGGACGTAGGTGCCGACGAAGCCTTCGTTGGCGGCGCGATCCGCCTTCTTGTCGGCCTTGGCGATGCCGCGCTCGCGCAGCAGCGCAGCGGCCTTGTCTATGTTGCCGTCCGTGTCCTCGAGGGCGCGCTTGACGTCCATGAGGCCGGCGCCGGTCATGGCGCGCAGTGTCTTGACCTGTTCGGTCGATACAGCCATGGTGTTACCTCTACCTCTTCTGCAAGTGCGTGGGCGCAGTCAGAGCCCCGCTGGTTACTGGCCTTGGCTCGCGGCGGAGGGGCTTACTCCGCCGCCTCGGCCTCCACTGCCTTCTCGTTATCGTCCGCAGCCTCGTCGGCGGCGGGCTCATCTGCGTTCTCGTCGGCGGCGGCAGCCGCCTCCTGGATCGCACGCTCGGGTGCCGAGACGGGGGCCTCGAGCGTCTCGCGGTCCTCGTCGTTGACCGTGTCGGTGTCGACCTGGCCCTCGGCGCCACCGCGTACCTCGACGATGAGGTCCGCCAGGCGGGCGGTGATCAGCTGGATCGACCGGATCGCGTCGTCGTTGCCCGGGACGATGTAGTCAAGGACGTCCGGGTCGGAGTCCGTGTCGGCCAGGCCGACGACGGGGATGTCCAGCTTGTTGGCCTCCTTGACCGCGATCGCCTCCTTGGTGGGGTCGATCACGAAGAGGGCGTCGGGAAGCCTGGCCATGTCGCGGATGCCACCCAGGTAGCGCTGCAGCCTGTGCATCTCCTTGCCGAGGTCGATCTGCTCCTTCTTGGTGAAGCGCAGGATCGACTCGTCTGCGAACATGGCCTCGAGCTCCTTGAGACGCTCGACGCGGGTCTTGATCGTCTTGAAGTTCGTCAACAGGCCGCCCAGCCAGCGCTCGTTGATGTACGGCATGCCGCAGCGCTTGGCTTCGGCTGCGAGGATCTCCTGCGCCTGCTTCTTGGCCCCGACGAACAGGATCGTGCCGTCGCGCTGAGCGACGCCCTTGAGGAAGTCGAACGCCTTCTCGCTCTCGACCAGCGTCTTCTGCAGGTCGATGATGAAGATCCCGTTGCGCTCGGCGAAGATGTAGCGCCTCATCTTCGGGTTGGCGCGCTTCGTCTCGTGGCCGAAGTGGACGCCGGCCTCGAGGAGCTGCTTCATTCCCAGGTACGACATAAGAATCCTCCGTGGCGGGATGTTGAGGTTGGAATCGAGCCGGGCGGCGCGCTTCCGCCCCCGTCTCGGAGGCGGTGAAGGCGTTCGCCCGCTTGTCGCCTACTCTGGTTCGCGCGAGGCGGACATCCCGCTGCCGCCAGGCAAACCTACGAAGTGTACACCATCGGCGCGCCGCCCTGTCACCCACGGCCTACAGCCGGGCCGGCCCCCGCGCCCATGGGCGAAGCGGCCGGCCCGCGTCTGGTGCCTTCTCGGGTTCCCCGGCCACACCGGTAGGGCCGGCTGACACGAACGGCTACTGCAGTGTCCGGAGCGCCTCCGTTGCCGCTGCGTACGACTGGTCGATCTCCAGGGCGCGCTCGTAGGCATCGCGCGCACGCTGCGCATCGCCCTGACCGCCGCGACGCTGGTACGCCTGGCCCAGCCAGTAGAAGGCCTCGGCGCTGGGGGGCTCGGCCAGCAAGGCGCCGTGCTGAGCGCGGCGGATCGCCTCGTCGACCTGGCCCGTCTCGAGGTAGGCGCGCGCCAAGTACGTGAACAGCGGCGGCAGGAACACCGCGCCGTCCATCTGGACCGCCTGCTCGAGCCTCGGCAGGCTGGCCTGAACGTCTCCGCACTCGAAGAGGACGATGCCCAGGTTCGCGGCCGCAGAGAGGCTGCTGGGGTCGAGGTTCACGGCTTGCGCCAGTTCGTACTGCGCGGTGGAGCAGTCGCCGAGGCGGTAGGAGACGTCACCGAGGTTGTTGTGCGCCGTGGCGCTGGCCGGGTCGAGAACCACGGCCCGCCTGAACGCCTGTTGTGCCAGCTCGAGCTCGTCCAGGTCGCGGTAGACGCGGCCCAGGTTCACCTGCACGGTGCTCTTCTCGGGGTTCTGCAGCTCCTGAGAGGTGGATGCCAGCGAGGCGGCCTGCTCCAGCGTCGCCCTGGCCTGCTGCAAGTCGCCTAGTTGGTAGAGCACGATGCCCTTGGTGTTCTGAACGCGTGCGTCGTTCGACGCCACCTGCTCGGCGCGCTGGATCGTGTCGAGGGCGTCTGCCAGGCGGCCGCTGTAGGCCGTGGGGTCGGCCTGGTACTGGTACTGGTAGGTGTTGGCGAGGTGCACGAGCGCCTGCAGATGGTTCGGCTGCACCTGTAACGCCGCCTGGAAGGCCTCGATGGCCTCGGGGTACGCCCCCTGGCACGACAGCGCCCGGCCCTTGCCCACCAGGGCATCGGCGTTGGCCTCGTCCGTGCGCAAAGCTTCCTGGAAGTAAAACTGGGCCAAGGAACAGTCGCCGCGATCCAGGTAGAACTGCCCGTCGCTTATCAAGGTCGCGATGTCAGGGCCGCTCTCTTCGTCGTCCTGAGCGAACGCCGCCCCGCCCAGCGCCAAGAGCAGGGCAAGAACCGTCACGACTAGCCGTGACGGCTGACGAGTTTGTGGGTGGAAGCTGATCAACGTGTCCTCCGACAACCGTTTCGCGTGTAGATGGTGTGCCGACTCTAACATCCACACCGTCCCCGCCGGCCTTCGACTCGCGCGCGTGTCTTGGGCCAATTCGCGCACCCACCTCACGGCGCGCCTCCTTAGTCGCCCTAACCGCCGCTGCGGTCGGCACAATCATCACTAGGCTCGGTGAGAGAGCCGTGTGCCGTCCAGTACGGCAGACGTACCGTTCCGTCACGCTTCGGGGCCAATGTCCCGCCGCCCGGCGGTAGCATGGACGGTCTGTGACCGAAGCGTCCCTCCTGAACAACGTATCGCTGGAGAGCGCCAGTACCTCGGCCGGCCGCCTGTCGGTTGGGCTCGCCTGGGCCGCGCTGGTCGCGAACACCGTGGTGATACTGCAGGGCGCAGTCGTGAGGCTCACGGGATCGGGCGCCGGTTGCGGCAGCCATTGGCCCACCTGCAACGGCACGGTCGTCCCCTTGGATCCCAGCCTCGAGACGCTGATCGAGTTCAGCCACCGGCTGCTGTCGGCCGGCGTCCTGGTGCTGGGCGCCTGGCTTCTGGTGCGGGCGCTGAAGGTCCGCCGCTCCAAGCCCGGCTTCGCGGCCTTCGCCACGGCAGCGATGGTGTTCCTCGTGATCGAGGCGCTGATCGGCGCCGGCACCGTGCTGCTGGGACTGACGGGCGAGAACACCAGCGTCGCCAGGGGCGTCTGGGTCGCCGGTCACCTCGTGAACAGCCTCCTGCTCATCGGCACGGTCGTCTGCACCGTCATCTTCGCCCGTGACGAGGCACCCAGGTACCCGCTGAGGCTGATGGGTCAGATGGGCCTGTTCGCCGTCCTGGCGACAGGGCTCCTCGCGGCGCTCGTGCTCAGCTTCACCGGCGGCATCGCGGCCATGGGCAACACGATCTTCCCGCCAGACTCTCTGGCCCAAGGCTTCCAAGCGGACTTCGACCCGGCTTCCCACCCGCTCGTGCGGCTGCGCATACTGCACCCGCTCATAGCCATCGCCGTGGGCACGTACCTGTTCGTGGGCCTCGGCCTCGCCTGGTGGTTGAAGCCCGTGCCCGCGGCCAGGCGTCTCGCACGTTCCCTGCTGGTCGTCTACCTGGTGCAGCTCGGCGTCGGGACGGCCAACCTCACCATGCTGGGCCCCACCGTGCTCCAGCTTCTTCACCTGCTTCTGGCCGTCACCGCGTTCGCGCTGTTGGCGGCGTTGAGCGTGACCATGCTCGGCGGCACCATGGTCAAGGGCTCCGGCCCGCTGTGGAACCGTACCGCCGTGGAGGGTGCATGACGCAAGCCACCGTGTCGCGCGGGGCAACTTGGCGCGACTACTTCGTCCTTACCAAGCCCAAGGTCATCGTTCTGCTGCTCATGACGACGGTGGCGGCCATGTTCATCGCTGCCGGCGGCTTCCCGGGTTGGGTCGCGCTGCTGGGCGTGATCGTCGGCGGCTACATGTCGGCCGGCGCGGCAGGCGTCTACAACATGGTCTACGACGCCGACATCGACGTCTACATGAAGCGCACCGCCAAGCGGCCCACCGTCACCCACGTCGTTTCCACGCGCAACGCCCTCGTCTTCGCGGTGGCCCTCACCGTCCTCTCCTTCCTCGTCATCTGGCTCACGACGAACGTCACGGCCGCTCTGCTGTCGTGGGCAGGCATCGCGTTCTACGTGCTCGTCTACACGATGTGGCTCAAGCGTTCGACGTGGCAGAACATCGTCATCGGAGGCGCCGCCGGGTCGATCCCGCCGCTCGTCGGTTGGGCCGCCGTGACCGGCAACCTGAGCCTGCTGGCCTGGGTGCTGTTCGCGGTCGTGTTCGTGTGGACCCCGGTGCACTTCTGGGCGCTGGCGCTCATGGTCAAGGACCAGTACGCGTCGGTGGGCGTGCCCATGGCCCCGGCCGTGATCGGGGAGAAGGCGACCGTGATGCAGATGGTCATGTACACGGTGCTGACGATCGTCCTGACGGTCCTGCCGTTCTTCCTGCACGAGTTCAGCCCCGCCTACTTCATCGCCGCGCTCGTCCTGAACCTCGTCCTCGCCTTGCGAGTGGCGGCCGTCTTCCGCGTCGTGCGCGAAGGTGGCTCCGTCGACAGGGTGACGGCGCTGCCGCTGTACAAGTACTCGATGACCTACCTGGGCCTGTTGTTCCTGACGATGGCCCTCGACCGCGCGATCTTCTGATGCGCGGGCCCCAGCCCGGCATCTCCGGGGCCGCCCTCCGGCGGGGCTGGGCGACACCGCATGCTGCGCCTGAACCGCCACGGTAACCATGCCTCGCGCCCTGCTGACACCCCGCTGGATCGCCGGTCACGTGCTGGCACTGGCCCTTGTCGTCCTGTTCGTCACGCTCGGCTTGTGGCAGCTCAGGCGCTTGGACCAGCGGCGCGAGTACGTGCAGCAGGTCGAGTCGCGCTCCCAGCTACCGGCCGAGCCGCTGGCGCGGGCCCTGTCGGGCGAGCTGCTGGAGTACCGGCCGGTGACGGCCGTGGGCGAGTTCGACCCGGCCGAGGAGGTCCTGCTGAGGGGTCGCAGCCTGGACGGCAGGCCAGGCTTCAACGTCCTGACGCCGCTCGTGCTGGCAGACGGGTCGGCGGTGCTCGTCGAGCGCGGCTGGGTCCCTTATGGCTACGACACGGTGCCCGTGACGGGCGCGCCGCCGC
Source organism: Trueperaceae bacterium (assembly GCA_036381675.1). Classification (GTDB taxonomy): domain Bacteria; phylum Deinococcota; class Deinococci; order Deinococcales; family Trueperaceae; genus DASRWD01. The sequence goes on along the minus strand of DASVCK010000062.1, from coordinate 1,514 downwards.
CCGCCGGCACGGTCACCGTCACCGGCCGTCTACGGGCACCTCACGCGCCTAGCGAGGGGACGTTCGGGCCGCGGGATCCACCCACCGGCGAGCTGACGCAGACCTACTACCCAGACGTCGAACGGTTGCAGCCGCAGATGCCGTACGACCTGCTGCCTGCCTACGTGGAGCTCACGCAGGTGGAACCGCCGCATCCCTTGGGTCTACCGGCGCGGCTGCCCGAGCCCGACCTGGGGGAGGGACCGCACCTGGGCTACGCGATCCAGTGGTTCTCGTTCGCCGCGATCGGGATCGTGGGCTACTTCTTCCTCATGCGACACGTCGTGAGGGGCACGCGCGAGGGACAGAAGGTCGCTATTCCGTAGCTTCCGGCCTAGACTCGCCGGATGCCAAGCGATACCAGCAACCATAAGCCGTTGCCGCCGGTCACCGACCGGCGTTCCTTCCAAGAGGAACTGAACGCGCTGCGGGTCGACGAGAAGGCGCTGACCAGGGCCGGAGACGCCCTCGCGGCCCGGCGCAGGCGCCTGCCGATGGTGGCCGTGGACGGCACCACCCCGCTGATCGGGGAGACCGGGGAGGTGACCCTTCTAGACGCCTTCGAGGGGCGTTCACAGCTGATCGCCTACTTCCACATGTGGCACGAGGGCAGGCCTGCCGCTGGCCAGTGCGAGGGCTGCACGTTCTCCACGGCGCACGTCCAGGAACTGTCCTACCTGCATTCGCGCGACGTCACCTACGCGACGTTCTGCGAGGGCGCGTACGAGGTGAGCTCGCGCTACCGCGACTTCATGGGCTGGATCCAGCCGTGGTACTCGGTGCCGGAGGAGTCCTACGACGAGCTCATCGCCGGGCGCCACTTCGGCATCCTCGTCTCTTACCTCAGGGACGATGACCGCGTCTACGAGACCTACTGGACCACCGGCCGAGGCAACGAGATCATGGCACCCTCGCTGGCCCTGCTCGACCGGACAGTGTTCGGCCGGCAGGAGCTGTGGGAGGACTCGCCAGAGGGCTGGCAGCAGCACTGGAGCTCACGCGACGGTTCCGCCTTCAGGCAGGACGGGCGGCCTACGGCCCAGTGGTCGCGGATCGCGGCCGGCCGGAGCGACGACCTGGGTTTGACGTAGCAGCGATGCCTGGTTCGTGCCCCGCCGATATTGGACGGGCTTTGGACGGGGTCCGGGTGCCACACTTCCCTCATCGAATGGTGGGAGGTGGTGACCGTCATGGCCCCCGATACTCGCAGGACCTTGGGAGTTCCGGAGAAGCGGGCCCTACGTTTGGCCAAGCTGCCCTGGTTATTTATCGTATGCCTTCTGTGCGTTGGCTGCCCTTCGACGGTGGAGCCCCCCAGCCCTCCTGAGGAGAGCTCGCGGATAGCGATTATCAGTCCGCCACCGGGCGCAACGGTCGCAGGACCGACGTACTTCGCCGTTCAACTGCTCGATCCGGCCAGCTTCCGGCAGGTGAGGTTCTTCGCGGGCGAAGAGGAACTTGTTCCCAAACATCCA
>DASVCK010000061.1:0-4027 GCA_036381675.1 Trueperaceae bacterium | reverse complement strand
GGCGGCCATGTTGCCGACCATCGAGAAGTTGAGCTGCGCGTACGCGGCCTGGACCTCTTCGGACATCAGGTACTCCACGAGCCTGTACGCCGCCTCCGGGGCGTCGGTCGCGGAGCTGACCTCGAGTGAGAAGCCGTTGCTCCAGCTGGCAGGAGTGCCGTTGTGCGGGAGGAGCGCCGTGCCGTAGTCGAGGTCGGGCGCGTACTGCGCGATCTGGCCGGGGAAGGTGTTGTTCTGGATGATCATCGCGACCTTGCCCGAGATGAACGGGTCGCTGGCGCCGGAGCCGAACGTGGCGGCGAACGAGGTCATCTCCCGGTTGCCGTAGGCGTTCTGCCTGTCGACCATCCACTGCAACGCCTCGACGGCCGCGGGGGTGTTGAACTTCAGACTGCCGTCCTCCGCCAGGAAGTCCTCGCCGTTGAGCATGGCGTAGAGCGGGAAGTAGGTGTTGCCCAGCGTGGGCCCGAAGCCCAACTGCTGAATGCGGCCGCCGTCCACCACGGTGAGCGCATCGGCGTACTCGACCAGCTCGTCCCACGTCTCCGGCGGGTCCTCGGGATCCAGGCCGGCCGCGCGGAACAGCTCTTTGTTGTAGTAGAGGACGCGGACGTCGGTCTCCATGGGCATGGCCCAGACCTGGCCCTCCCAGGTGACCGCCGCGCGCGTGGCCGGCCAGAAGGGCTCGAGGCCCTGATCGCCGAGCAGGTCATCCAAGGGCAGGATGACCCCGGACTCGGCGCGGCTGGGCACGTTACCCAGGTCATTCATCGCGACGTCCGGTCCGATGCCGCCGGCGGTCGCGGTGGTGAGGCGCGTCCAGTAGTCGAAGAAGTTCGTACCCAGGTGGGTGACGTGTATGTCCGGGTTGGCGGCGTTGAAGTCCTGCACCACCTGGTCGATGAACTCGGCGGCCGGCCCGGCGTCGAAGATGTGCCAGAAGGTGATCTCGGTCTGTGCCGAGGCGCTGGCGGCGAACGCGGTGACGAGCAGCGCGGCGAGAAGGGCCCGCGCCTTCCGGATGACGTTTCGCATGCGTCTCTCCTAATCTCTCTAGCAGAGCTTTCGGCTCGGTGAATGTTATCAGAGGTGCGCAGAGGCGCTACTTGAGCGCTAGAGGAAGCAGAGGTGAGGCGATGGCCAGGCTGGTGTACGGGATGATGCAGTCACTCGACGGGTACGTCGACGACGTCGAGGGGAAGCTCGTGATGCCGGCTCCGGACGACGAGGCCTTCGTCCACTTCACCGATCAGGTGCGCAGCGTCGTCGCCTGCCTCTACGGCCGGCGCATCTACGAGGTCATGCGCTACTGGGAGGAGGAGAGGCCCGAGTACTCGGACCTCGAGCGCGAGTTCGGCCGGGTGTGGCGCGAGACCCCGAAGTACGTTGTGTCACGGACGTTGGATGCCGTGGGCCCGAACGCCACGCTCGTGAAGGGGGACCTCGGCACCTTCGTGCGCCGTCTGAAAGACGAGCTAGAGGGCGACATAGACGTGGCCGGCCCCGGGCTGGCGGGCTCCCTCACCGCCCTGGGGCTGATAGACGAGTACCGGCTGTACCTGCGCCCCTTCGTCCTCGGAGAGGGCAAGCCCTACTTCGCGGGCCCGAGACCGCCCCTCAAGCTGGTAGGGGTGGATCGCATCGGCCCGGAGGCCGTGCGGTTGACCTACAGGCCGTGACGGCTGGCAAGACCGCGTAGATCTGGGCGAGCATGCCCGCCCGCGCCGATTTGCGGTCGCTTAACGGCTGATCCCTAGGCTCCTCGCGACATCGAGCATGTCGAAGGAGCTACCCATGGATGGACGGCCGAACACCAAAACCCGCATCGCCATGCGCCTCGCTCTCGTGCTGGCGCTGGCTCTGACCATGGCTGCCTGTGGCCAATCGAACCAACCACCTGGCGACGACGGCAAGGATGGCGACGGCGACGACGGGCCAAAGCCTCCACAGGGCGATCCCCAGGCCGTGCACGACACCATCGCCTACGTCGCGGCGGGTGGAGACGAGATCAGGTTGATAGACCCGGACGGCAGCGACGACCGCAGGCTATGGGCACACGGACAGGACGACCCGGAAGGCGTGTACGACGTCTGGACGATGGCGTGGAACCCCCAATCTACCCGCCTCGCCTTCGCCAGCACGCACGAGAACTGGTGCTCGCTGTTCGGTTCCGACATCTTCTCCATCGGCGCCGACGGCACGCAGTACGAACGCATAACCCAGGCGCCGAGCTGCGCCGAGCTCGCGGACTTCCCGCAGGGCACCGTTCGGGTCCCCGTCAAGAACTACAGCTTCGACTCGTTCACCGGCTTCATGTACTACCAAGGTGCCGCATCACTGCAGATGGTCACTCTCCCGCCCAACGGAACCGGCATGGTCACTTTCACAGACGTCGCCGACTTCGGCTCCGGTGAAGACTGGCTCCAAGTTGCTTCCTTGATCGTCGCCAGCAACCGCGAGGTCATGTTCAGCTCACTGGCAGACGTTCAGGCCGGCGGCACGGTCACGACCTCCGAGGTGAGCGTCTACGAGCCCGCGGGCTTCTGGGAGGCGCACTCGCCGAGCTGGCGGCGGGACGGGACGGCCGTCAGCTTCATCTACAACTTCAACTCCTTCACCGAGCTTCCCGCCCACCCGGAGCCACTGACTTTCGGCACCAACCTCATGGCCGAGACTGCCGACTTCCCGCTGTTCGTCGACCTCGTGGCTCGCGGGCCGACGTCCGAGACCGCGAACGACATCCTCTACGCGGGCACCGAGTCGTTCGAGAGCACAGCCATCTACCTCGTCAGCGACGGCAGCTCCGGGCCGGGCGAACCGCTGGTCGAGTACGACTCGACCGAGTCCATCCTGGGCCTGGCCTGGCTCCCGGACGGCTCCGGGTTCGTGTACTCGGTGACCGAGGGCGACTTCTTCGGCGAGGAGCGTTCGGCCAACCTGTTCCTGTTCGACTTCCAGACCGGCATGCCGGAGCGCATCACCGACTTCGTCGGCGAGTTCGCCGGTCTGCTGAGCGTCTCGCCCGACGGCACGGCGGTCGTGTTCGAACGGGCAGATGCACAGGTCGAGTTCTCGGACGAGCTGCTGGAGCCTGACCTGTGGGTTGTGCGTGGCGACGGCAGCCTGGAGTTGCTCGTGGAGGAAGCGCGAGCGCCGGCCTGGAGCTGGTGAACGGCGTGAAGGAAGTTCACGCGACGTCCCTATACTTGCCGCGTGCACCTGAGGACCCTCGGCGGCCTGGAACTGACCGTGTCGGCCGAGATACGGCTCCCCCGCCGCACCAAGCCGCTGTTATTGCTCGCCTACTTGGCGCTAGAGGGCCCGAAGGAGCGTCACCATCTGGCGGAGCTGTTCTGGCCGGCGGCCAACCGCCCGCTCGATAGCCTCAGGGTCGCACTGTCCCAACTGCGAGCAGCGGCTCCCGGTGTGCTCAGCGAGGTCGCGCCTAAGTCTGCCGGCGCCGGCGTGGCCCCCAGGGGCGGCGCCGGCGTCGGCACCACCGTTAGCTGCGATGCGCTCGATCTCCTCCGCGCTCTCGAAGCCGCGGACCGAGCCCGCGCGCGAGAGCTCTATGCCGGAGAGTTCCTGGCAGGCTTGTACCTCAGGGACATCGGGGCCGAGCTCGAGGAGTGGGTCCTGACGACCCGCGACCACGTGGCGTCGAGCGTGCAGATGGCGGGCATCGCCGAGGCAGAAGGGCTGGCGGCGGCGTCTGCGTTCGCCGAAGCCGCCCGGATCACAGTAGGTGCGCTGGGCCTGGTGCCCGAGACCGATCCCGAGCTGCTGCCGCGGCTTCACCGGCTCCTAAGCGCGGCCGATCACCCGTTCGCGGCCGATGTCGCCAGGCAAGCCGCAACGTACGGCATGAGTCTCACCATGACTCCGCAGGAGGCTAAAGCCGAACTGACGGCCGGATCCAAGCGCCCGGCGCCTCACAACCTGCCGGTGCGAGTGGCGCCGTTCGTGGGCCGGGACACGGAGCTTGTCACCCTGACGAACCTGCTCGCTGGCGGCTCTCGCCTAGTGA
>DASVCK010000060.1:0-15974 GCA_036381675.1 Trueperaceae bacterium | reverse complement strand
CGGCCACGGCCAGGGAGAACCTGCTGGCCGAGGGCAAGCGCGCCGAGAACATGGTCGTGACCGGCAACACCGCGGTCGACGCGGTGCTCGCGAACCGCGGGCGGGCCCGGTTGCCCCGCGGCCTCCCCGAGACGGGGCTGGTGGCCGTCACGATGCACAGGCGCGAGAACCTGGACGTGATGAGCGACCTGGCAAGCTCCCTGGCAGCGGTGGCCAGGGCGTACCCCCAGTACACGTTCGTCTACCCGGTGCACCTGAACCCGCGGGTGCAGGAGGCCGTGCGCCCGGTGCTGTCTGACGTCGCCAACTTCAGGCTGTCGGACCCCATCGATTACCTGAGCATGCTCGCGCTGCTGGACCGTTCCGAGCTCGTGATCACCGACTCCGGCGGGATCCAGGAGGAGGGCGCGGCGCTGGGTAAGCCCGTGGCCGTGCTACGCAACGTGACCGAACGGCCCGAGGGGTTAGGCGGCGTGCTGCGGCTCGTCGGCAACGACCCGGCGAGGGTGCAGGCCGCGCTCCTCGAGCTGCTGGGCGACGAGGGCGAGCTGGCTCGCATGCGCGCGGCCCCCAACCCGTACGGCGACGGCAAGGCCTCGGAGCGGATCGCGGCGGCCGTGGCCTGGCGTTTCGGGCTCGCCGACCGGCCCGAAGACTGGCGGCCCCAGCGTGCACGCTGAGCACACGCTGGCTCTCGGCCACGGCGCGGAGGTCCTCAGCTGGACCGGGCCGGCGTTGGTCGGCGTGCTCAACGTCACGCCCGACAGCTTCTCGGACGGTGGGTCATACGAGTCCACCGCGGCCGCGGTCGCGGCCGGCGTGGGGATGGCGGCACAAGGCGCCCTGTTCGTGGACGTGGGCGGGGAGTCCACGAGGCCCGGTGCCGCGCCCGTATCGCAGGCTGAGGAGCGGGCACGCGTGCTGCCCGTCGTGGCAGGGCTGGCCGGCAGCGGCGTGAGGGTGAGCATCGACACCCGCCACGCTGCCGTCGCGGAGGCTGCCATCGCGGCCGGCGCCGCCCTCGTGAACGACGTCTCCGGCCTGCGCGACCCTGCGATGGTGGACGTATGCGCGCGGGCCGGCGTCCCGGCGGTGATCATGCACATGCTGGGCGAGCCCGCGACCATGCAAGCGGACCCCCGCTACGACGACGTGGTGCGGGAGGTCAGCGAGTACCTGGCCTCCGCTGCCGAGCGCGCGCTCGCCGCGGGGGTGCCGTCCGTCGTGATCGATCCCGGCATCGGCTTCGGGAAGACGCTCGAGCACAACCTCGCGCTGCTAAGGGCCACGGACCGGCTGGCCGCGCTGGGACACCCCGTCATGGTGGGCGCCTCGCGTAAGGCGTTCCTGGGGCGGATCGCCGGGGTCTCGGAAGCGCGGCAGCGCCTGGGTGCGAGCGTGGCGGCCCACCTCTGGGCCGCGCGCTGCGGCGCCGCGCTGCTGAGGGTCCATGACGTGGAGGCCCACCGGCAGGCGTTGGCCGTGGCCTCGGCACTGGCCGCGGACGGCGAGAGAGGGGGCAGTCACGATGTCTGAGGTAGAGGGACCAGGCACGATCGTGCTGAGCGGCATGGAGTTCCACGCCTTCCACGGCGTGCACGACTACGAGCTGAAGCGGGGTGCACGCTTCGTCGTGGACCTGGAGCTGTCGGTGACGCCGCCCGCCCGCGACACGCTGCCTGACACCGTCGATTACTCACGCGTGTTCACCGTCGTGAAGCGCATCGTGACCGGCGAACCATTCAAGCTCATCGAGTCCTTGGCGGCCGCGATCGCCCGCACCGTCATGGCCGAGGAGCCGGGCGTGCACGCGCTCGTCGTCAGGGTCCACAAGCCTCACGCGCCGCTGCACGGCATCGTCAGGGACGTGCACTACGAGCTGAGGCGCTCGCGCGGAGAGGACTAGAGGCTGCGAGTGTCTGCGGACAGCGACGAGCCTAGCGCCTGGGTCGGCCTGGGCAGCAATCAGGGAGACAGCCTGGCCGAGCTGAGGCGAGCCGAGCAGGGCCTGCGCTCGCTGGGGCAGATCGTCGCCAGGTCGCATATCTACGCGACGGATCCCGTGGGCGGCCCGCCGGGCCAGGCCGACTACCTCAACGCCGTCGTGGCACTGAGGACGGACCTGACCACGCACGCGCTGTTGCGGGCGCTCCTCGACCTCGAAGAGCGCCTCGGACGCGTGCGCACAGTTCGCTGGGGTCCCCGCAACATCGACCTCGACCTGCTGGCGCACGGGGACGTCAACGTCGACGATCCGGTCGCCACGGTGCCGCATCCTCGCCTCCACCACAGGGCGTTCGTGCTGGTGCCGCTGGCTGAGGTCGCCCCCGGCTGGCGGCATCCCGTGACCGGCGTTACCGCCGAGGGGATGCTGGCCCGGCTGGACACGAGCGGCGTGAGACGCACCGACCTTACGTGGTGAGAGGGCGGCCGGCAGGGCCCCGCGCGCCTTAGAAGCCGGGCCTCGCCGGCCCACACGCGTCAGGGACGCGCGGGCCTCAGCGGCTAGAATCGCGGTTCGATGCGCCTCTACGCGATCGCCGACCCCCACCTCTCGCGCGCGGATCCCAAGCCGATGGACGTCTTCGGCGGCAACTGGGCGGGCCATCCCGAGGCGTTCTTCGCCGGCTGGCGGGAGACCGTGGGCCCGGACGACCTGGTCCTGGTACCAGGGGACGTGTCCTGGGCCATGCACCTTGACGACGCGCTCGTCGACCTCCGGGACATCGCAGAGTTGCCGGGCAGGAAGGTGCTCCTGAGGGGCAACCACGACTACTGGTGGCCCTCCATAAGCAAGCTCAGGCGCGCCCTGCCCGAGGGCATGTACGCGCTACAGAACGACGCGCTGGTCCTGGACGGGGTCGTCGTGTCCGGCACTCGAGGCTGGGTCTGCCCCGGCAGCCGCGGCTTCACGGCCGAGGACCAGCGCGTCTACCTGCGCGAGGTCGAGCGCCTGTCCCTGTCGTTGGCAGCGGCCAGGCGGCTTAAGGGCGACTACCGCGTCGTCATGCTGCACTTCCCGCCCACCAACTCACGCCTTGAGCCCAGCGGCTTCACGGACCTGATCGCGGACTACGCGCCGGACGCCCTCGTCTTCGGGCATGTCCATGGCGAGGAGCCGGTCCTGACGCGCCTCCCCGGCATCGACGTGCACTTCGTCGCCGCCGACGCCCTGGGCTTCAGGCCGCGCCTCGTGGCCGACCTGGGTGGACGGTAGACTCGCCGGACATGCGGGCGGACGTAGCGGCGGGGGAGAACGTGCTGGTCGTCAACGCCGGCAGCTCGAGCCTGAAGCTCAAGACCTACCCGCAGGGCGGCTCCGTGACGGTGGAGCGGCTCGCGCGCCCCGGCGCCCACGGCGAGGCCTTGGCGGCTGGGCTAGGCAGCCTCGGCGACGGCTCGCCGTACGCCCCCGACGTGGTGGGCCACCGCATCGTCCACGGCGGCACCAGGTACACCGCGCCCACACCGGTCACGGACGACGTCCTGGCGGGCATCGCGGAGCTGGGGGCCCTGGCGCCGCTGCACAACCCGGCCAACCTCGAGGCGCTGGAGGCCGCTCTCACGCTCGTGCCGGAAGCCGTCCACGTGGCCGTCTTCGACACTGCCTTCCACGCGACGCTGCCTCGGCGCGCCTACCTGTACGGGCTGCCTCTCGAGTACGCCGAGCGGGGTCTGAGGCGCTACGGCTTCCACGGCACCAGCCACGATTACGTCTCTAGGGAGGCGGGCAGGTTGCTGGCCCGTCCGCGCGAAGACCTGCGGATCGTCACCCTTCACCTCGGCAACGGCGCCAGCGGCGCGGCCGTCGACCACGGCGTGGTCGTCGACACGAGCATGGGCTTCACACCGCTCGAGGGTCTGCTCATGGGCACGCGCAGCGGCGACGTCGACCCCGGCCTCCTGCTGCACCTCATGAGGGAGGGCATGGACGAGGACGCGCTGAACGAGCTACTCAACAGGGGATCAGGCCTGGCGGGGATGTCGCGAGTAGGCAACGACATGCGCGACGTGAGGGCCGCAGCGGAGGCCGGCTCAGAAGCCGCCAGGGCGGCGCTGGAGGTGTACGCCTACCGCGTGCGCAAGCTCATCGCGAGCTACGCGGCCGCGATGGGCGGGCTCGACGCCGTCGTCTTCACCGCCGGAGTGGGGGAGAACGACCCCCTCATCAGAGCCGAAGCCTTACGGGGCCTCGGCTTCCTGGGGCTCGAGATCAACGACCAGGCGAACTCAGCGGGTGGGCCGGTGATAAGCGCGCCGGAGAGCCGCGTGAGCGTCCTTGTCGTTCCGACCGACGAGGAGAGCGTGATCGCGGTCCAGGCGATCGAAGTGGCGCGCACCATGAAGGCGAGGACGAGTTGAGCACGTTGGGCATAGACCTTGGCGGCACGAAGATCCTGGCTGCCATAGTGAACGGGGGCACCGTCGTCGACCGCTTGCGAGTCGACACGCCGCAGACGGGCTTCGTCGACGTCGTCGCGGCGATGGCCGGGGCGGCGCACGCGCTCCTGCAGCGTGGACACGTGGTGGACGCTGTGGGTGTGGGCTCACCCGGGCCGCTCGATCACGTGCGCGGCCGCGTCGTGTTCGCGCCCAACATCGCCGGGATGGTCGACGCGCCCATCGTGGACGCCTTGCAGGAAGCCTTGGGCCTGAAGGTCGAGCTGGAGAACGACGCCAACGCCGCCGGCTACGCCGAGCACCTCTACGGCGCGGCCCGCGGCCTCGACTCGAGCATCTACGTGACGCTCTCCACGGGCATAGGTGGGGGCCTGTTCTTCGGCGATCGGCTCATCCGTGGAGCGCACGGGATCGCGGGCGAGATCGGGCACATGACGATCCTGCCTGGCGGACCGATGGGCGGGGACGGCCACACGGGCAGCCTCGAGGCGATCGCCGCCGGACGCTCCATCGCCAGGGACGCCAGCTACGCGTACGGGACCGAGATGACGACAGAGGAGCTCTTCGCCCGCGCGATGGCAGGTGAGCGCAAGGCGCTGGGCATCGTCGACAACGCGGCCCGGTTCACCGGCATCGGCCTGGCGAACCTGGTGAAGATGTTCGACCCGGAGGCGTTCGTGCTCGGCGGCGGCCTGACTAACGTCGGGAGCTTCTACCTGGAGCGGGTCACGGCGACGACCAAGGCGTACCTGGAGGGCTACTGCGAGCCGGACATCAGACTGGCAGTGCTGGGCGGGGACGCCGGCGTGATCGGCGCAGCGGCCGTGGCCAGGCGCAGCCTCACGTCACCCGTGTGACGGCGCCTTCCCAGCCCGCGACGTCCACCGGACGCCCCAGGACCTCAGCGGCGCGGGCCGACAGCGCCGCGTCGTGCGCCGAGCCGGCTGCGTGGACGATCACGACCCTGGCGTCGAGCGCGACGCTCGCCGTGGCTTCCAACCTGGTCATGACGGATCGTGCCGACCAGTCGATCCGCGCCAGCCGCTTGAGGGCCAGCAGCGCGCCGCGCCGGTCAGCTACCTCCAGGCCTTTCGGGTCACCCGGTCTTCTCACCACGAGCTGGGCCGGGAGGCTTGCCAGGGCTTCGTAGACGGCGTCGATGACCTCATCCAGCAGATGTGCCTGGTCCACCAGCCACATCGCCCCCTCCTCGGCCTCCTCCAGCAGGTCCTCATCGGGATCGAAGGGGTCGAGCCCGGCGTAGAGCGCGGCGAGGCGAGCGGGCAGGTTGTTGAAGCGGTAGAGGCTGTCCTCGACGGCGGAGGGCAGGGCCACCAGCCCCAGGGCCATGCCGCTGCGCTCGAGCGTGAGCAGATCGGCCAGCTCGCCGTGCAGTCCCTCGCTGGCCAGGTGCGCCACCGTTGCCGGGGGGAACAGGATGGCCCGGTTCACGCCCCCGACTCTACTCGGACTCGAAAGGCGTCGCGGTAGAGTCTGGCCGTGTCTGTTACGGACGCTCGCAACGCGCGCAGGACGGGGCTCACTTGGCTGGCGGTGGCGGGAGCCATCCTCGTCGGCGCCGTCGTCTACACAGCCGTCAGCGTCAGGGACTACTTCACGGTCGCCGAGGTGAGGTTGCCCGAGGTCGTGGGGATGCGGCACGACGAGGCGGCCCAGGTGCTCAGGCGCATGGGGCTCGAGCCGGTCACCTTCGTGGAGCACGTCGCCGGGGCGGCGCCGGAGGCGGTCACGAGCCAGGCGCCGCCCGCGGGCGCGACGGTCAAGCACGGCCGCACCATCCACCTGGGGGTCAACACGGCCGCTGCCGCCGAGAGGGTGCCCGACCTCACGGGCATGAGGGAGGCCGACGCCAAGCAGCTGATCAGCGACCTCAATCTCCCCTTGGCCACCACCGTCTACGAGCCCAACGACCGAGCCATGGGCACGGTCATCGGCCAGGCGCCAGAAGGCGGTGCCCAGCTCGCCTCCGGCGAGGAACTGACGATCACGGTGAGCAGCGGCCGCCAGCTCGCCAAGGTAGCGGTGCCGGAGCTGAGCGGGATGCCGCTGGAGGAGGCGGTGAGGCGCCTGGAGGAGCTTGGCTTCGGGCGCGTGGAGACCGTGCCCAGCGCCGTCTCGTTCACGCAGGCAGGGGACGTGGTGTCCGTGTGGCCTGCGGCGGGCACTGAGGTCGTGCTCAGCACGCCCGTAGTCGTCAACTACGCGCTGTCGTCGCGCAACGTCGTGCAGGTGCCCGACGTCCTCGGCATGCCGCAGTGGCGGGCCCAACTGGCCCTGCGCGCGGCACAGCTCCAGATGGGTCCGATCACCTTCGTCGACGACCCTGCCAAGCCGGCCGGGGTCGTCGACATCCAGCCGACGGGCTACACCCTGCCGGGCACCCCGGTCCTGCTGACGATCAACGGCGAGCCATCGGCACCCCTCGTGTTCCCGGACCTCGGCCTGCCCGGCCCGGGGAACGGTGGGAACGACCTGACGCCGGAGCGGCCGCGCGGTGACGCAGCGGCGGGCGGCGCCGGCCCCTCGATCGTGGCGGGCGACGGCAGCCGCACGATCCCCTTCACGTTCGACCCCACCTTCATGGGCGTGAGGCGCCTGCTGGAGGAGCCGTACCGGTTGCAGCTGATCGTCAGCGACGAGCGGGGCGAGCGCACGGTCTTCGACGAGACCATGGATCCCGGCGAGGTCGCCTCGACGTCCGTGCCGGTGTACGGCTCCGACGCGCTGCTGCAGACGTACATAGACGGCGTCTTCTTCCAGGCCTGGCGCCCCTGAGGGCACGGCTCCGGTCTGGAGCTGCCGGGCCCCTGAGCCGTGCTGCCGCGTAGCCGGCCCGCACTGCGGAGACCAGCCGTTCAGCACGCGGCATGACGAGTGGGATATGTCGCTTCGGCGACCCCTCCCGGACACCGAGTATCGGCCTTGTATACTCGTTGCCGTAACGAACCATGGCGCGGGCATGAGGAGCCCGCCAGGAGGAGCCCAAGTGAGCGAGCCCGACATCACCGCGCTGGCGCGACGGCTGGCCGAGCAGAACAACGTCGACTGGCGAGGCCTGGATGGTACGGGCGAGGGCGGAAGGATCGTCGAACGCGACGTCCTCGACTACCTGGCACGTGTGATGGCGGGCGACGAGGCCCTCGACCCCACGCCCGAGCCCCTGCCCGACGGCATGGAGGTCTGGCCCGACCAGGACCCGGCTCTGCGCCAGGCGGGGCAAGCCACCACCTTGGGTGAGCTCAGGCAGGAGATCGGCAGTGCGGTGCGGGACGACCCCCCGCCGCTCGACGACGTCGCCGCGAGCGCTCCGCAGGCTGCCGAGGTCGACGAGGACGTGTTCCTCTTCGACGACGAGCCGGGAGCCGCGGCGCAGCCGCTGGGCGAGGACCGTGCGCCCGTCCGCGAGCCAGCGAGCGGTGACGAGCTCGAAGACCTGCTGGTGTCCGGCGACGATGCCGGACTCCTGGGCGACGAAGACGACATCCAGACGCCGGACGCTTTCGGCGTTCCCACGTCGCAGGCCGACGAGGACGCCTTCAGCCGCTCCAGCGCGGGCGAAGCCGAGGAGACCGCCGGGGCGCAATGGGGTGAGGGCATATCCCTGGGCGGCCACGAGCACGCTGCGCATGACGACGCTCCCGACATCTGGGGCGAGCCGCAGGGGTCCACAGAACCGGAGGCGGACCTCTTCGCCGACTCCGTCACCGCGCACGTCGACGATGACGTGTGGGCTCCGGAGCCTGACGGCACGGAAGAGAGCGCGGCGCAGGACGTCTGGTCTCAGGACCTCGACGCGGGCCACGAGACCAGCGAACAGGATGTGTGGGCCAGCGAGACCGAGGACGTGGGGGCCGCAGCTTCCGAGCCCGGTCCGTGGGCCGCCGACGAGCCGGTGGAGGAGCCTGCCGACCTGACGCCGGCGGAAGTTGAGGAGGAAGGCGTAGCCACGGAAGCAGCAGAGGTGATGGCCGGCGAGCCGGCGCTGCGTTCTCCCGGTGCCTGGGACCAGCCGGAGGAGGCCGAGCCTACCTGGAGCCAGGGCGCCGCCGCCGGCGCCGAGTTCTCGGAGCCGGCCGGCGACGCCGCGAGCCTGGCGGGCATACCGCTCGCCCGCACCGGCACGGTGTTACGTCGCCACGTCGATGTCACGGCGCTGGCCGGCGCTCAGCTCTCGGTGTCACAGGAGCTGGGTCACGAGGAGCCGCTCGGCGCCGGGCCGTTCGTCTTGCGGGCCGTCGCCAAAGCGGCCCGGGACGAGGGCGTTGGCCGCGGTCAGGTCGCGCTGGCGACGTTCGATGGCGGGCTCACGCTGCGCCGGGTGGACGATGCCGCCGGCCGGCCGTTCGCCGAGCTCGTGGGCGAGCTGAGCGGCCCGGGCCAGGAAGAGGACGAGGCCGGGCTCGTCGTGGCTGACCTCAGCGGCCTGGACCTCGACGAGGTCGTGCTGGACGTCCAGCTGCCCGTCGTCAGCCTCGGCCGGATGCTCTACGACAACCAGCGCGGCGGCTACCGCAGCACATTGACGCTCACGGGCGACATACCTGCCGAACAGGGAGCGCGGCTCCTGGGCCGGGTCGCCGAGCTGCTCGATGCACCAATCCGCCTGGTGATGTGACGTAGAGATCCGTGGTCGATGCCCACCAACCGGTGGTCACAGCCGCGCAGCCTGGGAAACCCGTCGACCGCTCAGTCCGCAGAGGCCGGCACGATGGCGCTGAGGCCGAGGTAGGCCAGGCCCAGCGTGCCCAGCGTAACCACGCCGCCGGCGACGAAGACCGCCCTCACGATGGACACCCTGGCACCGACCAGCTTGGCGATACCGGCACACAGCCCGGTGACCACGCCACCGTGCCGGGCCCGCGTCAGGCGGGGGCCGCTGGGCACGAAGTGACCATCAGGTCCGGGGCGCAGCCGGGTGGTGTCTGACCTACCCGAGTCATGGTCGCTGGCCGCCATAGCGCGGCGAGTATACGTCCACGACGGCCGCGGTAACCTTGCCGCGTGACGCGCGCGGTACCAGATGGGGACAGTCGGGAACACGGCGAGGTGGTCGTCGCCGTCACCGGCGCGAGCGGGCTGGTCTACGCCGTGGACCTGCTCAGGTCGCTCGAGGCGGCGGCGGTTCACACGCATCTCGTGGTGACCGCCGGCGCGAAGCGGGTCATCCCCACGGAACTGGACGGCGGCCTCGAGAGCCTCACGTCGCTGGCCAGCGAGGTTCACAAGGACACCGACAGCGGGGCGCCCATCGCCTCTGGCAGCCACAGGTTCCGCGCGATGGTGATCGTGCCGTGCAGTGCCGGCACGCTGGCCAAGGTGGCCAACGGCTTGACAGACAACCTCACGTCGCGAGCCGCCCACGTGGCGTTGAAGGAGCGGCGGCCGCTGCTGCTCGTCGTGAGGGAGGCCCCGTACTCGCGCCCCATGATCGCGAACATGCTGGCGGCCGTAGACTCCGGCGCCCTGATCGTGCCGGCCTCCCCAGGCTTCTACCACCGTCCGGAGACGATCGACGACCTGGTCGGCAGCGTGACGGCGCGGCTCCTCGACCACCTCGGCATAGACAACGAGCGCATACGGCGCTGGGGAGGGTCGTGAGCAGCCGCGTGGCCGCCCTGATCGCGGCCGCGGGGACGGGTGACCGGCTCGGACTGGGGCCCAAGGCGCTCGTCACCGTGGGCGGCCGGACCCTGCTCGACCTGGCGTTGGAGGCTCTGGTTCCGCTCGTCGATGAGATCGTCGTGGCGGTGCCGGCCGACGCGGTCGACCACTGGCCCACGCGCCCCGGCGTCACCCTCGTAGCGGGTGGCGGGACCCGCCAGGCCTCCGTGCTGGCGATGCTGGCGGCCACGACCGCGGAGCACGTGCTGGTCCACGACGTGGCGCGGCCGTTCCTACCGGGCGAGGTCGTCGCCCGAGTGCTGGCGGCGGCGCGGCGGCACGGTGCGGCGACGGCGGCGGTGGGCATCGCCGACACGGTCGTGACCGGTGACGGCGCAGAGGTAGACAGGTCCGAGCTGCGGGCCGTGCAGACCCCGCAAGGTTTCGCGCGCGAGCTGCTGTCGGCGGCACACGAATCGGCGCGCGCGGCCGGCCACGCGGCCACGGACGACGCCGGGCTCGTGCGGCGCCTGGGCAGGCGCGTCGAGTTGGTCGAGGGCAGCCCGCTGCTCTTCAAGGTCACGCGCCCGGAGGACCTTCAGCTCGCCGAGGCGCTGGCGGCGCGACTGCCGACCGGGGCACGTTGAGGCTCGCGGCGCCCGCGAAGGTCAACCTCGGGCTGGCGGTGCTGGCCAGGCGTGGCGACGGCTACCACGAGGTCGAGACCCTCATGGCCCGGCTGGACCTTGCCGACGAGGTGGCGGTGAGCGTGCGTCAGGACCGACCCGGCGCGGTGACGCTGGCGGTGCGGCCGGAGCCCGCGCCCTCCGACCCTGTCTGGCATGCCGCGGCGCTGGCCGACGTGCCCACTGGGGTCGACAACCTCGCGGTGCAGGCGGCCAGGGCCTACCAGCAGGCGTACCAGGCGCAGGCTGGCGCTGCGGCGCCTGGCGTCCACATCGACCTGATGAAGAGGGTGCCTGTGGCGGCGGGCCTGGGCGGCGGCTCGTCGGACGCGGCGGCGGTACTGCTGGCCATGGAGGCGCAGCTGAGGGCCGGCCTCGAGCTCGACAAGATCGCGTCCGCGCTAGGTTCCGACGTCCCTTTCTTCGTAGCGGGCGCTCGTGCGGCCGTCGCGCGCGGTCGAGGCGAGCGCCTCCACCCGGTCGAGATGCCGCGCCTGGCCCTGGTGCTGGCCAAGCCGGAGATCACCGTGTCGGCCGCGGACGCCTACGCCGCCTTGGTTGGGTTCACCCCACGCCTCAAGCACGAGGCGGCCCTGGCGGCGTTGACGGCGGGCGAGGAGCCGCGGTGGCGCAACGGCCTGCAGGCCGGTGTCGTGCGGGCGCACCCGTCCCTGAGAGCCTTCCTGGAAGAGATGAGGGGAACGGGCCTGCGTGGCGTGCTCATGTCAGGCAGCGGCCCCACGTGCTTCGGGGTCGCCGACGACCTGGGTGCCGCCCAGGCCGCGGCCCACGAGCTGGCGCGGCGGCATCCGGAGCTGTGGGTACGCGCGGCGAGTACCGCCTAGCCGCCCTTGAGCTGCCGATTGAACTCGTCGTCCTCCTGGACGAGGAAGTCCTCCCCGGCCAACGACTCGACGTGGTGTTTGAGCTCGTGGGTGAGCGTCTCCCAGGCCTCGTCCTCCCAGTCGAAGTCCGGGTCTTGGCTGGCGATCTCCCGGAACGAGCCGTAGTAGATGGCGACGTGCCTGCCGATGCCCTCGCCCGCGCCGAGGAAGTCCTCCGGCCCGGGGTCCATGTACTCGCCCATGCGGAAGACGTCCTCGTCGTAGCCCTCCTCGCGGCGGGTGTCCGGCAGCACGTGGACGCCCTGCAGGCCGCGCATGAACTGCTCCGGAACCTCGTCCACCATCTCGGCGATGAGCTGCTCGAACTCGTCGAACGTCACGGCGTCGCCAACGCCTCCTCGAACGTGTCCGGAGCGTCCTTGAGGCGCACGACGTTGCCCTCGGCGGCGCTGGCGTAGGCGGCCAGGATGAGGCGCACGGCCTCCCGGCCGTCCTCGCCTGAGCAGACGACGGGACCCTCGCCGCGCACGGCGGCGACGAAGGCGATCACGTGCGCGGTATGCGGCTTGTAGCCCCCGAAGCTGTACGTGGCCAGGTCGGTGACGTCCCAGGTGCCGCCGGGAGTGCCGCGGTAGTAGTGCCGCAGCCAGGGAGGACCGAAGCGGTTCGTGGACTCCAGGGCCCCCTCGGTGCCGTAGATCCAGAAGCCCTCCTCCCAACCCGTGGCCGTCCAGGCCGTCTCGATGGTCCCGATGGCGCCGTCGGCGAACTCGAAGGAGACGTTGGCCGTGTCCTCGACCTCGATCTCGTAGGCGAGCGTCGCGACGCGGGCGTAGACCTCCCGCACCCTGCCGCCGAAGAAGCGCGCCAGGTCCGCGAGGTGACAGCCGTTGTCGAGCAGGGTGCCGCCGCCCGAGCTCGCCTTCGTGGCGAAGGACGGTCGCACGCCCTGGCCGCCCCAGTCGTGGGCCTGCCGCAGGCGCAGGTGCGTGACGCGGCCGATCGCGCCGGCCTCGATGAGCTCGCGTGCCTTCTTCGCCGGCGCCGATGAGCGCAGCTGGTGGTTGACCACGAGCTTCACGCCCGCTTGGGCGCAGGCGGCGATCATCTCATCGGCCAGGGACAGGTCGAGGGCGATGGGCTTCTCGACCAGCACGTGGACGCCGGCCTTGGCCGCCGCCATGGTGGCCGGGTGGTGGACCGCGGTGGGTGCTGCGATGGACACGGCGTCGATGCCGCCGGCGGCGAACATCTCGTCGTAGTCGGAGTACGTCCTGTCCACTCCCCAGGCCGTCGCCCTGGCGGCGAGCTGGACCGGGTTGACGTCACAGACCGCGACGACGTTCGCTCCCGCCGCCCGGAAACCGTCGTAGTGCGCCTGGGAGATGCTGCCCGTGCCGATGATCGCGACGCGCAGAGGTCCTTCGGCGGTCATGGGCGCTTGAGCACGTGCTCTTTCCCCGGGTTGGGCACCGGCTCGAGCGCGGCCGGGTTGGGGCAGCTCGAGTCGTCGCGCCGTATCCTGCGCGCGGCGTACGCGGCGGCGTTGGCCACGATGCGCCTGACGTCGGGCTGGTGGTAGGTGGGGTAGGTCTCGTGGCCCGGCCGGAAGTACACCACGCGGCCGTGGCCGCGGCGCCAGGTCATCAGGCTGCGGAAGACCTCTCCGCCCTGGAACCAGGAGATCATCAGGAGCTCGTCCGGGTCGGGGACGTCGAACCGCTCGCCGTACATCTCCTCCTGCGGCAGCTCGATGTGGTCAGGCACGCCCAAGAGGATGGGGTGGCCGGGGCTCAGGTTCCAGAGCCGCTCCTTCTCGTCGGCCTCCCGCCACTTGAGCGAGCCGTGAGTGCCCAGCAGGCGGAGGAACGGCTTGGAGAGGTGCCCGGAGTGCAGGACGACCAGGCCCATGCCGGCCAGGACGGCCTGCTGCACGCGCTCCGCGACCGCGTCCGACACGTCGCCGTGCGCCTTGTGGCCCCA
Source organism: Trueperaceae bacterium (assembly GCA_036381675.1). Taxonomy (GTDB): domain Bacteria; phylum Deinococcota; class Deinococci; order Deinococcales; family Trueperaceae; genus DASRWD01. The sequence goes on along the minus strand of DASVCK010000060.1, from coordinate 2,437 downwards.
CCACAGCATGACGTCGGTGTCGTCGACGACCGCCTGGGTCAGACCGTGCTCCGGCTCCCTGAGCGTGGCGCTGCGCACTACGGCGCCGGGCACGTGCTCCTTCACGGCGGACGCGACGGCCGCGTGGATCCCCTGCGGGTAGATCTTGGCGACGCGCTCGTCCTCCAACTCGTGGAGGTACTCGTTGAAGACGGTGACCTTCAAGGCGGCCCTACCTTCGATCGGGCGTCAATCGGTCACCGCACCGACGGACGCGCTGGACACGAGCTTGGCGTACTTGGCCAACACGCCGGTAGTGTAGCGCGGGGTCGGCGGCCGCCACGCAGCGCGGCGCCGGGACAGCTCCGCCTCGTCCACCTCCAGCTGCAGGAGGTTGGTGGCGGCGTCGATCGTGATGAGATCGCCGTCCTGCACGAGGCCGATGGGCCCTCCGACCGCCGCCTCCGGCGCGACGTGACCCACGACGAGGCCGTAGGTGCCGCCGGAGAACCTGCCGTCAGTTATGAGCGCCACCGAGTCGCCCAGGCCCTGGCCGATGATCGCGCTCGTCGGCGCCAGCATCTCCCGCATGCCGGGCCCGCCCTTGGGGCCTTCGTAGCGGATGACCACGACGTCGCCCGGGGCTATCGAGCGGGAGAGTATCGCCGCCATGGCGGCCTCCTCGCCGTCGAACACGCGCGCCGGACCGGTGATGTGCGTGCTCTTGAGCCCCGTCGTCTTCGCGACGGCGCCCTCGGGCGCGAGGTTGCCGCGCAGCACGTTGAGGTGCCCGACGCCGTAGAGGGGGTCGGTGATGGGGTGCACGACGTCCTGGCCGGTGGGCGGCGTGCCCGGCACGTCGGCCAGGTTCTCCGCCACCGTGCGCCCCGTGACCGTCAGGCAGTCACCGTGCAGCAAGCCGGCGTCCAGGAGCATGCGCATGACGAGCGGTATCCCGCCGACGGCGTGGAGGTCGGTCGCCACGTAGCGGCCGGAGGGCTTGAGGTCGCACAGCACCGGAGTGGTGAGGCGCAGTTGCTCGAAGTCGTCGATGCTGAGCTCCACGCCCATCGAGTGGGCGATCGCCAGCAGGTGCAGGACCGCGTTGGTGCTGCCGCCCACGGCCATGACGACGCGCACCGCGTTCTCGAAGGCCTGCCTGGTCATGATCCGGCTGGGGCGCAGGTCCTGAGCGACGAGGCCCAGGAGCGCCTCCCCGCTCGCCCGCGCGCTCACGACCTTCTCGTCGTCCTCGGCGGCCATGGTGCTCGAGTACGGGAGGCTCATGCCGAGCGCCTCGATAGCCGAGGACATGGTGTTCGCCGTGTACATGCCGCCGCACGAGCCCGGTCCGGGGCAGGCCGACGCCTCGATCGCCTGCAGGGTCTCCAGCTCGATGCGGCCGGCTGCCCTGGCCCCGACGGCCTCGAAGACGCTCACGATCGTGAGGTCCTCACCGGCCAGACGGCCAGGCTTGATCGTGCCGCCGTAGACGTAGATCGAGGGCACGTCGAGCCTCGCCAGGGCGATCATGCCGCCCGGCATGTTCTTGTCGCAGCCGCCCACGACGAGCATCGCGTCCATGCTCTGCCCGCGCCCGACGGTCTCGATGGAGTCGGCGATGACCTCGCGTGAGACGAGGCTGCACTTCATGCCCTCGGTCCCCATCGAGATGCCGTCCGAGATCGTGATGGTCCCGAACGTCTGGGGCATCCCCCCGGCGGACGCGACGGCCGCCGCGGCCGCGTCCGCGAGCCGCCTTAGGCCCGAGTTGCAGGGCGTGATCGTCGAATGACCGTCGGCGATGCCCACGATGGGCTTGCCGAAATCCTCTTCCGTGAAGCCGACGGCGCGGAGCATCGCGCGGTTGGGGGCGCGTTCGTCGCCGGTCGTGACGACCGCGCTGCGCCGGTTGAGCTTCGTCTCGGCTGCCGCCTCAGTTGGTGACAAGTTCGGTCCTCCGGGAGATCGCGTCGATGACGGCTGTGGTGAAGGCGCGCGTGTCGCGGGTCCCGCCCAGGTCGCGCGTCGGGTCCTCGGCGAGCGCGTCCTGCACGGCGCCTTCCAGCGCGTCCGCGGCGTCGGGCGCGCCCAAGCTGTGCCGCAGCATCATGGCGACGGAGAGCATGGTGCCGGTCGGGTTCGCAACGCCGCGGCCGGCGATGTCTGGCGCGCTACCGTGCACCGGCTCGTAGAGGCCGACGCTGCCGCCCAGGCTGGCCGACGGCAGGACACCGAGCGAGCCCGGGATGACGCCGCCCAGGTCGGACAGGATGTCGCCGAAGAGGTTGCCCATGACCAGGACGTCGAACGCCGTCGGGTCGCGCACCAGCTGCATGGCGGCGTTGTCGACGTAGAGGTGGTTCAGCTCGACGTCCGGGAACTCGCTGGCGTGCAGGTCTACCACGACGTCGCGCCAGAACTGCGACACGTCGAGGACGTTCGCCTTGTCGACGTT
>DASVCK010000059.1:0-25896 GCA_036381675.1 Trueperaceae bacterium | reverse complement strand
GCACTGGCCATCCCCCACTCGCATCACGAGCGTTGGGACGGCACGGGCTACCCGCTGGGGCTCAAGGGCAGGGACATACCCATCGCGGCCAGACTCTTCGCCGTCGTGGACGTCTACGACGCGTTGACGAGCGACCGGCCGTACCGCCAGGCCTGGCCGCGGGAGCGGGCTCTCGAGTACGTGAAAGAGCAGGCTGGCACCCACTTCGACCCCGATGTCGTCAAGGTCTTCCTCGAGATGGTGGAGGAGCGCGACACCGAGCGGTCGGGCGGTGGCGCGAGCCGCGCGCGGGCGCGCGAGGCGGAACGGAACCCGTACAAGACAGGGGCCTAGGGCCCGACGACCCGACGTGCTGGGGCCGGCGAAGCCCGTCCTGGACGTTGTTGGGATGGTGGGCGGTGAGGGATTCGAACCCCCGACCCTTCGCGTGTAAGGCGAACGCTCTCCCGCTGAGCTAACCGCCCGGGGCGACGATCTTACCGCGGCCGCAGCGGGCGCGGGGCGACCTCCGGTTATTCGGCGGATCGCTCCGGACGACGCGATCATCGTTCGCATCACACAGTAGGTGGACGAAGTCGAGTTCCGGCCCTAGAGCCGGGCGGGACGTCCGGTGGCCGCCATCAGCGACCGCACGGCCGCCAGGTCCGGGATCGCCTCCCGGCCCAGGCCGGTGCAGGCGAGCGCCGCGGCCGCAGACGCCAGCTCCGCGCAACGCAGAGCATCCCAGCCGAGGGCCAGGCCGTAGGCGTAGGCGCCGTGGAAGACGTCCCCGGCCCCGGTAGTGTCCACCGCCTGAACCGGGAACGCCGGCAGCAGCCGCGTGGACTCACCGGTGTCGATGATCACGCCGCGGTCCCCCAAGGTGACGCCGACGACCTGCCCGTCGCGGTGCCGCAGGGCCTGCAGCGCCGCCACCGGGTCGTCCCTGCCGAGGACCTCGGCAGCGCACTCCTGGGACGCGATCAGGTGGCCCACGGCGTCGGCGCGCTCCCAGTAATGCGCGCTCGAGGCGTCCGCCACGCTGGGAACGCCCGCACGGTGGGCCGCGGCCAGGACTTCGGCCGTCAGACGCGGGAGGCGCAGGTCGACGAGCACGGCGCCGCTGCGCTCCACAACGCCCATGTCGAGGTCGAGGGCCGCTTCGTCGTCGAGGGCATCACCGAAGAACGGGAAGATGTAGCGCTCTCCATCTGGGGTGACGATCACCCCGCTGACGGCTGTGCGTCCCCGCCGGAGACGCCGCGAGTCCGCGACGTCGATGCCCCGGGCCGCCAGCTCGGACAGCGCCCGCTCGCCCGCAGGGTCGCCGCCAACCACGGTCCACAGCGTCACATGGGCGCCGAGCCGCGCCGCCGCCGCCGCCGCGGTGGCGGCCGGCCCGCCACCAGACGTCTCGTGGTCCGAGGCGGGCGTCCGGGACGCCCGGGGCGGGAACTCTTCGACGCGCCAGATGTGGTCCACGGTCGTCAGCCCGGCACACAGGACGTACCCCTTCAGAAGCGGACGTCCTCCGGCAGGGCGGCAGGTCTGGCGACCCGGCTCTGCAGCTCCAGCCAGGCGTGTTCTCCGGCGGCATCCAGGACGCTCTGCATGACGTCGAGCACGTGGTAGGCCAGCTCGCCGCTGGCGCGGTGCGCTCGGCGTTCGGCCGCGGCCACGACCATGTCGGCCAGGCCCAGCCCTCGGCTGTTGACGTCGTAGGGGCGCGTGATGGGCAGCTCCTGCCACTCCCTGTCGCTCGCGCGCCTCACCTTGAGGGGGCCTCCGAAGGTGTTGGGATCCGGAAGGCTGAGCGCAGCTTCCGTGCCGTACACCTCGCACCATGGCAGCTGCGAGGCGGGCGCGTCGAAGCTCGTCACGAGCGTCGCCACCGGGCCGCCGGCGAACTCGAGCAGCGAGGTGACGTGCGTCGGCGTCGTCACCTCGACCGAGGTGCCCCGCAGCGGCGCGCTCAGGATCGGCCGGGACACTCGGCCAACCTTGGCGGAGCCCGAGACGCGGGCGACGGCCCCGAAGAGGTTGACCAGCGCCGTGAGGTAGTAGGGCCCCATGTCGAAGAGTGGGCCGGCGCCCGGTGCGAAGAAGAACCCTGGGTCGGGATGCCACCTCTCCGGGCCGCTGCTCATCATGAAGGCGGTGGCCGCTACCGGTTCGCCTATGAGCCCGGAGTCGACGACGGCCCGCGCGGTCTGTAGGCCGGCTCCGAGGAACGTATCGGGCGCGCACCCTACGCGGAGGCCCCGCTCCGCGGCCAGCGTGAGCAGCACCGCAGCGGCGACCCTGTCGGTCGAGAGCGGCTTCTCGCTGTAGACGTGCTTGCCGGCCTCGAGCACGGCGCGGCTGACGGCGGCGTGGGCCGCTGGAACGGTCAGGTTCACGACGACGTCGATATCGTCGTCGGCCAGCAGATCAGGTACGGAGACCGCCTGCACCCCGTGGGCCTCGGCCTTCGCCCTGGCGCGCTCCGGGTCTATGTCGGCCACGGCCCGGACCTCGAAGCTGGCGAACCCGGCGGCGATCCGCAGGTAGTGGTCGCTGATGTTGCCCGCGCCGACGATGCCTACGCGGGCGGGTAGCGAGGCCGCCGCCGTCGCGACCGAGGGCGTGGCGCCGGGCCCGGACTCGCCCCACGCGGGCCCCGTGACGTCCTGATCTTCCATGGACGCCAACTCTTGCACACCCGCGAGACCGGAGCATCCACCACGGAGGTGAGGATTCAACGGATGTCAACACCCATGACCCGTCCGTAGAGAAAAATGTGTTGGAATGAGTGGAAATTTAGAGGGGCATGTGATATTGTCGACATACCGAAAACGTGGGGAGTCAAGCATGCTCGCTGACGAGAGGCGCCAGCACATCTTGAGCCTGCTCAAGGAGCGGGGGTACGCACGCACCATGGATCTGGCGCGGCGGTTCAACGTCTCCGACCAGACCATCAGGCGTGACCTCCAGGAGCTCGCGGCCCTCGGCCACGTCGCGAAGAGTCACGGCGGCGGCTCACTCATCAACTGGGGCGGGGCTTCGTTCCGCGACCGCACGCTCGTCAACCGCGAGGAGAAGCTCGCCATAGCCGCGGCGGCAGCTGCCTACGTCAGACCCGGCATGACCGTCGTCGTCGGCCCGGGCACCACGACGGAGGCGGTCGCCAGCCTCCTCGACGGCCTGGCGATACGGCTCGTCACCAACAGCATGGCCGTGGCTCGCACGGTCGCCAGCCCCGACACCGAGGTGTGGCTGACGGGAGGCCGCTACCGCAGCGATGCCGAGCTCATGGTGGGCGACTGGATAGAGCTGAGCTTGGCGACGCTCTTCGCTGACGTCAGCTTCGTGGGCGTCAGCGGCGTCGACATCGACACCGGTTACACCGTCACCGAGGAGGACGAGGCCCTCGCCCTGCGCCACTGCATCAGGGTCGCCAAGCGCGCGATCGTCGTAGCCGACTCCACCAAGTTCGAACGTGTCGCCAAGGCCAGCGTCGCCCCGCTGGGGGCGGTTCATGCCCTCGTCTCGGACGCCGGGCTGGGCGGCGACTGGCGCATGCGCCTGGAGGCCAACGGGGTGGAGGTGGTGACGGCAGCCGTCCCCTAGGTCTCGCGGCTTATCTGCGCTGGCCCCAGGGGCGAGCGCGTAGACATCGGCAGCTACCCGGGTCACCGGGTCTGTGCATACGAGGCGACTCGGAGGCTTGAGCCTCGCCTACCAAGGAGGAGTCAGATGAGGAAGACGGTTAGCAAGTGGGCATGGCGCCGGCCCGTGGTGGCGCTGGCAGCGGCGCTCGTGGTGTTGGCCGCCCTGCCGTTCGGCACCGCGCAACAGGGGCAGATCCCCCTCAACCCGGAGGTGTCAGGAGACATCGAGTTCTGGCACTTCTGGGGCTCTCCGGTTCGTCGCAACGCCGTGCGCCGCGTCGTGGCCCAGTGCCAGGCGGAGCTGCCGAACATCCACGTGACCGAGACTTTCAAGCCCTTCGGTGACATCTGGACGGCCAACATCGCCGCGGTGGCGGCCCGCTCCGGCATGCCCGACGTGATCGTCGCCGACCGCCTGCAGCTGCCGCGCGACGCTGCCGACGGCATCTACCAGAACCTCGGCGAGCTGGCGGCCGCAGACGGCGTGGATCCCGCTGCGTTCTGGCCCTTCATCTGGGACCAGACGCTCTACGAGGGCGACACGTACGGCCTCCCGTTCGAGACCGACGTGCGGGTGCTCTTCTACAACAAGAACGTCATGGCAGAGGCCGGCTTGGACCCCGAGAACCCCCCGGCGACGTGGGAGGAGCTGTGGGCTGCGGCCGACGCTCTCGACGTCTGGAACGAGGACGGGACGTTGGCACGCATGGCCTTCTTCCCGCTCTACGGCAACGTGGGCGCGGACCTGTGGGCCATGGCCAACGGCCATGACTTCGTCGTCGACGGGCACCCGGTAGTCGACGACCCGGCCGTCGCCGAGACGCTCGAGTGGATGAAACGCTGGATCGACCGCTACGGCGGCTGGGCCGAGACGCAGCGCTTCCTGTCCCAGTACGGCGCTGCCCCCAACGACGCGTTCATGGCCGGCGGTGTCGTCATGAAGGTCGACGTGGCCGGCTACAACTCGATCCTCAACTTCTACCGGCCGCGCGCCACGCTCGCCGACGGCAGCACGCCGAACATGGACTGGGGCGTCAGCCTGCCGCCCTACAGCGCCCGTCCAGCGACCTGGAGCGGCGGCTTCACGTTGTCCATCCCGACCGGCGCCGCGAACTCCGAAGCCGCCTGGGAGTTCATCAAGTGCGCTGCCAGCCGTCCCGGCCAGGTCTCATGGGCTCGCGATACGTACGCGATCCCGAGCGACATCTCCGCCGCGCGCGACCCGGTGCTCATGGCCGACCCGGCCTGGGGCTTCTTCGTCGACGCCATGGAGGTCGGCATCAACGTCCCCTTCGTGCCGGCGTACTCCAACTGGATCGAGCAGCTGAACCAGCGGCTCGAGTCCGTCTGGACCGGCGACGCCACCGCCGCGGAGGCTCTGTCGGCGGCACAGTCCGAGATCGACTCGATCATCCAGCAGAACCAGTGACCTAGGGCGGTGGGGAGGGCGGGTGCTTCCGGACCCCCCCCACCGCACCACCGGAACGAGGTAGGCGCCAGTCGTGGCAGTGCGAACGCAAGACCGAGACCAGGCCGTCCAGGTCGCCAGCGCCCGAGGGGTCGGACGCCGCTTCTCGCGCCGGCGCTTCAACCAGGCGCTGACGGGTTACCTGTTCGCCCTCCCTTGGTTGATCGGCTTCGTCGTCTTCACCCTCTGGCCGATGATCTACTCGCTCTACACGAGCTTCACCCGGTACAACATCATCGGCGAGCCCAGGTGGATCGGGCTGCGCAACTATCGGAACATCATCTTCAGCGACCCTAGCTTCCTCAAGGCGCTGGAGAACACCTTCTGGATGGTCATCGTCAAGACGCCCATCGTCATCGTGGCGGCCCTGACCATCGCTATCTTGCTGAGCCTCGACCTGCCCGGGGAGCGTGGCTTCCGGACCATCGTCTACCTGCCCAACGTGCTGTCCGGCGTGGCCGCCATCTTCCTGTGGCAGTGGATCCTCGCTCCCAACGGCCTGTTCAACGCCGGCCTCGAGCTCATCGGCGTGCGCGGCCCCGCCTGGTTCACCGATCCCAGCTGGACCAAGCCCGGCCTGGTGGTGATGGGCTCATGGTGGATCGGCTCCCAGGTGCTCATATACCTAGCGAGCCTCAAGGGGATCCCCAAGTCGCTGTACGAAGCCGCCGAGATCGACGGGGCGAACGGTTGGGCGAAGACCCGCTTCATCACGCTGCCCATGCTGTCGCCGACAACTTTCTTCCTCGTCGTCACGAGCATCATCGGCACGTTCCAGATCTTCGAGACCGCTTTCATCATCGCCGGTGCCGCCGGGCGCGACGTCGCCCTGGGCGGACCCAGTCAGTCGCTGCTCTTCTACGTCTTCTACCTGTACAACCGCGCCTTCGGGAAGGTGGGCGCCGGCGGGCTGCAGATGGGCTACGCCTCGGCCCTGGCCTGGATCCTCTTCGTGATCATCCTCATCGTCACGCTCATCCAGCTGTGGCTCGCCAGACGCTGGGTGCACTACGAGACGGACGGCCGCTGATGGTTGGTGCCTGAGCCATGGCCGTCTCCAGCGTGCCGCCCACCCTGCAGGCCGGTCAGGCCCCGCTGCTGCCGCCCAGGCGGAGCTACAGCCCCTTCGCCTCGGTCTGGCACTTCCTGGCCTGGCTACTGCTCGTCGGCATCGCGGTCCTCTTCATCGTGCCCCTGCTGTGGATGATCTCGACGGCGCTCAAGGATCCCAGCGAGCTCATGCGCAACAACTGGATCCCGCAGCGTCTCGCCTGGGAGAACTTCTCTTACGCCCTGTCCTACGGCATGTGGTTCAGGTGGACCTACAACTCGATCGTCATCACCCTGTTCTCGGTCGTGGGCATGGTCCTGTCATCGGCCATGGTGGCGTACGCATTCGCACGTCTTCGCTGGCCCGGACGTGACATCCTCTTCGGCGTCGTCCTGGCCACCATGATGATGCCGGGCGTCGTACTCATGATCCCGCAGTTCATCATCTTCGCCCGCCTGCCTGCCTTCGGTTTCCAAGGCTCGCAGACGTGGGTCAACACGTTCCTGCCCCTCATCGTGCCCGCGTTCACAGGCAGCGCGTTCTACATCTTCCTCCTGCGTCAGTTCATGCGTGGGGTCCCGATGGAGCTCTCGGAGAGCGCCAAGATCGACGGGGCCTCCGAGCTGAGGATCTTCTGGAACATAGTCATGCCGCTCTCCAAGCCCGCCCTCGCGACGATCGCGATATTCAGCTTCCAGGGCGCGTGGCAGGACTTCATGGGCCCGCTCATCTACCTCCAGAGCGAGCGGCTCTATACGCTCCAACTGGGCCTGCGGCAGTTCGAGTTCGCGGCCGGCGGCGCGCCGGCCTGGAACTGGCTCATGGCGGTCAGCCTGCTCGTGATGCTGCCCGTCCTCGCCGTGTTCCTGGCGTTCCAGCGCTACTTCATAGAAGGGATAAGCATCACCGGCATGGGCGGCAGGTAGCCCGCCGGTTGCGATAGATGACGACATCAGACAGCACGCAGGCACGCTACAGCTGCCGCCACTACCGCCTCGAGACCGAGGCCGACAGGCCGTTCGTGAGGCTCCTCAGGCCCACCGGCGAACCACTCCTGGAGCTGTTCGTGCCGTTCAGCGTCGACACGCTCGGCGGTCTTGACGACACCACCGGTGTCAATGGGTTCCGCAGCCTGGAGACGTCCGAGGGGATCACCTTCGAGCTGGAGGCCACCAGCTCCATCTGGCGCCGCAAGAGCTACCGCATCCACTGCTCGCCCACGAGCGTCCGGTTCGAGACGCACGTGGAGGGCGACGGCGACCTGAGCGAGGTGACGTACTTCGGCGGCAACTACTCGGGCCAGCCCCGGTGGGGGAGCGGGTTCTTCTGGTCCGGCACGAGCCTGCGCCGGGGCTTCAACCCGGAGCCGATGACCCACGAGGAGCGCTTCTTCGCCGCCGATGCCGGGGCCCAGATCGATGCCACCGGCGTACCTCTGCCGGGCAAGGGCGGCTGGTTCTTCACGCCGCCCCCGTACTGCCTGGCGTTCGAGGGTCCGGGCGGCTGGCTGGGTCTCGGCGTGGAAGCACAGCCGGGCGGGAACCGGTACACGGACCTGCGCTACGTGGCGCAACGAGGCGCGTTCCACCTGACGCTGGGCTTCGACGGCCGCACGCGCGTGAGCGGCAGCTACCGCCTGCCCGACGTGGCGATCCACTTCGCCAGCGGGCCCTACGAGGCGTTGGCTGCTCACGTGCAGAGCCTGCGGGACCGCCTGCTCGTGCCCGAGGTCTCACCCCGGCCCTCGCCCAGCTGGTGGTGCTGGCCCATCTTCTGCGGTTGGGGATCGCAATCTCACTTGGCGGCTCGCACCGAGCGCCACGCCCCCGAGCTCGCCACGGAGCAGAACTACCGGTCGTTCCTCGCCACGTTGGCTCAGCACGGCGTCTCACCCGGCGTGTTGGTCATCGACGACAAATGGCAGGCGACGTACGGCGAGAACGAGGTCGACGAGGCCAAGTGGCCCGACATGACGGGTTTCATCGCCGAGCAGCACGCAGCCGGCCGCAAGGTGTTGCTGTGGCTCAAGGCCTGGGACCCGGAGGGCCTGCCGGGGGGCGAGTGCGTCACCAACGCTGCCGGCGTGAAGGTGGCGTGCGACCCCACCAGCCCCGCCTTCGAGCGCCGCTTGAGGGCGAGCGTCAGGCGGATGATCGGTTCAGACGGCTACGACGCCGACGGCTTCAAGATCGACTTCACGGCGCGCATGCCCAGCGGACCGGGTCTGAGACTGCACGGCGATGCCTGGGGCCTCGAGCTCATGCGCCTCTACCTGCAGGTCATCTACTCGGAGGCCAAGAGCGCGAAGCCGGACGCGCTCGTCATGACGCACACCCCGCATCCCTACCTGGCGGACCAGCTGGACATGATCCGTCTCAACGACATCAACACGGGCTCCGACGTCAACGAGGCCATGCGGCACCGGGCCAAGGTCGCGCGCATAGCATGCCCGCACGCCCTCATCGACACCGACAACTGGCCCATACCCGACCGGGCGACCTGGCGCCGGTACCTGCCCCTGCAGCTCGAGCTGGGCGTGCCCTCGCTGTACTACTCGAGCCACATAGACACGAGTGGCGAGCCGCTGCTCGCGGAGGACTACGAGCTCATCCGCCGGGTGTGGAGCCACGCGCCGACCGAGCCGGCGTTCCCGGACGCTGCGTTCGAACGGCTTGATCCGGGGGATGCCGGCACCGAGGTGCCGTCGTGACGGGCGGCAGCGCCACCGTCGCCGTGATCCACACGTCGCCGTTCACGCTCGAGCCGCTCAAGGAGCTCCTGACCGAGCTCGTGCCTGGCGTCACCGTCGTGAACTTCCTCGACGACTCCATCCTGCCGCAGCTCGCGCGGAACGGCGGGGACGTGTCGGCGGTCCGCGGTCGCCTGCTCGACTACGCCAGGCACGCCCAGACGGTCGGCGCCGACGTGATCCTGAGCGCCTGCTCCTCCGTGGGGGACGTGGCAGCGGCGATGCGCGAGGTCGTCAGCGTGCCGGTCGTGCGCATCGACGAGGGCATGGCCGACGTCGCCGTCAGCCGCGGACCGCGCATCGGCGTGGCCGCCACGCTGCCCACGACCTTGGCGCCCACGCTCGCGCTTCTCCGCGCGAAGGCGGCCGCGGCCGGCGTGGACGCGACGTTCGATGCGCGGGTGGCCGACGAGGCTTACGCCCTGCTGTCGCGAGGCGACAGGGCGGGCCACGACCGCGAGCTCAGCGCCGTCCTGGCAGGCCTCGCCGCAGACAACGACGTCGTCGTCCTGGCGCAGGCCTCCATGGCCCGGGTGCTGGCCGCCCTCCCGGAGGCGGACAGGGCCAACTTCCTCACCAGCCCACGGCTCGCAGCCGAACGGGTCGCCCAGGTGCTCGAGGGGTCGCGTGCCCAGCGTGGCTAGGCCTCACAACGTCGTCACGTTGGCGCAGCTGCTGCCCGTGGCGCAGAGAGGCGGCTACGCGGTCGGATCGTTCTCGCCGCGCTACCCGAGGATGATCCAGCCCGTGCTGCGGGCAGCCAAGGCGCTCAGGTCGCCCGCCATAGTGCAGATCTCGCAGAAGGACATGAGCCGCTGCGGCGTGGAGCTCGAGGAGTTCGCCGCGACGTTCTACGACACGCTCGCCGCCGAGGACGTGAACGTGCCCATCGCTCTGCACCTCGACCACACGCACGACCTCGGCATCATCGATCGCGCTATCGCCGCCTCGTTCAGCTCCGTCATGATCGACGCTTCCGATCTGCCTCTCGACGAGAACATCGCGGTGACGAGCGGTGTCGTGGCGCAGGGGCACGCCGGTGGGGTGTCGGTGGAGGGCGAGGTGGGCACGCTGGGCGCCTACGCCTTCTCCGAGACCGACGAGACCTACGCCAGCACCTACACCGACCCGGAGGAGGCCGGCCGGTTCGCGCGTGAGACCGGGGTGGACGCTCTGGCCGTGTCCGTCGGCACGATGCACGGCGTCAAGGGCGGCTCGTCTGTCGCGCTCGACCTGGACCGGTTGGCGGAGATACGCCGGCGTACCGGCGTCCCGCTGGTGCTGCACGGCGGCTCCGGGGTGCCCGCCAACGCGTTGGCGGCCGCGATCGGCGTGCCCGGCGGTGGCATCTCGAAGGTCAACCTCGCCACGGACCTTGAACTGGCCATGCTGGCCGCTATCGGGTCCAGCCGGCGCCTGAAGGACGCCGACATCAGGTCGCTGGATAGCGCGGCCCTGGCGTCGGCCCGCGACGCGGTCGAGCGCGTGACACGCGAGAAGATGACGGAGTTCCTGCGCAGCGCCGGCCGAGCGGAGATGGCCAGGAGCGGCTGATGGGCGCCTTCGAGGTGCGCGGCGTCGTAGAGGGCTTCTATGGTGCCGCCTACGCACAACCGGAACGCGAGGGGCTGCTGCGCTTCCTGGGTCGGCTCGGCTACGACACCTACTACTACGGTCCCAAGAACGACAGGCAGCACAGGGCCAGATGGCGTGAACCGTACGGTCCTCGGGCCATGGAGGACTTCGGCCGGTCGGTCGAGGCAGCGAGCGCAGCCGGCGTCGAGTTCGTCTACACCCTCAGCCCGGGCCTCGACATCAGCTACAGCTCGGCGGAGGATCTCGCTGCCATCCGTGAGAAGTTCGCGGCTCTCATGGCGCTGGGGGTGCGAAGCTTCGGGTTGTTCTTGGACGACATCAACCCCACGTTCAAGCACGCCGCGGACGCTGAGCGCTTCCCGAGCTTCGCGGCGGCCCAGGCCGCGCTCTGCAACGGGGTGCTGGGCTGGCTGAGGGAGAACCGGGAAGACGCCGCGCTCGTCATGTGCCCGACGGCCTATCACGGCGCCCCTCCCTTCGGCGACTACCACCATGAGCTCGGCGCCCGCCTGGCCCCGGAGGTGGACGTCTTCTACACGGGCACGGAGGTGTGCTCAGCCACGATCTCCCGGCACGAGGTCCAGGCGTTCGCCCAGGCGCTCAGACGCGCGCCGCTCATCTGGGACAACTACCCCGTGAACGACGGTGGCATGAGCGACGAGCTGCACGTCGAGCCCATCCGCGGCCGCGCCGCAGACCTGGCCGGCTGCGCCAAGGGCTTCGCCGTGAACCCCATGAACCAGGCCGAGGCGTCGAAGGTGACGCTGCACACGTTCGCGGCCTACCTCGCCGACCCGGTCGCCTACGACCCCGAGGAGGCGTGGCAGGCGGCGCTCTCCGCCGTCGCCGGCGAGGACCACGCCGCCGCCATGCAGGCGTTCGCCCGCACGTGTCGGCACGGCGTGCTCGCAGAAGAGCCGGCGCCGGAGCTGGCGAAGCTGGCCGCGGCGGCGCAGGCGGCGCTGGGCCCGGGGGCAGGTCGCGCCGTCGCCGACGACCCCGCGGTGGTCGCGCTGTGGGACCACCTGAAGCAGCTCGACGAGGCCTGCTACGCGCTCAAGTTCCACCTCCGCAACTTCGCCCTCAGGGCCGAGATCCTCCCCTGGGTGGAGGCGCTCGAGAGCTGGTTGTGGTCCGGGATCAGGGCGCTGGAGGTCATCGCCGCCGCCCAGGCTGGCGACGAGGTGTCGGTGCCGCTGAGGCGCCTGAAGGAGCCCTACGCCACCGCCAGGGCGCACCACAAGCGCAGCGGCGGTGAGGAGTTGGGGCCGTTCATCGAGCTCGCGCTGGCGACCCACGCGGGGGTGCCAGCGTGAGCGATCTGCTGCTGGCGCTGGACTACGGCGGCACCAAGCTGAGCGCCGCGCTGGCCGCTGTGGGGACCGGGCCCGGAAGCGGGGGCTGGTCGTCCCTGGACCGGTTGCAGAAGCCGGTCGGCGCGGACGGCGACTACGACCGGCAGGCGATGGTCGAGTTGGCGCACAGGCTCCTGGCCGGGCGCAAGCCCGCCGCCGTGGGGGTGTCGTTCGGCGGGCCGGTCGATTTCGGGAACGGTGTCGTGAGGCTGTCGCATCACGTGCCCGGTTGGGAGGGCGTGCCGTTGGCCGCGCTTCTGGAACGGACCTTCGGCGCGCCCGTGAGCGTTGACAACGACGCCAACGCCGGTGCGCTGGGCGAGCACCAGTTCGGCGCGGGTCGCGGCGTCGACAGCCTGCTGTACGTGACCGTCAGCACCGGCGTGGGCGGCGGCTGGATCCTGGGCGGCAGGCCGTGGCGCGGCGCGGAAGGCATGGCGGGCGAGTTCGGGCACGTGAAGGTCGACCCCCTGGGTCCCGACTGCGTCTGCGGGGACAGGGGCTGCGTCGAGGCCGTTGCCTGCGGACCGGCCATGGCGGCCGCGGCGTCGCAGGCGCTGGCCGCGGATCCGGCGGCGGGGGCGCTGCTGCGCGAGATCGCCGGCGCCGGGCCCGTGACGGCGGTTCACCTTGGTGAGGCTGCCGCCGCGGGGGATCCGGTCGCTCGCAGGGCCCTGGCGGACGGAGCGCGCGCCATCGGCATCGCGCTCGGCAGCACGGCGAACCTCGTGAACCCGCGCCGCATCGTGATAGGCGGCGGCGTGATCAAGGCGGGAGAGGCGTTCTGGAGCGAGGTTATCGGTGCCGCCCGGCAGCACGCGATGCCGGAGGTAACGGTAGATGTGGTGAAGGCCGAGCTGGGGGACGACTCCCCGTTGTGGGGAGCCGTCAAGCTGGGTATGGACGCGCTGGCGGCGCGGCGGAGCGCGGCGTGAGCCCCGGTTCCACGGGCGACCGAGCCGCCGCCGTGGCAGTCGCCCCGCGCGGGTTGGTGGAAGAGGCCCGGTCGCGGGCCGAGACGCTGCTGCTGGCCAACGACTCGGAGCTGGGCCTGCTGGCCTCGCCGCGTCTGTACCGGCAGGTGTGGGCCCGCGACAGCATGTTGAGCGGTCTAGGCCAGCTGCTGTGCTCCGACCCGAGGGCGCACGCGTCGTTCCGCCGGTCGCTCGCCACGCTGGGCCGCTACCAGTCCGAGCTTGGCAAGATCCCTCACAACGTCGAGCGCGTGACGGGCGCCGGCGACGATGCGGCGCACGAGAGGATCGTTCTCGACACCGCCCACGCCGGCTGCGTGGACTCCAACCTCTGGTTCGTCCTCGGTCACTACTATCACCACCGCCTCACGGGCGACACCGGCACGCTGGCGACCGCCTGGCCGCAGCTGACGGCGGCTCTGACCTGGCTCCGCTACCAGGACTCGAACGAGTGCGGCCTGCTCGAGGTCCACGAGGCGATGGACTGGGCCGACCTGCTGGCCAACCGCTACAACGTGCTCTTCGACAACGTGCTCTACAGCGCCTGCTGGCAGGCGCTGGGCGAGCTGGCGCTGGCGAGCGGCGCGGAGGAGACCTCCACGGCCGAGCGTTGGCTCGCCAACGCACAGGACGTCAGGGAGAAGATAGACACCTTGCTCTGGGTGGGTCCGGAGGCCCCGAAGGACTTGGGTCGGCTGGCCGCCCTGCGCAGGGAGTGGCTCTACCCCGTGCAGCGCATGCAGGTGGAGCTGGGCGAGAGGCCCTTCTACCTGCCCTACGTGGCGTTCCGCGACTTCGCCGACCGCTTCGATACCCTCGGGAACCTCCTGGCGATACTGCTGGGCGTCGCCGACGACGCGAAGGCCGCCAGGATCCTCGACTACATCGAGGCGACAGGGCTGGCGGAACCGCTGCCGGTGCGGGCCCTCTACCCTCCCATCCAGCCCGGCGAGCCCGACTGGCGCACGTACTACCGGGTGCGCAACCTCAACCAGCCCGACCACTATCACAACGGCGGGGCGTGGCCGTTCGTCGGCGGCATATACGTCGCCGCCCTCGTCAAGGCCGGCCGCACCCAGCGGGCCGAGGAGGAGCTCGCGAAGCTCGCCGACATGAACCGGCGCGGCCGCTACGACGAGTGGGAGTTCAACGAGTGGTTCCACGGCCTCTCCGGCCGTCCGATGGGACAGGCAGGCCAGTCGTGGTCCGCGGCCCTGTACGTCTTCGCCCACGAGGCGGTGTCGCGCGGCAGCGTGCCGGTCTTCGGCGCTGAGGGCTGGACGCGGTCCAGGCAGGTGCCGGCGTGATGCAGCAGGTCTCACCCAACCTCTTCCGCTTCGACGATACGTGCGCCGTCTACCTCGTCAGGACCGGCAAGACGGGCGTGCTCGTCGACTTCGGCGACGGCGCCATCCTCGACCACCTGCAGGAGGCCGGTGTAGAGCGCGTGACCGACGTGCTCATGACCCACCACCACGTCGACCAGGGTCAGGGGCTGGCACGCGCTGTCGCACAGGACATCAGGATCTGGGTGCCGCACGCAGAACAGGACCTGTTCCACAGCGTCCAGGACCACTGGCAGGCGCGAGAGCTCGACAACTCCTACAACACGCGGGAGGACCGCTTCTCGCTGCGTGCGAACGTGCCCGTCCATGCGACGCTGCGCGACTACGCCAGGCTGACCTTCGGCGACGTCGAGATCACCGTGGTGCCCACGCCCGGACACACGACGGGGTCCGTGAGCCTGCTCGCCTCGGTGGACGGCTCCGCCGTCGCCTTCACCGGCGATCTCATCTACGCGCCGGGCAAGGTCTGGTCGCTGGCTTCCACGCAGTGGTCGTACAACGGCGCCGAGGGCGTTGCGGCGAGCGTCGCTTCCCTGTTGGACCTGCGCGACCGCGCGCCGGACGTCCTGCTGCCGTCCCACGGGGCTCCGATGAGCGAGCCTTCGGGAGCCATCGACCTCCTGGTGCGAAGGCTGCGCCGCCTGCTGAGGGAGCGCAAGCAGAACCCGCGGCTCTTGGAGCTGCGCGATCGGCCCTACGAGCGACTCACCCCTCACTTGCTGCGCAACAGGACCGCCATGGCGTACCACTACGTCCTGCTGTCGAAGAGCGGCAAGGCGCTGTTCATCGACTTCGGTTACGACTTCGTCACGGGCATCGCCGCCGGCTACGACAGGGCCTCGCGGCGGCCGTGGCTCTACACCCTGCCCGTCTTGAAGCGCGACTTCGGCGTGACCACCGTCGACGTGGTGGTTCCCACGCACTATCACGACGACCACATCGCCGGGCTCAACCTCCTCAGGCGGGTCGAGGGCACCGCGGTGTGGGCTGCCGACCTCTTCGCCGAGGTGCTCGAGAGGCCCACCGACTTCGACCTGCCCTGCCTGTGGTACGACGCCATACCCGTAGACCGCCGGCTACCGCTCGAGACGCCTGTCGCCTGGGAGGAGTACGAGCTCGTGCTGCACCACCTGCCAGGGCACACCCACTTCGCCGTCGCGGTGGAGTTCGAGGTGGACGGCAGGAAGGTCGTCGCCACGGGCGACCAGTACCAGGGCGGGGAGTCGCCGCTGTGGAACTACGTCTATCAGAACGGCTTCGGGGTGGGCGACTACGTGAAGAGCGCCGAGCTCCTCGGGCGCGTTCGCCCCGACCTGATCCTGACAGGTCACTGGGATCCCCAGTGGCCGGACGACGCCTACTTCGCGGCGCTCAGGCGCGGGGGCAAGGTCCTCGACAAGCTGCACCGCGAGGTGCTGCCGGCGGAGCGCCTCGACGAAGGCCCGTTCGGTGCCGGGGGGCCGAGGGCGCGGATCCTGCCCTACCGTTCCGAGCTGACGGTGGGCGAGGAGCGCGAGATCGAGGTACGAGTGCGGAACCCCGACACGTGTGAGCAGACAGTCCAGGTCGAGCTGGAAGTCCCGGGCGGGTTCTCCGTCTCGCCTCAGATCGCCTCCCAGGTGGTGCCGCCGCGATCTGCCGCCACGCTCCGGTTCACCCTCCGGGCAGACGGTCCGGCCGACCGCCGGAGGCAGCTGCTGACGGCCGACGTGACGCTGGGCGACCAGAGGTACGGCCAGGTGGCCGAGGCCGTCGTGAGGGTGACGGCCGAAGGCGCGCCGAGGCCGGCACAACCGCACCAGAAGACAGGGGATAGGACTTGACTCGTACCGTCTCGTTCATGGGGGCGAACTACGTCGCGAGGCAGCTCGGCTACCACATGACGGGCGGCTGGGGACAGGGTGACAGGGCGTCCAGCGAGCACTTCCGCCCGATCGAGACCTTCCCAGACCGGTTCGCTGAGATCGTGGGCGACGTGGCCGCCATGGGCTTCCGAGCGATGGACGTCTGGACCGGGCATATCTCACCGCAGTGGGTCACACCCGAGCACCTGGTTGCGGCGAGGGCGGTCCTCGACGAGCACGGCGTCATCGTGCCCAGCCTGGGCGGCTGGTTCGGCTCGACCAGGGAGGAGCTCGCTGCCACCTGCCGGATAGCCGAGGCGCTCGACTGTCCGCTGCTCGGGGGCTCGACATCGTTGCTGGACAAGGACAGGGACTACCTGTTGTCGCTGCTGGCTGCGGCCGGGCTGCGGTTGGGGGTGGAAAACCACCCTGAGAAGTCGCCGGAAACGCTGCTGGGCCGTCTGGGCGAGCCTCACCCGCTGATCGGGGTGACCGTGGACACCGGTTGGTTCGGCACACAGGGTTACGACGCCGCGCGGGCGCTCGAGGAGCTTGCGAGCGTCCTCTTCTACGTGCACCTCAAAGACGTGTTCGCCGTCGGCGAGCCGCACGTCACCTGCCGCTGGGGCGCAGGGGTCGTGCCCATGGAGCGCTGCGTGCGCACGCTTGAGGCCATCGGCTACGAGGGGGCGTACTGCATCGAACACGAGCCCGAGGACCACGACCCCACCGAGGACGTCATCGCCAGCAAGGCGCTGCTGGAGTCCTGGCTGGAGCCGGCGTGAGCATGGACCTGCCGGTGAGGGTGGCGATCGTCGGCTGCGGCAACATCGCGGGGCCGTACGCGGCGTCGCTGGTCGCCTACCCGGAGACGCGGTTGGTGGGTGTGGCTGACCTGGACCTGGCGCGGGCCGCTGCGCTGGCTGCTCACCACGGCTGCCTCGCGTACCCGGACGTCGCCTCCCTGCTCTCGGACCCCGAGGTCGACGTGGTCGTCAACCTCAGCGTGCATACGGCTCACTACGCCGTGACCAAGGCGGCCCTCGAGGCCGGCAAGCACGTTTACAGCGAGAAGCCGTTGGCCCTGACGTCCGGCCAGGCTCGGGAGCTCGTGCGCTTGGCCGGGCAACGCGGCCTGCGCCTGAGCTGCTCGCCGTTCACGTTCCTCGGAGAGGCTCAACTGGCCGCCTGGCGGGCGGTGGAGGAGGGAGCCCTGGGCCGGGTGAGGCTGGCCTACGCCGAGGTCAACTGGGGACGGATCGAGAGCTGGCACCCCGCACCGCAGGCCTTCTACGAGGTGGGCGCCCTGTTCGACGTCGGGGTCTACCCGTTGACCCTGCTGACGGCGATGTTCGGACCGGCGCGGCACGTGCAGGCCTACGGCCGCGTGCTCAAGCCGGAGCGCACCACCAAACGCGGCGAGGCCTTCACCGTCACGACGCCCGACTTCGTCTCGGCCGCCGTCGAGCTGGAAGCGGGCGTGCTGGTGAGGCTGACGACGAACTTCTACGTCGACCACCGCGCCAGCCAGCAGGGGGTCGAGCTGCACGGGGACAACGGTTCGCTGCACCTGTCGAGCTGGCAGGAGCCGAACGCGACGGTCCGAGTGGCGCGGTTCGGCGAGGGGTACGAGCCGCTCGGAGACCACACCACGGCCAAGATGCGTTGGGGCGACGGCGTGCTGGAGCTGGCGCGGGCGCTGGCCGAGGACCGGCCGGCGCTCGTCACCGGAGAGCATGCCGCCCACGTGGTGGACATCCTGGTGGCGATCAGCGAGTCGGTGGCAGATGGCCAGCCGAAGGCCGTCACGTCAGGTTTCGCGCGGCCGCGACGACCCGAAGGGAAGACCGCGTGACCGAGCCGAGCCAAAGGCGGGAAGCACCCCGCGGTCGCATGCACATGGTCGGCAACGCCCATATCGACCCGGTCTGGCTGTGGGACTGGACCGAGGGGTTCCACGAGGTCATCGCCAGCTTCAAGAGCGCCCTCGACCGGCTGGACGAGTCCGAAGACTTCCTGTTCGTCTCCAGCTCGGCCGTGTTCTACGCCTGGGTGGAGCGACACGACCCGGCCCTGTTCGAGCGCATCCGGCGGCGCGTCGCCGAGGGCCGCTGGGAGATCGTGGGCGGCTGGTGGCTGCAGCCGGACTGCAACATCCCCAGCGGCGAGTCGTTCGTCAGGCAGGCGCTCTACGGTCAGCGCTACT
Source organism: Trueperaceae bacterium (assembly GCA_036381675.1). Lineage (GTDB taxonomy): Bacteria > Deinococcota > Deinococci > Deinococcales > Trueperaceae > DASRWD01. The sequence goes on along the minus strand of DASVCK010000059.1, from coordinate 7,678 downwards.
TCCTCGACAGGTTCGGCGTCACGGCCAAGGTGGGCTACAACGTCGACTCGTTCGGGCACGCCGCGACGCTGCCCCAGCTGCTCAAGAAGGCGGGCCTCGATCACTACGTGTTCATGCGTCCGGGCCCGCACGAGCTGGGGCTGCCGAGCCGACTCTTCTGGTGGGAGGGGCCCGACGGCTCCAGGGTGCTCACGTTCCGCATCCCGTTCGAGTACTGCACCTGGGGCAAGGAGCTCGACAAGCACGTCAGGCGCTGCGCGGGCGAGATCCGAGACCCCGTGGACGAGATCATGTGCTTCTACGGCGTCGGCAACCATGGCGGAGGGCCGACCAAGGAGAACCTGGAGAGCATCCGGCGGCTGGGCGAGGACCCCCAGCTGCCCGAGCTGGTCTTCTCGACGCCCGACAGGTACTTCGCGGCCGTCGAGGAGCGCGGCTGGGACCTGCCGGTGGTGCATCACGAGCTGCAGCACCACGCCAGCGGCTGCTACGCCGCTCACTCCGGGGTCAAGGCCTGGAACCGCCGCGCCGAGGGCCTGTTGACGATGGCCGAGACGCTCGGTGCCGCGGCGACCGCCGCCATGGGCCACGAGGTGACGGAGGACCTCGCGCACGCCTGGCGGGGCGTCCTGTTCAACCAGTTCCACGACATCCTCGCCGGCACCAGCCTGCGAAGCGCGTACGACGACGCGCGCGACCTGTACGGGGAGGCCATGGCCATAGGCGGCCGGGCGCTCAACGACGCCGTCATGGCGCTGGCCTGGCGCGTGGACACACCTTATGAGGAGGGCGCCAAGCCGGTCCTGGCGGTCAACCCACACGCTTGGCCGGCGCGCGTGCCCGTCGAGCTGGAGACGTGGCGACTGAAGGAGGGCGAGGTACTCGTCGACGAGCGCGGCGCAGAGGTGCCGTGCCAGGCGGTGCAGTCGGAGGCGACGGCGAACGGCCGCAGCCGCCTGCTGTTCCTCGCCGACCTGCCTGCTCTGGGATACCGCAGCTACCGGGTCGTGCGGCGGGGGGCGGCGGCGCCACCAGCCTCGACCGAGCCGGCGACGACGGGTGGATCGACCGCGGCGGTCGGCGTCCCCATCCGGGGGCCACAGGCCGGAGAGAGCAGTCTGGCCCTGGAGAACGAACGGCTGCGCCTCGAGGTGGACACCAAGACCGGCTTCATCGTCAGCCTCTTCGACAAGGAAGCGGGCACGCAGGTCCTGGCCGGCCCGGCCGCCCGCCCGGTCGTCATCGACGATCCCAGCGACACCTGGGGCCACAACGTGTTCCGGTTCGACCGGGTTGCCGGGGACATGCTGGCCACCGGCATCCATCTCGTGGAGGATGGCGACGTCCGGTCGACGCTCCGCGTGAAGAGCGCCTACGGGGCGTCGACGCTCATACAGGACGTGAGCCTCTACCGGGACAGCGACCTCGTCGAGGTCAGGGCGACCGTGGACTGGCGCGAGCCCAACAAGGCGCTCAAGCTGCGCTTCCCCGTCAACGTGCACTTCATGCGGGCCACCTACGACGTCCCGTACGGCTTCGTCGAGCGCTTCGCGAACGGCGAGGAGGAGCCTGGAGGGTCGTGGGTGGACGTCTCGGGGACGGCGCGCGACACGGGCGACCTCTACGGGCTGTCGGTCATCAACGACTCGAAGTACTCGTTCGACGTGAACGTGCGCGACATCGGCATGACGGTGCTCCGCAACCCGGTCTACGCGCATCACGACCCGGCGGTCCTGCATCCCGAGGCCGTCTACGACCACACGGATCACGGCCTCCAGCGATTCCGCTATGCGCTGCTTCCGCACCGAGGCGGCTGGGCCGAGGCCGGCACCGTGCGCCGGGCTACCCAGTTCAACGAGATGCCGTTCGCGCTCAACGCCACCTTCCACGAGGGCCCATTGCCGGCCAGCGGATCGTTCGCGTCCGTGGAGCCTCCGGCCGTCGTCGTGACCGTCGTCAAGCGTGCCGAGGACGGGGAAGCGACCGTGGTGAGGGCCCGGGAGACGTCGGGGAACCGCGCGCTGGGACGCATCCACCTCTCGGCCTGGGAGCGCCTCATCGAGGCCGACTTCGGGCCGCTCGAGGTGAAGACGTTCCTGGTGCCGGACGACCCGGAACGGCCGGTCGTGGAGACCGACCTGCTCGAGCTCACTCTCACGACTGACGATGACTGAGGCCGTGCCGGCCGTCGACGAGCTCGTCCGCGTGGCGCGCGAGATGGTCGCGCGCGAGCTCACCTGGGGCGACGCCGGCAACGTCAGCTGTCGCTCGACTGACGAGCTGCTGGTGACGGCCAGCGGCGCCCGGCTCGGCGACCTCACCGCAGACGACGTGCTGCGTGTGCCCCTCGGGCGCCCGGCCGGAGACGCCACCGTGGGGGCCACTCGGACGCGGGATGCCGCCAGGGCGCGGCGACCCTCGAAGGAGCTGCCTCTTCACCGCGCGTGCTACGCCGCCAGGCCGGACATGGCCGCCGTGCTGCACGGCGCGCCGTTCCACGCCACGCTGGTCGCCTGCTGCGACCTGGCCGTTCCCGACGGCCTGTTCGTGGAGACCATGCACTACCTGGAGCGGGTCGCCAGGGTGCCCTACCACCATCCGGGGTCGGAAGAGTTGGCAGCTGCCGTGGGCGCGGCGGCGCGGTCCGCGGAGGTACTGCTGCTCGAGAACCACGGCGTCGTGGTCCTCGGCGAGAACCCTGCGGAGGCGCTGCAGGGACTCCAGGTACTCGAGCTCGCCTGCCGGATGGTCGTGACGGCTCGGTCGGCAGGGATCGCGCTGCGGCCCTTACCCGACCGAACGGTCGCGGGCTTCCGCGGCGGGGCCGGTTACAAGCGGCCGCGGCGCCGCCCCGGTGAGAGCGGGAAGTGAGACTGGGCGTCGTGGCCGACGACCTGACCGGCGCGACCGACGCCGGCAGCATGACCGCGAAGGCGGGCTACCTCACGCACGTCTTCCGCCACGATGCGTTCGAGGACCCACTGGGCGCCGAGGTGTGCGTCCTCGACACGGACTCGCGCTTCGACGATGCCGCCGTGGCCTACGCCAAGGTGCGGACGGCGACCGAGGAGCTCCTCGCCGCCGGGTGCCGCCGGTTCCACAAGAAGACCTGCTCGGTGTTCCGAGGCAACGTCGGCCCCGAGTTCGACGCCATGCTCGACGCCCTCGGCGAGTGGTTCGCGGTGGTCGTCCTCGGCTTCCCGAAGAACGGCCGGACCACGGTGGACGGCGTCCATCACGTGGGAGGGGTGCGACTGGAGGACACGGCCTTCAGGCACGACCCCGTTCACCCGATGACTCGCTCCCGGCTCGCCGACATCCTCGGGAGCCAAACCGAGAGGCAGGTAGCTCTCCTCACACACGCCGAGGTCGCCGCGGGCGCGAAGCCGCTGGCCCGAGCCCTCTCCGCCGCCCGCGACCGCGGCGGCTACCTGATCATCGACGTCGTCGACCAAGCGGCTCTCGCGACGATCGCTCGAGCCGTGACGCTGGCGGACGTGCGCGTCCTGTGCGGCGCGTCCGGTCTGCTGGAGGAGCTCGCCCTCGTCTGGCCGCCACCGAAGGCCGGAACGCCGGATCCAAAGCGCCCGTTCTCGCGACCTACGGAGCAGGTGGATGCCGGCGAGGCAAGGCCGCGGAGGTGCCCGGACACCGCCCCGGGGCCAGTCCTGATGATCGCCGGTAGCCTCACACCCCAGACGGCGGCACAGGTCGAGCGGGTCGCGTCGTCCGGCGTCCTGATCGTGGAGCTCGACGCCATGCGGCTGCTGGACGAGCGTTCGGGGCGAGCCGCCAGCGACGCAGCGGCTACCGCGGCCGCCGCCGAGCTGAGGCATGGTCGGGACGTGCTCGTGAGGTCCGCGGCCGACCCGGCGCTCGTGCGCGCGACCCAGGCCGCCGGTGCGGCTCGCGGCCTGGACACAGCCGACACTGGCCGCACGGTCTCGGCGGCGTTGTCCGAGGTCGCCGCACGCTGCGCGGACGCCACCTCGCTGACGGGCTTGATCGTCGCCGGGGGTGACACCTCGGCGGCGGTGTGCCGGCGTCTCGGCCTGAACGCCTTCCGCGTGGGCGCCGAGCTGGCGCCCGGGGTGCCGGTCTGCCGGACGCTGGAGCGGCCGCTTCTGAACGTCGTGCTCAAGTCGGGTAGCTTCGGGGCGCCTGACCTGCTGCTAAGGGCGGCGGAGCGCCTCAGGGAGGACGGGACATGCGCGAGATGATCGCGGGGCTCATCGCGAGGTACCCCGACCTCGAACCGTGTCGGGGCGACGTGGAGCGGGCCTACGGTGTCCTCCACGACACGTTCGCCGGCGGCGGCAAGCTGCTCGCGTGCGGCAACGGCGGCAGCGCCGCGGACGCCGAGCATGTGGTCGGCGAGCTGATGAAGGGCTTCCACTTTCAGCGGCCGCTGGGGGCGGAGGCGAGGGCGGCCCTAGCCGCCGCGGCGCCGCAGGATTCCGGCTACCTGAGTGAGCACCTGCAAGGGGCGCTGCCGGCTGTCTCGCTCGTCGGCCATCCGTCGCTTGCCACCGCCATCGCCAACGACGTGGCGCCTGACATGGTGTTCGCCCAGCAGGTACACGGCCTCGGCCGAACGGGAGACGCCCTGCTCTGCATATCGACGTCGGGCGACTCGATCAACGTCCTGCGCGCGGCTCAGGTCGCCCGCGCGGGCTCTCTGAAGGTCGTTGGCCTGACCGGGTCCACCGGGGGCCGCCTGGCGCAGTGGTGCGACGTATGCATCCGCGTGCCGTTCACCGAGGTCTCGCAGGTGCAGGAGCGCCATCTGCCCGTCTACCACACGCTGTGCCGGATGCTGGAGGCCGCGTTCTTCGCGGACTCCCAAAGGGGGCCCGGTTGATGCGCTTCTTCCCGCTCGAGAAGCTATCTGCCCGCATCGCCGAGCTGCGCACGCTGCTCGCGCGCGAGCGGGTGCCTATCCCGAGCTTCCGCTACCTGGAGGGAGACCCGCCAGGGGCCAACGAGCCCGGCTTCGACGACTCGTCCTGGCAGCAGTTCCCGGTTGGAAGCACCTGGGGTGGTTACGACAAGGTCGCGTGGTTCAGGGCCAGCGTGGCCGTGCCGTCCGCTTGGGCCCGCGGCAAGGTGGTTGTGCGGCTGCTCGTCGGCCCGCGCGACGGCGGCGACTCCACAGCCGAGGCGCTGCTGCACGCTAACGGCCGCGCGCTGCAGGGGATAGACATCTGGCACCCTGAGGCCTGGTTGCCGCCGGACACGTTCGCGAGCGGCAGCGTTGACCTCGCGATCCGCGCCTGGAGCGGCGTGCTGGGCGTACCCGCCGTGCGCACCTTCAGGGTCGCCGAGCTGCTGCTCGTGGACGAGGGCGCCGAGCGCCTCTACTTCCTCGCCGACACGGTGCACCAGGCGCTACTGCAGCTCGATCCGGACGGTTGGCAGTACCGGCGGCTCCTGACGCTGCTGCATGACTCGATGGCTGCGCTCGAGGGTCACCCCGCCGGCAGCGAGGCGTACTACGCGGCGGCCGCAGACGCTGCCGGGCGCCTCGCGGCGGGGCTGAAGAGCGCGGGCGGCACCGACCCCGAGAGGCCCGTCGTGACGGCCGTGGGACACGCGCACATCGACCTCGCATGGCTGTGGCGGCAGGCGCACGCCCGCGAGAAGGCGCAGCGCACGTTCGCCACGGTCCTGCACCTCATGGACCAGTACCCCGAGTACAGGTTCATGCACTCGAGCCCTCAGCTCTACCGCTGGCTGGAGCACGACCATCCGGACCTCTTCGAGCGCGTCAGAAGGCGCATCCGAGACGGCCGGTGGGAGATCACCGGCGGGATGTGGGTGGAGGCCGACACGAACCTGCCGTCAGGCGAGTCCCTGATCAGGCAGATCGTCCACGGCAAGCGCTACATGCGCGAGCGCTTCGGCGTGGACTCGAAGGTGCTGTGGCTGCCGGACGTCTTCGGCTACTCCGCGGTGCTGCCGCAGCTGCTGGCCAAGAGCGGGCTGCCCTACTTCGTCACGACGAAGCTCTCCTGGAACCAGTTCAACCGCATGCCCCACGACACCTTCAGATGGCGTGGGATCGACGGCACCGAGGTGCTGGCGCACTTCATCACGACCCCGGAGCGGAACTCGCACCACTACACCTACAACGGCGAGCTGGACGCCAGGGAGGTGACCGGGATCTGGCGCGAGTACCGCCAGAAGGACGTCAACGACGAGCTGCTGTTGGCATACGGCTGGGGTGACGGGGGCGGAGGCCCGACCCGCGAGATGCTGGAGGCGGCCCGCGTCATGGACGACCTCCCGGGCGTTCCGCGGGTGCGGCAAGGCCACGTTGAGCCGTTCTTCGAGCGCCTGGCCCGCCGCGTCGAGGGGGAAAGCCTGCCCGTCTGGGACGGCGAGCTCTACCTCGAGTACCACCGCGGGACCTATACGTCCCAAGCCGCGATCAAGCGCGCCAACCGCCGGAACGAGGGCAGGCTGCACGACGCCGAGCTGGCCGGCACGCTGGCGGCGCTGCTTTTCGGCGCGCCGTACCCGGACCTGCGAGAGGCGTGGGAGCTCCTGCTCTACAACCAGTTCCATGACGTGTTGCCAGGCTCCTCGATCGCCCCCGTCTACGTCGATAGCGCGGCCGACCACGCGCGCATCGCGCAGGTGGCTGACGACGCGTTCGCCGAGGCTGAGGCGCTCCTGCCGGCTCCGGAGGATCTCGGGTTCCTGCTGTTCAACTCGCTGGGCTGGGCCCGCGACGGGCTCGTGGAGCTGCCCGTCGGCGATCGCGGCACCGGGTTGGCCGCCGAGGGCGACGACGGACAACATTTGGAAAGCCAGGAGGTCGGAGGCGGCGGCTCACGGACCGTGCTCCTGCGGGTACCCGAGGTGCCGTCTCTCGGCTACCGGTGGGTGAGGCTGCGGCAGGCAGAGGGCTCTGATGGTCACGCTCGGGACAGCGCCGTCAGCGCCACCGAGCGGACGCTCGAGAACGAGCACTACCGGCTGGAGCTGGACGAGCGGGGTCAGCTGGCCAGGGTCTACGACAAGACCAACCGGCGTGAGGTCCTCCCCCCGGGGAGGCCCGGCAACGTTCTCCAGCTGTTCGAGGACAAGCCGCTGGCCTTCGACGCCTGGGACATCGACCCCTACTACCAGGAGGCGGTGCGCGAGGTGGCCGCGCTGGAGGAGTCCGCGGTAGAGGAGGACGGGCCCCTCAGGGCTGTCCTGCGGCTGCGTTGGTCGCTCGAGGACTCGGAGGTGACGCAGCGCATCGTGCTCACCGCGGGTAGCAGGCGGATCGAGTTCCGCACCCAGGTCAACTGGCAGGAGCGCCGAACCCTGCTCAAGGTCGCGTTCCCGGTGCTGGTGCGTGCCAGGCACGCTACCTACGACATCGGGCTCGGCGCGATCGAGAGGCCAACGCACTGGAACACCAGTTGGGACTGGGCACGCTTCGAGGTACCCGCACACCGCTGGGCCGACATCTCCGAGGGCGGCTACGGGGTGGCGCTCCTCAACGACTGCAAGTACGGCTACGACGTCAAGGACGATGTCATGCGTCTCACGCTCCTGCGCTCGCCGGTGAGGCCGGACCCGGACGCCGACAGGGGCAGGCATGAGTTCGTTTACGCCCTGTTGCCGCACGCCGGAGACTGGCGCGCCGGCGACGTCGTGAGGCACGCGCTGGACCTGAACGCAC
>DASVCK010000058.1:0-11402 GCA_036381675.1 Trueperaceae bacterium | reverse complement strand
CACCGGGCACGTGACGGCGGGGCTCGGCACGGCCGCTCAGGTGCTCGCGGCGTGGCTCATCTACCGGTCGTCCACAGCCTTGCGGCGATCGCTGGCACACAGGGACGTCGGCAAGGCGGTTGGCGCCGGCCTGATCGTGGGCCTGCTGATCGCTTTCCTGGTGGGGCTCCGTCAACTGGACGGTTTCCAGTGGGCAACGGCCCGCACTCCGCTCGACGCCATCACGTGGCAGACGCATCCCGCGACGTTCGGCCACATGATGCTCGTGCTGGCGGCGCTCCTCGCGATCGTCGTCCCCTCGCCGCGCCTCCGCGTGGTGGCGCTGGCGCTGGGGGCCGCTGGTGTGATCCTCTCCGGCGCCCGTGAGGCGATGTTCGCCTGGCTCTTGGTGTCACTCGGTCTCAGGCTCGTCAAGCGCCGCGGCACGCGTAGCACGCACGGCGCCGAGTGGGTGCTCATCGCCGTGATGTTCCTGCTGGCCTCCGGGCTGCTGGCACCGCTAGGCGTCGGTAGGACGGGCTTCCTGACCGCGTTCCAGCCGGCCCAGCCCGACGCCAACGTCTTCAGGGGCACCGAGGTCGCCGACGGCGACTGGTGGTTCCCGTTGGGGGTCACGTTCACGGACGGGAAGATCGCCGTGGACGGCGTGGAGCGCACGGCGTTCGTCGTGACCAAGCGCTCCGAGGACCCGTGGTCGCGGCTCCAGCAGATCGTCACCCTGGAGCCCCAGCAGACGTACACGATGAGCGTCGTCCTGCGGGCGCAGGCCGACGCCAGGCCGGGCCTCGACGGTTGGGGCGAGACGGCGGTGGACGGCCAGGTCGTGCAGATGAACCTCGGCACCACCATGGTCCGGGGCGTTCACGAGGCGCGCGGTTCCGGCCCCGTCGAGGTCATGAGCAGCAGCGCCCTCGAGCTGGAGAACGAGCTGGTGCGGGCGCAGGTCACCTTCAGGTACACGGGCGACCAGCCCCTGGTGTGGCATGTCGGCGTCGTCCCCGATCGCTCCAACCTGACAGGGGTCAGCACCACGTTCACCGAGCTGCAGCTCACGGCGACCGACGCCGCGGTGCCCTACGTGCCCGGGCGCGCCGAACGGGGCGTCGCCTCGCTGCGCGCGTCCCGCTTCCCGATCTGGACCGACGCGCTCAACGCCATCGCAGCCCGGCCGCTTATCGGCTGGGGCCCGCAGGGCCTGCCGACGTCGATAAGCGCGCTGGCGGGAGAGCAACCTCGGCTACGTCCGGTCGCGTCGCATGCTCACAACGCGGCGTTGTCGGCGTGGGTGGAGCGTGGCTTCGTCGGCTTCGCCGGCTTGACGCTGCTGTTCCTCGCGCTGTCGCTGCGGGCGGTACAGCAACGGGACCGGGCGGCGGCGGTGGTGCTTCTGGGCGTCATCGTCCTGAACACCTTCGACTCGACGCTGCTCTCGGGCGCTGTCCTCTACCCGCTGGCGGCGGTCCTGGGCTGGCGCGCCGTGGGCCACAGGTCGCTCGCGGAGGCCGAGACGGGCGTGATGAGCGCCCTGGCGGTGCGAGCTTCCCTGGCCGCGGGAGACGCGGCCGCCGGTGCCATGTCCCTGGTGCTCGGCCTGCTCGCGGCCAACGGCTCCGTAGACTTCGCCCCCGGGCTCGCTTACGCCGCGCTCGCCTGGCCGCTGGTCGGGCTGCTGGCCAGGCACTACCCGGCCTACGGACGCCCCAGCCATCAGGAGCTGGCGGGCTCCGTGACTGTCGCCACCGGCGGTTCCCTGCTAGTCGCCAGCGTGTCGGTCCTGCTGCGCTCGCTCGAGCTGGCGCCCATCACGATGGCCGTGACTCTCGTCGCCAGCATCGTGCTGGCGCCAGCCGTGCGGGAGTTCGTGAAGTTCGTGCTGCGCGGCCTGCACCTGTGGGGCCGGGCGGTAGTCGTGCTCGGCACGGGCCCAGCGGCCGCGCGCACCACCAAGCACCTCGCCACGCACCGCGGCCTGGGGTTGCATCCGGTCGCGGCCTTCGGCACGGGCACTTGGGACCTCCAGGACCCGCCGATCACGGGTGACCTCGAGCATGCGTGGCGCTACATCGCTGACAACAACGTCAGCCACGCGATCGTCACGCCGGATGCCGCTCGGGTCCTCGAGTTCGACGAGGTCCTGAAACGCGCCGATCGGCAGCTGCGGTTCGTGCAGTACCTGCCGGACATCGGCGGGTTGCCCACGAGCTCGGTGTCCGCTACCCCCCTGGGCACGTCGCTGGCTCTCGAGGTGCGCAACCAACTCGCGTCGCCGTCCAACCGGTTCATCAAGCGGACGATGGACGTCTTCCTCTCCGCGGCACTGCTGCTCCTCCTCGGCGTCCCGCTGGCGGTCATCGCGCTCATCGTGCGCCTGGACTCCCCAGGCGCCCCCCTCCACCGCTCGCCACGCGTGGGCCGGGGCGGCAAGCCGTTCGAGTGCCTGAAGTTCAGGACCATGTTCGCGGACGCGGGGGAACGCCTGGAGCGGCTCATGGAGGATGACCCGGCGGCTCGCGAGGAGTACCTCCGCTACCGCAAGCTCACGGACGACCCGCGCGTGACGCGGGTGGGCAGGGCGCTCAGGCGGCTCTCGCTCGATGAGCTGCCGCAGCTCGTCAACGTGCTCATGGGACAGATGAGCCTCGTGGGCCCGCGACCGTACCTGGTGTCCGAGCTGAGGGACATGGACGAGGAGCGCGACATAATCTTCCTGGCGCGGCCCGGCATCACCGGCTACTGGCAAGTGGAGGAGCGCAACGAGGCCACCTTCGGGGAGCGTCAGGCCATGGAGGCCAACTACGTGCGCAACTGGTCGGTCTGGTGGGACATCGAGATCCTCATCAGGACCCCGCTGGCCATGCTCGCGCCGCGGGGGAAGTGAGCTGGCTCCCTGTAGCCGCGGACCCGACAGCTAAACTCTGAAGGTGCCAGTCGACACCACCGACCGGGGGTCGGACGCAGTAGGGACCGACGCTGAAGTCGTCGAGGCTACGAGTACAGCCCTGACGCGCGAGGGCGCCGTCTCCACCACGAGCACAGCTACGGATGAGCAGCGCGACCGTGGCCGCCGAGCCGCCGCAGCCAAGGGCACGCTCAACCTCGTCAACGGCGTCGCCAGACCTCTCTACTGGCTATACGAGCGGCGCCTCCTGAGCGAGATAAGGGCCGAGGGCGTCCTGCCGAAACACATCGGCATCATCATGGACGGCAACCGCCGCTTCGCCAGGGCCGTCGGCCTCGACGTCAAGGCCGGTCACGACCATGGCGCCGGCAAGGCCAGGGAGGTGCTCGACTGGTGCCTCGAGCTCGGGATCAAGCACGTCACGCTGTGGGGGTTCTCGACCGACAACCGAGGGCGGGCGCCGGACGAGGTCTCGCACCTGCACGGGCTGTTCGCGCAGCAGGCGCGCGAGCTGCTCACCGACGAGAAGCTGCACAAGAACCGCGTCCGCGTGAAGATCATAGGCGACACCTCGGACTTCCCGGAATCGGCTAGGCAGGCGCTCAGGGCGATGGAAGAGGCCACGCAGAGCTACGACAACCTGTTCGTCAACGTGGCCCTCGGCTACGGCGGGCGTGAGGAGATCGTCGACGCCGTGAACGCCCTGTTGCGCGCACGGTTGGACGCGGGCGAGGACCTGGCGAACGTTGCCGGGCAGGTCGAGGCGGACGAGATCACGAGCCACGTGTACACGGCCGGCCTCCCGGACCCGGACTTCGTCATCAGGACCTCGGGCGAAGTGCGCCTTTCGGGCTTCATGCTGTGGCAGACGGCCTACAGTGAGTTCTACTTCTGCGACGCCAACTGGCCGGAGTTCAGGAAGGTCGACTTCCTCCGCGCCCTAAGGGACTTCCAGGCGCGCGAGAGGAGATACGGACGGTGAGCGAACCGGGCACGAGGTCGCCGACACAGGCGACGGATGCGTCGGCCGCCCCTGCGGCGGAGGACAACCTTGCCCACCTGGGCCCCATCCCGGGCTTCCGCGCCGTGATCATGGCAGGTGGTCAGGGGCAGCGCTTCTGGCCCCTCTCCACCGCCGACAGGCCCAAGCAGTTCCTCGACCTGGGCCGCAGCGGCCGAACCCTCATCCAATCCACGTACGACCGCGTCCTGCCGTTGGCCGGCGACCCGGCGAACGTGTACGTCGCCACGGCGAGGCGCTACGTCGGGCTGGTGTGCGAGCAACTCCCCGACGTCCCACTCGAGAACCTGCTGGTGGAGCCCACGCCGCGCGACTCCGCGCCGGCCATCGCCCTGGCCTGCCTGACCATCGCCAAGCGGCACGGCGACGCGGTGACGGGGTTCTTCTCCTCCGACCACCGCATCGGCCCGGGCTTCCACGAGGCGATAAGGGCCGCCGCCGGTGTCGCCGACGACCGCGGCGGGCTCGTGACGGTGGGCATCGCCCCCACGCGGCCGGCGACCGGCTACGGCTACATCGAGGTCGGCGAGCCTGCCGGGGCGGGCTATACGGTCAAACGCTTCGTGGAGAAGCCGAGCGCCCGCACCGCCGAGGCGTACCTCGCCGCCGGCGGGTACCTGTGGAACGCCGGCATCTTCGTGTGGCGCACCAAGGACGTCCTGATGGAGCTGGACCGGCGCGCCCCAGACCTCATGCTCCCGCTGCGCTCGGCGTTCGAGGCCGGCGCGGTGACCGAGAGGTTCGGCGACCTGCCTCGCATCAGCATCGACTACGCGCTCATGGAGCGCACTGACCGAGCCCACGTCGTACCGGGCCGGTTCGAGTGGGACGACATCGGCGACTGGGGCGCTCTCGAGCGACTCGTCGCCCACGACGGCTCCAACACTGTCGTGGGCCGTCACATCGGCCATGACGCGTCGGGGAACATCGTCTACACCGAGGACGAGGGCGACGTCGTCGTGACCCTCGGCGTCAACGACCTGGTCATCGTCAAGCGCGGCCACGCCCTGCTGCTCGTGCACAAGGACCGGGTGCAGGAGATCAAGACGCTCCTGGCGGACGAGCGCCTCGCGGAGCTGCTTAAGGAGCCGGCCAGGAAGCGTTGACGCGAAGATGCGCCCGTTCGATGAGCAGACGCACACTGCCAAGGCCATAGCCGACTTCATCGCCTTGGACGATCCTGAAGCCGCCCGGAGGCTTATCGACACGAGAAGGATGTGACCTAGAACAGCTGGCTGACGTCCACCTCGCCCTTAGGCTCGACGTACTCCGTGTCCATCTGCGCCAGCTGCAGCTTGCCCGAGACGTCGTCGTTCACGCCGTGCCAGTACGTGTAGCTCTCGATGACCCAGATGCCCGACTCGCGCGTGCCGTTGCCCGAGCCCTTGACGCCGCCGAACGGCATGTGCGCCTCGGCTCCCACCGTCGTGTTGTTGATCGATGACATGCCGGCCTCGATGTTGTCCTTGAAGTGGTGCGCCCACTCGCGGTCGTTGGTGTAGATCGCGCTGGAGAGCCCGTAGTCCACGGCGTTGGCTGCCTCGACCGCTTCCTTTATGCCGTCGACCTTCACCAGGTTGATGGTGGGGCCGAAGACCTCGGTCTGGAACAGCTTCATGCCGGGTCTTACGCCCTCCCACACGGTGGGCCAGCCGTAGAACGACGCCTTCGGGTCGCCTACGAAGCCGCTGGGGGCGTTGCCCTCCTCGATGCGGCCCTTGCCGTGGAGCAGGGTGGCGCCGTCCTCCTCGCCCCACCGGTAGTGCTGCTGCCAGTTCTCGAAGAAGCGCTGGTTGATGAACGGCCCGTACAGGACGTCGTCGTGCTGGTTGGGGTCACCGATGCGGATCTGCTCGACGCGCTCCAGGAAGCGCCGCTTGAACTCGTCGTAGACGGGCGCGTCGACGATGATGTTGCCCGCCGAGGTGCAGCGCTGACCGCCGGTGCCGAACGCCGAGAAGATGGCGCCCTCCACGGCGTTCGCGAGATCGGCGTCACGCATGATGATGAGCGGGTTCTTGCCGCCCAGCTCCAGCGTCGGATGCAGGAGGTTGCGGCCCGCGACCTCGCCGATGTGGCGCCCCACGGCCGTGCTGCCCGTGAAGGCGAACTTGTCCAAACGGCCCTCGTCCATCATGTCGACGAGGAACTCGCCAGCTGCGCCCTTGCCGCCGCCGAAGACGACGTTGAGGACGCCGGCCGGCACGCCGGCCTCCTCGATGATCTTCGCGAAGGCGTAGGCGACCGCCGGAGCGTCATCGCTGGGCTTCCAGACGATCGTGTTGCCCGTCACCAGCGCCGGGATGATCTTCCATGACGGCACCGCGATCGGGAAGTTGCCGGCCGTGACGATGCCGACGACGCCGAGCGGCCGCCGGTACGTGTTCAGCTCCTTGCGCGGCATCTCGGACGGTACCGTCTGGCCGTACAGGCGGCGCCCCTCCGACTGGAAGAAGTGGCAGGTGTCGATGGCCTCCTGGACGCTGCCGCGCGCCTCCTTGAGCGTCTTCCCCATCTCGCGCGTGACGAGGCGCGAGAGCGACTCCTTCTCGCGCTCGAGCGCCTTGCCGATCTGACCGATGAGCTGGCCCCGGATGGGCGCCGGAGTGCGCGACCACGTCTTGAACGCCTCGCGAGCGACCTCGCATGCCTCCCGCACCTGCTCCTTGGTGGCTTCGGGGAAACGGCCGAGGACGTCCTCGAGCCGGCTGGAGTTGCGCGAGGCGAAGCTCGATTCGCTCGGCACCTCGCGGCCGCCGATGAGGTTGCCGAAGGTCCGTGCAGCGCCGGTCTCCGGCGCCTTGGTAGCTGTGTCCGTCATGACCGGCACGATAACACCGGCTCACTCGGGCCTCCGAAACGTGAAACGTCCGCTGGCAACGGCCCGTTCGTTCGCTACCGGGGCCAGCCACCATCACCGCCTCGGGACCGGCGTTATGCTGGCAGCACCTTTAATCCGGTCCGGTGAGGCCGGGAAGGAGCGAGAGTGGAAGACAACCCCAACCTCCAGTACAAGTCGACGATCATGTCTGCGACCGAGTTCGACCGCGCCATGCGGCGGATCGCCCACGAGGTGATCGAGCGCAACAAGGGCGCCAGCGACGTAGCCCTGGTCGGCATACACACGCGCGGCGCCCCCCTGGCGGAGCGTCTGGCCGCGCTCATCGAAGGGTTCGAGGGCACGCGGCCCATGATCGGCAAGCTGGACATCACGCTGTACCGGGACGATCTCACGGAGATCTCGCTGCAACCTGTGGTGAAGCGCACCGAGGTCGACTTCGACGTCCACGGTGCCCGCATCGTGCTGGTCGACGACGTGCTCTTCACCGGCCGCACCGCCAGGGCCGCGCTCGATGCGATCGTCGACATGGGCCGGCCGGCAGCGATCCAGTACGCGGTCATGGTGGATCGCGGGCATCGCGAGTTGCCCATCAGGGCGGACTACGTGGGCAAGAACGTGCCCACCAGCCGCTCGGAGATCGTCCACGTGCGGGTGGCCGAGGTCGACGGCGAGGACCAGGTCGAGCTGTGGGAGCGCACGGAGTGATCGGCGCCGCAGCCGCTCACGTCCCCCCGACCCCGCCACCAGCCCTAGCCAGACGACAGCGTCACCTGCTGGACTTCGAGGGCTGGCCGGCCGAGGACCTGGTCGCGCTGCTGGACACCGCCGACGTCATGGCGCAGGTGCTGACGCGGCCCGTGAAGAGGGTCCCGGCGCTGCAAGGCTTCACCGTCGCGACGCTGTTCTTCGAGGACAGCACCCGCACGCGACTGAGCTTCGAACGCGCGGCACGCGCCCAGAGCGCCGACGTGATGTCGTTCAGCGCCGGCTCGTCGAGCCTCGCCAAGGGCGAGAGCTTGCGCGACACGTTACGCACCATCGAGCAGCTGCAGGCGGACCTCTACGTCGTCAGGCACCGCTCGGCCGGTGTCCCTCATCAGCTGGCCCGCTGGACGGATGGCGCGGTCGTCAACGCCGGCGACGGCAGACACGCGCACCCCACCCAGGCTCTTCTCGACGCGTACACCTTGCGGGCCGCGCTGACGGAGGCGGGGCTGACCGCCCAGGACCGGATCCGACCGTTCGCGGGGCGCAGGCTGGCGATCGTCGGCGACGTCGAGCACTCGCGCGTGGCCCGCTCCAACGCGGCTCTCTTCACGCGGCTCGGCGGCGAGGTCGTGCTCGCGGGCCCGGCCGGCCTGCTCCCCCCTCAACTCGCCGCGCAACCAGGCGTCCACGTCACGGCCGACCTGGGCGAGGCGGTCAGCGGCGCCGACGCCGTGATGGCCCTGCGCCTCCAGCGCGAGCGCATGGGCTCGAGCCGGCTGCCCTCGCTCGCCGAGTACGTGCACCGCTACCAGATCACGCAGCGGCACATGGAGATGGCAGCGCCGCACGCCCGCTTCATGCATCCCGGCCCCATGAACCGCGACGTCGAGGTCGCCACCGACGTGGCCGACGGACCGCGCAGCCTCGTCGAGAGACAGGTAGCGGCCGGCGTGCCGGTGCGGATGGCCGTTCTCTACACGCTGCTGGTAGGCAAGCGGTGAGGGCGGTGCTGCGAGGCGGCCGTCTCCTGGACGGCGCCGGCGATCACGGCGTCCACGACCTGTACGTGAAGGACGGCGTGGTCGAGGGAACGGACCTGGGCGGCACGGTGGACCAGGAGCTGGACGCGGCTGGCATGGTGGTCACGCCAGCGTTCCTCGACCTGCACGCACACCTGCGCGACCCGGGCCAGGAGACGAAGGAAGATTTGGCTAGCGGCCTCGCCGCCGCCGCCGCCGGCGGGTTCGGCACGGTCGTGAGCATGGCCAACACGGTCCCCGTTGTCGACGACCCAGGCATGGTCGCCGACCTCGTCGCGCGCGCCGCACGCCTTCCCGGCGCCAGGCTGAGGCCCGCCGCGGCCCTCAGCAAGGGCTTGCGCGGTGAGGAGCTGACCGACATGGCCGCCCTCGCCGCTGCCGGGGCGGTGATGGTCACCGACGACGGAGTGCCCGTCGCCGACGCGCGGCTGTTCCGCAGCGCCTGCCACTACGCCGCCGAGCTGGGGCTCGTGGTGCAGACTCACTCGGAGGACCCCGGCCTGCGGGACGACGGGGTGATGAACGAGGGCGAGGTGAGTCAGCGCCTCGGCCTGCCCGGCAACCCCGTGGAGGCAGAGGCGGTCATGCTGTTCCGCGACGGCGAGATCGCCCGCCTGACGGGCGCGCGGGTGCACCTGGCCCACGTGAGCTCGGCCAGAGGGCTCGAGGTGGGCCGTTGGCTCAAGGCCTCCGGCGCGCCCGTGACGCTGGAGGTCACCCCCCACCACCTCACCTTGACCGACGAGGCGCTGGCCGGCTACGACCCGGTGTTCAAGGTCGCCCCGCCCCTCAGGCGGGAGGCCGACGTCGAGGCTCTCAGAGCCGGTCTGCGGGACGGCAGCGTGGACTCGATCGGCACCGACCACGCGCCGCACACGCTCGCAGAGAAACAGCAGGACATGCTGAGCGCGCCGTTCGGCATCGCCAACCTGGAGGTCAGCTTCCCCCTGCTGCACACGCGGCTCGTCGCCGCGGGCCTCCTGCCTCTAGGGCGACTGCTGTGGCACCTGCAGGACGGGCCCGCCGCGGTGATGGGGTGGCCGGCACCGCGGCTGTCACCAGGAGCGCCAGCCGACATCACCGTCCTGGACCTGCAGACCTCCGCGCCCGTCGTCGGCGCCGAGTTCCGCAGCAAGGCCAAGCACACACCGTGGGAGGGCGAGGCCTTCACGGGCTGGCCCGTCGCGACGCTCGTGGGCGGCGAGGTGGTCTTCAGGCGGGCCCAGGCCGCGGCCTAGTCAGGCCGGGCTTGAGACCATCCGTACGCGCCTTACCGGGGACGAGGCTTTAGAATCGGTCCCATGACGCCCGCGTACGACGGCTCGCACCTGCCGGCGGACCCTGCCGCGCCGCTGCCAAGCCTGCAGCCCGGCCAGGACTTCGCGCTGCCGCTGGTGCAGGACGGCGTGGGCGTGACGCTGGAGGCCGGTGAGACCCTGTACCACCAGGGTGATGCCGCTCGGCACTCCTACCTGGTCACGTCCGGCCTGCTGGCCCTGTCGCTAGACGGCGCCGGTAGTCGTGGACGGCTACTGGACCTGGCTGGCCCCGGAGACGTCGTCGGCGCGCTCAGTCCGTCTCAGGAGCGCTACCTGGACACGGCCTCGGCGCTGGGGCCCGACGTCAGGATCGTCGCGCTTCCGTTCGATGCGCAAGGCAGCGGCACGTACGACGGTGTGCTCGGACACGCCGCCGCTGCCCGCCTGGAGCGCCTCACGGAACAGCTGCAGGACGTGGACGTCCCCGTCGCTGTGCGGGTGGCTAAGGTCTTCCTCCGCCTGGCGCGACGCTTCGGGCAGGAGGTGCAGGGCGGCATGGTAAGGCTCACGTTGCCGCTCACGCACGACACGCTGGCCGGTTTGGTGGGCGCCGCCCGCGAGACCACCAGCTCGGCGGTGCAGCAGCTCCGCGACCTGGGCCTCATCGCCGGCACGCGCGGGCGTTACGTCGTGTTGCCGCACGCGGTGCAGCGGTTCGCAGAGGACAGCGCGGTCAACTGAGGCTGCTGCCGCTTTCGCTGGCCAAGGTCTCCGCCAACCGCTTCTATCCACCGGGCGCCCGGCTGCAGCTCACAGTTCCTGAAGCAGCCGGGGCACGTCCCTGGCCAGGGTGCGCACCACGTCGGAACCGTACACGTACCGCATGCGGCCCTGACGGTCCAGCACGGCCACGTACTCCGTGTGCACTCTGTCCACGCCGGCGCCGCCGTAGCCGACGAAGAACGCCTTGGCAGCCGCGGCCACCTGAGAGTTCGTGCCCGTCAAGCCGATGAACGACGGGTCGAACCGCTCCACGTACTCGCCCACGACCTCGGGCGTGTCGAACTCGGGGTCCACGGTGACCATGACGACCTTGAGGTCGCTGGGTTCGCCCACCTCGGCGTAGACGCTGGAGAGCTGCGCCATCGTGAACGGGCAGACGTCAGGGCAGCGCGTGAAGCCGAAGAAGACCAGCGCCACGTCGCCGCGCAGGTCGGCCGCCATGTCGAACGGTCGTCCGTCCTGGTCGACGAGCGGCAGCCCCGAGATCGCCACGGGGTCGGAGAGAGCAGTGCCGGCCGGCTGCGGCGCTGGCCGCAGGCGGGTGCCCAGCCAGTAGACGGCCACACCGGCGATGACGAACAGGACGAGGTAGAAGGCGAACCTGGCGGGACGAGGCACGCCGGCCAGCATAGCCTCGGCGCGCCGAGCTACTCGTTGTCGATCAGCTCGAAGAAGGACTCCGCCACGCGCGGGTCGAAGTGGGTGCCGATGCCCTGCTTGATGTGGTCCAGCGCCTCCTCGCGAGTCCACGCCTTGCGGTAGGGGCGGTCGGAGGTGAGCGCGTCGAAGACGTCGACGATCGCGAAGATGCGCGCCGAGAGCGGGATCTCCTCGCCCTTCAGGCCACGAG
>DASVCK010000057.1:0-11915 GCA_036381675.1 Trueperaceae bacterium | reverse complement strand
ACCGTCACCCGTCTGGCCGCCATGCCGCGCCTGCCCAGGCTGCTCATGACGTCCGCACACAGCTCCTTCAAGACCGCGTCCAGAGCGGTGTCTTCCGTGATGTCGACGTCGAAGGTCGTCTCCGATCCGATCGACTTGCGGGGCTGGTTCGGGACGACGGGCCTGTCATCGACGCCGTTGACGATGTCGTGCAGGAACGACCCGAACTTGCCCAGGGCTGCCTCGAGACGTTCGCGCCCCGCCGCCTTGAGGTCGGCTCCGGTGGTCATGCCCAGCGCGCGCAGCTTCTCGGCCGTGCGTGGGCCCACACCATGGAACCGCTCGACGGGCAAGGGCATGAGGACCTTCTCGGCCTCGTCGGGGGTGATAACGCTTAGGCCGTCCGGCTTCGATAGGCCGCAGGCCAGTTTCGCCAGGAACTTGCCCGTCGACACGCCGGCCGACGCCGTCAGGCCAGTCTGCTCCTTGACTTCGGCCTTGATCGCGCGGGCGATGAGGGTGGCTGAAGCCGGGCCCTGTTTCGGCTGGGTGACGTCCAGGTACGCCTCGTCGAGCGCCAGGGGCTCTACCAGGTCCGTGTAGCGGTGGAAGACCTGCCTCACCTGCTCAGAGACCTCCCTGTAGACGTCGAACCGTGGCCGAACGACGAGCAGTTCGGGGCAGGCCCTGAGGGCGCGAGCCATCGGCATGGCGGAGCGCACGCCGTACGCGCGCGCCTCGTAACTGGCGGCCGCTACGACGGCCCGCGGCCCGCTTCCGCCGACGGCTACGGGACGGCCGCGCAGCTCGGGTCTGTCACGCTGCTCGACCGAGGCGTAGAAGGCGTCCATGTCGACGTGGACGATCTTGCGCATGACTTCACGCAGCCCGCGCCTGTCGCAGGTGCACGGCTCTGAGCACCGCCAGGGTCAGCGCGGCGTCCGCGCCGCCTCGGTGCGACTGAG
The DNA here is from genome assembly GCA_036381675.1 of Trueperaceae bacterium. Lineage (GTDB taxonomy): Bacteria > Deinococcota > Deinococci > Deinococcales > Trueperaceae > DASRWD01. The sequence goes on along the minus strand of DASVCK010000057.1, from coordinate 10,971 downwards.
ACCCCGCCAGCACGCCCTCCACCGCCGCGGCTCGCGACAGTCGCAACCCGCCGCTACCGACGCCCCGGCACACGGCGTAGGCGCGCATGGCGCACTCGAAACCTGGCAGCGGGTGCGGGATCGCCCAGGCCCGGCTCGACTGAACGACGAGCCGCTCATCGAAAGCCGCGTTCCAGGCGAGGATCCTGCGTCCGGCGAGGGCATCTGCCAGGTCGTCCACGACCTCAGGCCACGTGGGGGCGCGGCTGAGCTGCGTCCACGTGAGCCCATGGATGCGCGCCGCGGCGGCAGGCACTCTGCCCAGCTTCGGCCTCACCAGGCTCTCGAAGAGCGTCTTCCCGTCGTTGCCGACGGCCGCGACCTCCACCACCTCGTCCCTGGCAGACAGGCCGGTGGTCTCTACGTCGATGATCGCGAAGCCTTCGCGGAAGAGCTCCGTCAACCAGCGGCGCGGCTCGCGCCCCAGCGAGGGCTGACGCCAGCGCGCCTGGGGTGCAGGCGTGTAGTTGCGTACGCGCCGCGCCTCGGCGAGGCCGGCCGCGGTCGCGCGGCGAGCGGCCTTACCACCGCCAGCGCCGTCAGCAGGAACCCCGCGTGGGCGGAGCCACATGTCGCCGCGCAGACGTCGTGCCTCCGTCGTGCTGTAGAGCGCCACCCTTCCGGACGGCGTCTCAAGCCAACCGGCCACCTCACCTCGAACGAGGTAACCGTGCTGCGTCAGCTCCGCCTCCGTTCGAAGGTCGCGGGGCACGGCCGTGGTCCGGGTGAAGACGTGGGTAGTGTCCCGGCCAGCCAGGGTCGCGCGGGTGTCGTCGCTCAACTCGTGCGCAATCCTACCCCCGGCGAGGTGGGGGCCGGCGGCGGGCCGGGTCGGCCTCACGCCTATGATGTGTGCACTCTTCGATCCGGAGGTGCTGCCATGCAGGCGAGACGGACCGTCAGACAGCTCGTGCACGACAAGGGCGTCGCCGTCTACACGGTGTCGCCAGACGATACGGTGTTCAGGGCGCTCGAGGTCATGGCCGAGCACGATGTGGGGGCCCTGGTGGTGGTGGACGACGGCACCGTCGTCGGCGTGTTCTCGGAACGGGATTACGCTCGTAAGGTGATCCTGCTGGGCCGTGGCTCTCGAGACCTGGAGGTGCGGGTCGTCATGACGGGACAGGTCGTGACCGTTGGCCCGGAGCAGACGGTCGTCGACTGCATGCGCCTGATGACAGACCACCGGGTGCGCCACCTGCCCGTCTTGGAGGACGGCCGGTTGGCCGGGATCGTCTCGATAGGCGACGTCGTCAAGGCCGTTATGTCGGAGCAGGAGTTCCTCATCGAGCAACTGCAGGAGTACATCTCGGGCGCGCTGCGCTAGGTCCGTGGCCTTGAAGTCGCGTCCACGAGGCGTGTTGTGCCTTATGACATAAAGGACTATCAAAACTGTCGCAATGGTGCTACCGTGACGGCGGGAGCACGACATGCCGAACAGATACCTACTCGTCGGCGGTGGGCTTGCGGCAGACGCGGCCGCCAAGTCCATCCGCTCAGCAGACCCAGATGGCAGCATCACGCTTGTCACAGCCGAGGAGGTCGGTCCGTACCGGCGGCCGCATCTGACCAAGGCGCTGTGGAACGGCGGGACGCTGGACAAGGCGATGCTTGACACGCAGAAGTATGGCGTCAAAGAGCTGACGGGTCACGCTGCCACCGCCATCGACACGGGATCGAAGGTCGTATCGTTGGACGACGGCCGGGAGTTGCCCTACGACCAGTTGCTCATCGCGACCGGAGCCAGCGCCCGTAGCCTGCCTGGTCTACCGCCAGGAGGACCCATCGTCGCCTACCGCTCGCTGGCCGACTACCACACGGCGAGGTCGAGGTCTGGCCCGGGGAAGAAGGCCCTTGTCGTCGGCGGCGGTTTCGTAGGCGCGGAGCTCGCGGCCGGACTCGTGAACGCCGGCACCGAGGTCCACATGGCGTTCCCCGAAGACGGGTTGGGTGCCAACCGCTTCCCGGCCGGGCTCTCCAAGGCGGTCACGGACCGCTACGTCGAGCGTGGGGTGACCGTACGTCCGGGCGTGCTCGTGAAGTCGGCGGAGGTGCGGGGTGACCAAGCCGAGGTGACCCTGAGCGACGGGACGTCCGGGGTCTACGACCTGGTGGCCGTCGGCGTCGGGGCCGCACCGAACCTGGATCTGGCACGTGCGGCCGGGCTGAGTTCCAACGGCGGGATCGATGTCGACCGCGCGTTGAGGGTGCTCGATGCCTCCGGCAGACCCGTGCCGGGCGTGTTCGCTGCGGGTGACGTCGCCTCGTTCCCCTGGCCAGAGCCGTTGTCGCGGTCGCGGATAGAGCATGAAGACGCCGCGGTCCAGATGGGGCAGCACGCCGGGCGCCAGATGGTAGCGGCCGCCGCTGGCACGTCGCCCGCGGACTTCGACCATCTCCCGTTCTTCTATTCGGACCTGTTCTCCGACGGCTACGAGGCCGTGGGCATCCTCGACGGACGGCTGGAGCTCGTGGAGGACTGGAAGACGCCGAACTCGGAAGGGGTCGTCTACTACCTGGACGGTGGCAAGGTGGTCGGCGTGATGCTGTGGAACACCTGGGGCCAGGTCGACGCCGCGAGGGAGCTGATCTTGGCCAATGAGCGCGTCGAGCCCGCATCGCTGCAGGGCAGGCTCCCGCGATGATCACCGCGCGTTCGCAGGTCCAGGTGCTGCGGCATGCCGCCGACAGGCGGCTCGCCGATCCGTTCGAGGTGGTCGGGGCCGCACCGGATGTCGGCGTCGTGCTCTTGGGAGAACGCGTACTGCGGGCGGGCGAGCGGCTCTACGCCGAAGGGGAGCCGCCGACCGTCCCGTACCTGGTCGGCGCCGGGGTGCTACGCGTCAGCGTGGACGCTCAGGGCCGCAGTCGCCTCGTCGACCTTGTCGGTAGAGGAGACGTCATCGGCACCGCGGCAGTAGAAGACCGCTCGCATGCCGAGTCGGTCGACGCTGCCGAGACCGGGGCCACGGTCCATGAGGTCGACCTTGCCGCGACGCTCGCGATCAGGGAGCACAGGCAGGCCTTCGTCTCCGCGCTCGTGAGGCAGCTGGTGCGCAGCAGGCAGCTCGCGGACGACCTCGGTCTGCCGATGGGGGCCAGGATCTGCCGCATCCTTGCGCGTCTCGCGGAGCGACTCGGAGAGGAGTTCGCAGGGCCGACAGCATCAGATGATCGCGAACGGCCGCTCTCCGGCTGGCGGCACCTCCCGTTCAGCCTCACGCACGACGACGTCGCTCTCATGGCGGGCTGCGCCCGCGTGACCGCGACCCGGGTGTTGGGAGACCTCAAGGAAGCCGGCGTTCTCGATGGCGCCCGCGGCGACTACGCTCTGATCCCGGCCGCGTTGGACGAGGCGGCTGACCGTTACGTCTGGGACGTGATCTAGCGGTCACGGGACGCGCTGGCGGCGGATCCTCTCGTGAACCGGACCCCGATGCGGCCCGAAGCAGGAGGAAAGGCCCTCACACCTCACATGAGGCCGGTGCTGGCGGGGCCATCCGAGTGAAAAACCCTTGGATGTGCCGTGTCCGGCGTGATAGAACCTGGGCATGAACAAAACTGAACTCGCTGCGAAACTCGCCAAGAAGACTGGTCTCTCCGAAGCCAAGGCCTACGAGGTCGTCAACGCGATCTTCTCGACCGCTGACGGCGAAGGCATCATCGCCGTCGAGCTCGACGCCGGCCGCAAGGTACAGATCACGGGCTTCGGCACGTTCGAGACCCGCAGCCGCGGCGAACGCAAGGGCGTGAACCCGGGCACCGGCAAGCCCATCACGATCCCAGCCAAGAAGTACGCCGCGTTCAAGACGGGCAAGGGTCTCAAGGAGCGCGTCGAGAAGTAAGCGCGCGCTGCCGGTGGGCTGCCCACGCCGCTCTGTAGCGCCTTGGCGACCACCCAGGCAGAAGAACTAGCCGGCCACGACCTTGAAGTCGTGGCCGGCTTCCGGTTCCAGTGGCTGGATGTGCCTGCGAGCCCAGGCGTCGATGGAGGCGATCACCGCCTGTAGCTCCTTGCCTGCAGCCGTCAGTTGGTAGCGCGTGCGTGGCGGCATCGTGGACTCCACCGACTTATCTAAGATCCCCAGGCGCTCGAGACGCTCCAGGCGCTGTGTCAGGGTGGCGGTGTTGACCCCGCCCACTTCTCTGGCGATCGCGTTGAAGCCGAGCGGACGTGCCAGCAGAGCTCGGATGATGTGCATGACCCACTTCTCCTGTAGAAGGTCGATTGACGCATGCACCGGGCAGAACTCGTCGCTCACGCCCGAGAGCGTAGCATAAAGTTGGCATTACAAACCACTTGACAATACAAAGCGCTTTGGAATATGGTGTCGTCATCGAGGCGGCGTGATCACGGTCTGCCCGCCCGAAAACCACCGACACATGGAGCGCTAGATGAGCCTTAACCTAGACACGACGCACAGCAGCCTGGAGTTCTCCGTTCGCCACATGGGTCTGGCGACCGTCAAGGGCCGGTTCAAGGAGTTCTCGGTCGACGCCGAGGTGGCCGACGATGGCACCCCGCGCCAAGTGCGCGTCGAGATAGACGCCGCTTCCATCGACACGGGTTCCGGCGACAGGGACGCCCACCTCAGGTCAGCCGACTTCTTCGACGTCGAGAAGCACCCAAAGATCGTCTTCGAGTCCACCCAGTTCAGGGAAGACGGGCCCGACTACCTGGTCGACGGCTCGCTGACCATGAACGGGGTCACCAAGCCGACGACGTTCAGAGCCCAGATCTCCGGCCCCGTGAAGGACCCCTGGGGCAACGACCGCTTCGCCGCCGAGCTCGAGGGCAAGCTAGACCGCCGGGAGTTCGGGTTGACGTGGAACCAGGTGCTGGAGGCGGGTTCGCTGCTGGTCAGCGAGCAGGTGCGCTTCAACGCAGCCGTGCAGCTGGTGAGCGCTCCGAAGGAAGCCGGGGAGGCCGTCACGGCCTGAGAGCCGCCTCACGGGATGCGTGCCGGTTCGCAGGGCCTGTCGCGGGCGTCAGCTCGCCGCGCCTGCGATGAGAGAGGCCGCCGCGCTCTTCGCGAGCTCGGCGGCCTTCGCGTCTCCCTTGACGAGCACGACCACGCTGGCGCCCTCCAGCAGCATCAGCAGCTGCTGCCCCAGACCTTCTGGGTCGTGAAGACCTGCTTCCCGCGCCTGTTCGGCGAAGTAGCGTTCGATCCTCTGGCCGTGCGCCTGCGCGAAGGGCCGGGCCGCGTTCAACTGCCCGCCCAGCTCGAACGTGGCTGACACGAGGGGGCTGCCCCTGAAGTCGGGGCTGGCCGCCCACTCCATGAACAGGTCGAAAACGGCGAGCATGCGGCCGAGCGGCTCGGAGGCCATGTCCGCAGCTCTGTCCAGCCACTCGTCCCGCTCGGCTGTCCGCCGCTCGAGCACGGCCTTGATCAAGGCGTCCTTCGACGGGAAGTGGTGATAGAGGGTCATGCGCGCCACGCCAGCGCGAGCGATGATCTCGTTGATGCCGACGTTGGATACGCCGCGCGCGTAGAAAAGGCGCGCGGCAGTGTCCAAGAGTCGCTCCGCGGCTCCCGACCTACCCTGATCGCTCATGTCCACCGATAATACGTACCGGTCGGTCTGATGGCAAGGGTCCCCCGTGTGGGACGGTCTTCGCACGCGAGAGGTGGCCGCCTGCTGGCGCGGCTCGCCGCGCCGGTGGCTCAGGCGGCCATGGTCTCCTCGGCATCACGGGTCAGGCCGACCGCGGCCAGGATCTCGGGTTCATCGAGCGACTCGCGCTCCAACAGGGCGCGGGTGAGCGAGTCCAGACGGTCGCGGTTCGACGTCAGCAGTTCGAGCGCCTCTGCGTAGCTCTCTTCGACGATCCGGCGTACCTCGGCATCGACCTGCCTGGCGAGGTCCTCGCTCAGTGGCCTGGCAGCAGGAGCCGGTCCGTTGCCGCTCAGGTAAGGATCGTCGCGCGAGGCGAGCGAGAGCGGACCGACACCGCCCATGCCCCATCTGGTCACCATCATGCGGGCCAGCTTCGTGACCTGCTCGAGGTCGTTCTCCGCCCCGGTCGTGCGATCGCCGTAGATCAGCTCCTCGGCGGCACGCCCGCCCAGGGCTCCGATGATGCGAGCTCTGACGTATCCCTCGGAGAAGTTGTACCGGTCATCTTCCGGGCTCTGATAGGTGACGCCGAGGGAGTGGCCGCGCGGCGTGATCGTCACCCGGGTCACCGGATCGGCCTCGGGCACTACCAGGCCGAGGACCGCGTGGCCAGCCTCGTGGAAGGCGATCCTCTCGCGGTCGCTGCGCCTTAGCACCAGCGGCCGCTTGGGACCGAGCACCAACTTCTCGAGCGCTTCCTCGAAGTCCTTGACGGTGACGTCAGCGCCGTCCCGCCGAGCCGCGGCCAGGGCGGCCTCGTTCACGAGGTTGCGGAGCTCAGCGCCTACGAGCCCCGGCGTCCGCGCCGCCAGTGCGGGGAGATCAACGTCCTCCGCGAGGGGGACGTCTCTGGTGTGTACCTCCAGGACGGCCAACCTACCGGCCTTGTCCGGCGCCTGTACCGTGACGGTACGGTCGAAACGTCCTGGGCGCAGCAGCGCGGGGTCAAGAACGTCCGGCCGGTTGGTAGCGGCCAACACGATGACGCCCTCCTGAGCCGAGAAGCCGTCCATCTCGGTCAGGATCTGGTTGAGCGCCTGTTCCTGCTCCGCGTTCGCCCCCGAGTAGCCGCCAGTCCCGCGGGCCCTCCCGATGGCGTCGAGCTCGTCGATGAACACGATGGCAGGCGCCTCTTCACGTGCCCTCTTGAACAGGTCGCGCACCCTGCTGGCCCCGACGCCCACGATCATCTCGACGAACTCGGAAGCGTTCATGCTGAGGAAGGGCACGCCGGCTTCGCCTGCCACCGCCTTGGCGAGCAAGGTCTTGCCCGTTCCGGGCGAGCCGACGAGGAGCACTCCCTTGGGGGCAACTCCACCGAGGCGCGTGTACTTCTCGGGATTGCGCAGAAAGTCCACGACCTCGACGAGCTCCTGTTTCGCCTCGTCTATGCCGGCGACGTCCGCGAACGTGACGGTGTGGCTCCCGCCCTCGAACCGCTTGGGGTCGCTCCGGCCGATGGCTAGGCCGAAGTTCCCGCCCAAGCGCTTGATCAACCAGAAGCCGGCCGCGATGAGCAGCACGGCGGGAAGCGCCTGGAGCGCGAAGGTCACGAGCGGGTCGCGCTTCGGGTTGGCGGGCACGGCGCTGACCTCGACGGCATGGTCGGCCAGGACCTGGCCTAGGCCTGGCAGCGCGAAGGCCGGGAGGGTCGTGGTGAACTCCGTCAGCGTCACCGGCCCCGAGTCCGTGATCAGAGTGGCCGGTTCGGCGAGAGACGCGCGCAACGTGTCATCGCGGGCCGTGACACTGGCGACGTTGCCCGCCCTCACCTGCGAGAGGAACGCGGTGTATGACACCTCGGACGGCCCCTGCCGGGTCAGGTAGGCGGTGAGGATGAACCCCAAGACGGCGAGCGCCGCGGCGATCACGCCGATGGTGAGGAGCTTGCGGCCGCGAGGGAGGGGTTGCCCGGCGCTCATGCCGACTCCTCCAGGACCGACAGCGCCCTGAACAGTTGCTCAACGCGGCGTTTACCAAGGACGCCCATGCGGGGCTCAAGGGACCGAGCCAGGCAATCCTGGCTCTCCTTCACGACGCGCTTGCCCTGAGGCGTGAGCGACACGTGGAAACGCCTCAGGTCGATGGCGTCGACGGCGCGCTGGACGAGCCCGCGCCCCTCCAGCCCACGCAGCAGCCGGCTGACCGTCGAGGCGGGGATGCCGGTCGAACGCGCCACGACGGTGGGGTGGGCCGTGCTCTCGAGCTCGTTTAGAACGATGAGCTCTTGGAGGTTGAGCCCCAGGCGGGAGGCGCAGCCTTCGCTGTACGCCACGAGGGCTCGACGGGCACGCTGCAGGCTAGCGAGCAAGCGGAGCGCGGCATCGCGCTCGGTAGTTGGAACGGTGAATGGGGGTGTCACACCGGAGAATATCCCACCGCCGAGATAGTTTCAATTGGAAGTATCGTGCATCGGCGTCACACGTCCCGATCGATGGACGTGATTAGGGAGGGGCCGCGCTGCGAGCCGGCCGCCTCCGCCTCACCGCTGGGGAGGGCTTATCCCGAAGGCGGCCTCGTGCGCGGACCTTATCGCCCCGAGCGTGAGGTACGCGGGGGAGGGCACCACGAGATGCGCTCCTTTCAGGGAGCTGCGGTCGCCGACGCCCACGGCGGCCATGCCGGCGCCCAGTATCGACTCGATCCCGGCCGCGGCGTCTTCGACGCCGACGCACTCGTCGGTGTGAAGGCTGAGCGCTGCGGCTCCGCGCTCGAACGTCTCCGGCTCCGGTTTCCCCCTCCACACCGTGGCCGGGTCCACAATGGCAGCGAACCGGTCCCTCAGTCCCAGTCGCGAGAGGACCGTGGGGGCGTTCCGGCTCGCCGAGGCCAAGGAGAACGGGATTCCAGCCCCGTCGAGCTCTTCGAGGAGCTCATTGATCCCTGGCGCCATGTCGCTTGGCTGGAGGCCTGCGAGCAGGGCCACGTACCGGTCGTTCTTGCGAGCGGCCAGCCGCGTGAGCTCGTCCTCGTCGAACGACCTTCCCGACCCTGCCAGGATCAGTCGCAGCGAGCTCATCCGATCGATGCCCTTGAGTGCCTCGTTCCTCTCCCTGTCGAACGGCACGCCCAGCTCGTCGGCGAGCTCCTGCCAGGCCAGGTAGTGGAGCTCGGCCGTGTCGGTGATGACGCCGTCCAGGTCGAAGACGACGCCGCGCAGGAGGGGTCCTGTCGGCAGCTCGACGGGAGCGTCGCGCCCCGGCCTCACGATCTCGCCCCTGTGTAGAAGTTCGACCGGTGGACCGGCCAGTAGTCGATAGCTAGTCGTTCGCGCGTCGGCGCTCACAGCCAGTCGGGACCCGCGCCACGAGACACGGAAGGCCACACGGCGCCAGCGCTGCGGCAGCCTGGGCCGGAACGCCATCCGTCCGCCCTCGACTCGGAAGCCCATGAAGCCGTCAAGCAGGGCGAGGTACGTGCCTCCCATCGCCGCCACGTGGACGCCGTGGTCCGTGTTGCCGTGCGTGTCGTCGAGGTCGATGCGAGCCGTGGCGTCGAAGAACCTGACCGCCGTGTCGAGGTCGCCAAGCTCGGCGTAGGCGATGGCATGCGAGCAGGCCGACAGCGACGAGTCGTGGGTGGTGCGGCGGGCGTAGTACTCGAGGTCACGCCTCAGTCGCCAGCGCGGGACGCCTTCCGGCAGCAACGTGTGCGCCAGAACGACGTCGGCCTGCTTGAGCACCTGATGCCGGTAGACGTCCAGGTAGTGGAAGTTAAGGAGGAGAGGGTAAAGGTCCTCGGCGACGTCGTCCCACGGCCATTCTGGCTTCGTGAGGAACGAGGAGTCCTGAGGTGTCACGCCGAGCCGCTCGTCGACGGGCAGATGCGCGAGCGCCGCGAGTTCAGAGAAGCCGGCGATCTCCTCACTACCGAGGTTCAGGCGGGCTCGCACCTCTTGCCACCTGTCAGGGTCCGATTCCCGGAGCTCGGTGGCAAGCCGGGACGCATACTGCAGGGTGTGCGCTGCCAGCCTGTTCGTGTAGTGGTTGTCGTCAACGAGGGCCGTGTACTCATCCGGCCCCGTGACCGTGTGCAAGTGGAAGCGTCCGTCCGCGCCCAGCGATCCGTACGCGGCGAAGAACCGCGCGCTCTCGAAGACGACATCGGCGCCCCCCTCCCACAACAGGGAGTCGTCCCCCGTCGATTCTACGTAGCGCCTGATCGCCAGCACGATGTCGGCATCGATGTGTACCTGCGCGGTGCCGGCGGGGAAGTAGGCCGACGCCTCCTGCCCCGAGATCGTCCGCCACGGGTAGAGAGCTCCTTCCCGGCGTAGCTCGGCCGCCCTCGCCTTGGCCGCCGGAAGCATGGCGACCCGGTACTCGAGCAACGCACGTGCCAGCTCAGGCCAGGTCCTGAGCAGCACAGGCACGACGTACACCTCGCTGTCCCAGAACGTGTGACCCTCGTAACCTTCCCCGGTCAGGGCCTTGGCCGGGATGTTCGTGAGGCCGTCGCGTCCCGCGCCCTGGAGCAGATGGAACAGTCCGAACCGCAGCGACTGTTGGACCGCGTCGTCGCCCTCGACCTCCACGTCGGCGGCTTCCCAGAACCTCTCGAGGTAGGCGCGTTGGTCCGCCAGCAGGGCCGTGACGCCGCCCGCTGCAGCGAAGCGGTCGAGCTCCTCGTGCGCCGCCTCGACGAGGTCCGCGGCGGCGTGGTGCCTGGCGTCCGAGTACACGACGTGGACGTCCACCGTGACGGGACCGCTGGCCGACAGCGTCCCGCTCCAGGTCGCGGCGAAGGGCGAGCTGTCGACGTTCGCCCGGTGTTGCGCTCCCGACACGACGTGGTCGGCCGCGCAGACGAGCTGCATGCCGCTGCGGTCCGCTCGTTGGCTGAGATGCACGCGCCCGTCTCGTCGATGACCGTGCGTTACCGGCATCAGCACTTGGCCGGCCAAGGCGGATCCCAGTCGGGGGTCGCCCCGCTCCACCTGGTTCCGCACGTAGCCGTCCAGGACGTGCCATACCGCTATATCGACCGGTCCATCCAGTGGATCGACCTCCAGCCGGATGGCCATGCGACCCGTATGGGCCAGCGACACGCACCTGGTGAACCTCAGCCGAGTCCTCTTGCCGGCCGAGCCCCGCCACTCCAGGGTCCTAATCAGCGTCCCGTCTCTGAAGTCGAGTACGCGCTCGTGTCGCGAGGCTCTCTCACCGACGCCGACTGGCTCGCCGTCGATCGAGGCCTTGAGGCTGGTCGCGCTGGTGACGTTCAACAGCGTCTGCCTGACCCGTGCCTGGCCGTAACCGCCCTCGGGGTAGACGATCTGGTCGACCTCATGGAACCCGTTTAGGTAGG
>DASVCK010000056.1:0-2096 GCA_036381675.1 Trueperaceae bacterium | reverse complement strand
TCCGTCACCCTCCAACCGACGTGCTGGCTGTACCGCCTGAGCTCCTTCTTCAGTCCGTCGACCCACGTCGGGTCGCCGTCCGCAGCGGCCTTGAAGACAGGTGCAAGCCTCTCAGCGACCCCCGGCTTGTACGCGCTCTCGTCGTCGGTGATCAGGTGCCGGTTCTGGCGCATGAACGCCACGGCCGTTTCGAGCTTCTTAGGATCCACTAGACCCCCAATGCGGTCCCGGTAGCGCGCCCCAAGGACAGTGCCGGGGCACGACCACCGTTCGATGAGATGACGAGGAACCATAACCCGCCTCCCTCAAGGGCCGGGTGCAAGGGTCACTAGGGCGAACTCCACACAGTGCGTTCCCCACGCAAGAATGTGAACTCCCACAAAACGCCGCTGGGACCGCGCCCCTATCCTCCGCGAGTGCTGAACGCGACCAGGACCGCCATCTGATGGCTGAGGATGCGCCCAGTCGGCGCATCGGACGTCTTCTCGCGCTCCTGTTCACCTGCCTGGCCTGCCTGATCGAGGCGGCTCTGGCGCAGCCGGGGTCGGGGGAACCCGAGGTGATACGGGACCTGAGGGGCGAGTTCAGCGTCTCGTACGCCCTGGTCCTCATGGGCGGCGATGCCGCGCCCAACCTCGGCCCCCTGACCCGGGCCGACCTCTCCTTCTCCGTGGGCCGTCGCGAGGTGAACCTGCGGGTCGACCCCTTCGGCATCAGGCGGCAGGGATTGAACCTCGAGGTACGCGAGGGCAGCGAGCTCCTCTCGATCACCCACGAGCGCACGCCGTCCGACGGCACCAACCCGAACATCGGCGCCAGCTCGAGCTTCCAGGCCCTCGTGGTGGCGAAGCCCGCGAACGCGCCCGACGTCCAGGCGCTCGTGGTGGCGCAGTCCACCGAGGGCGCCGCCGGCAACCAGGTGTTCACGACGCGTCTCGCCCTCAGCGACCGCTACCGGGACCCGTTCGAGGGCTTCTCGTCGGTGGACGGGCGGGCGTCGGCGCAGTCGACGCGCCTGCTGGTGCCCGCGAACGGCACCGACCGCACCACCATGACGTTCAGCGTGGGGGCCGGCGCGGCGTTCGGCGGCCCGCAGGACCGCAGCTTCAGGCCCAGCCTGCGCCTGGACCTGGCCAACGAGGAGACGCGCGCCGGGTCGGGCCTGTGCTTCAAGGTGAACACCAAGCTGGCGGCCGAGCTCTCGCCGCAGGAGGACCTGAGCGTGGGCGCGGCGTGGGACCTCAGGCTGGCCGGCACCTCCGACTCGCAGTCGTTCAGCGTCCGCAGCACCCGCCTGGAGCCCGTGGCGATCAGCGCCGAGGCCGACAGGAACCGCGCGAGTGACGGCAGCGCCTCGTACCGCTGGGGGCTCGGCGCGGACGTGCCCCTCACGCGGGACGTCCAGCTCGGCGCCAGCTACCGCGGCGAGCTCGACGAGGACGGCAGCGGCCACGGCGCCCGCGGCCGCTTCTCCGTGCGCTGGCAGGCGCCCGGGTTCCAGTTCAAGGGCAGCCTCGACGGCGGCGCGGTGTGGCGGTCGAACGGCGAGCTCAGACCGGACGTCTCGGCCGCGCTCTCCGCCGTGGCCGCCGGCAGCGGGCCGATCACGGGCTCGCTCGCGGCGAGCCTCCGCTACCAGAAGGACCTCTCGGCGGCGCTGACCGGCGCCTTCCGCCTCGAGCTCGACAGCGTGACCGTGGACGTCGACGCCGAACTCAGCTACGCGAACGCGCTCAGCCTCTCCGGCGGCGTGGTCACAGCCGTCGACCTGCTGCGGCACGAGGGCTCGAGCCTCGGCCTGCAGCTCGGTCTCGAAGGACGCACGACCGTCGGCGGCTCCTCCGCCGCCAGCCTCGACCTGGGCCTCAGGTACGGCTTCGGAGAAGACAGATGACACGAGCCCACGTAACGCATCCTCCCGAGCCCGGGCCTCCAGAGGGCGCGTCCCCTGGAGGGGCGGCTCCACAGGAGCGCCACGCCCCCAGGTGGTCTGACCCCCGCGTCCTGGTCCACGTAGAGTGAGGGTGATCCGGAGAGGGACACCCATGAAGAAGTCGAGACGTAGCCCGGAGCAGATCATCGAGATCCTCAGGCAG
>DASVCK010000055.1:0-9968 GCA_036381675.1 Trueperaceae bacterium | reverse complement strand
AGTTGTAGTTCTGGCCGTCAACCTCACCGGGGCGCTGGGTCCGGGTCGTCGCCGAGACGGAGTAGTAGACGCCGCTCAGCTGTGGCAGCGCGACCCGCCTTATCGAGTCTTTGCCGACGCCGGACGCCCCCGTCATCACGTAGAGGATGCCGCGCTTGACGATACCCGCCTGAGAAGCCGCCCTCCGGTCCATGCCGCGTCGGCGCTCGGCGCCATCCACGGCGACCCGCTGATTCCCTTCGGTGTCCTCTGGCGTCACGTCGTGGTCTTCAGATCCTCCGCTTGGCGCTGCCCCCGCCGAACGGGCTCGCGTTCATGCGCCCGCAGGTGCGGCGACTGTACCACGGGGCCTTTCGGCGGCCGGGAGCCAGACCAGAAGCGATCGGGCCGTGCCGTTCGCTCACGAGGCGGGTGCTACGATTCAGTCCCGGGAAGGTGGTCTCTCCATGGACCGGAAGTACATCTTCATCACCGGGGGGGTGGTCTCCAGCCTGGGCAAGGGCATCGCCACCTCGAGCATCGGGGCCCTCCTCAGGGCGAGGGGGTACTCGGTCACGGCCGTGAAGATCGACCCCTACATCAACGTGGACGCGGGCACCATGCGGCCCTACGAGCACGGCGAGGTGTTCGTCACCGACGACGGGGCCGAGACCGACCTCGACATCGGCACCTACGAGCGCTTCCTGGACGTGGACCTGGACCGTGGCAACAACGTCACCACCGGGCAGGTCTACCAGGCGGTGATCGAGAAGGAGCGGCGGGGCGAGTACCTGTCGCACACGGTCCAGGTGATCCCACACGTCACCGACGAGATCAAGGACCGCATCCGCGCGGCCGGCGAGGCGGCCGACGCCGAGGTGGTGCTGGTCGAGGTGGGCGGCACCGTGGGCGACATCGAGTCGCTGCCGTTCCTCGAGGCCATCAGGCAGCTGCGCTTCGACGCGGGCCGCGAGAACACCCTCTACATCCACGTGACCCTCGTGCCGTTCCTCGGCACCAGCGAGGAGTTCAAGACCAAGCCAACGCAACACTCCGTCGCCACCCTGCGCGGCGTCGGCATCCAGCCGGACGCGCTGATCCTGCGCTCACAGGCCCAGGTGCCCAAGGACGGGCTGCAGAAGATCGCGCTGTTCTCCAACGTCGAGCCGGGCGCCGTGTTCAACGCCTACGACGCCGACCACGTGTACGCCGTGCCCGAGATGCTGGAGCAGCAGGGCATCGGCCGCTACGTCGAGAGGATGCTGCACCTCGAGCACGTGACGCCCGAGCTGCGCGTCTGGCACGACGCGGTGAGGGTGCTGCGGCAGCCGGGCACGCAGGTGGACATCGCCGTCGTGGGCAAGTACGTCGCCATGCCGGACGCATACTTGAGCCTCCTCGAGGCCCTCAAGCACGCCGGCATCGCGAACGACGCGACCGTGAACGTGGAGTGGGTGGATGCCGAGACCCTCATGACCGAGCACCCGCCCTCCTTGGACGCGTACCACGGCATCCTCGTGCCGGGCGGCTTCGGCGTGCGCGGCATCGAGGGCAAGGTGGCCGCGGCCCGCATCGCCCGCGAGCGCAAGGTGCCCTACCTGGGCATCTGCCTCGGCATGCAGGTCGCTGTCATCGAGTTCGCCAGGCACGTGGCGGGCCTCAAGGGAGCCAACTCGACGGAGTTCGACCCGTACACGCCGCACCCCGTCATCGGCCTCATGCCAGAGCAGCTTGAGGTCGAGGGGATGGGCGGCACCATGCGCCTGGGCTCCTGGCCCATGCGCGTGTTCCCCGGGACCCGGCTGGAGCGGCTCTACGGCCTGCCGCTGGGCCAGGGCGGCACCGTACACGAGAGGCACCGGCACCGTTACGAGGTGAACCCCGACCACGTCGACCGCCTCAAGCAGGCCGGGCTCGTGGTCTCGGGCGTCACCCCCGGCATGCGCGGCCGCGGCGAGGGACTCGTCGAGGCCATCGAGCTCGACGACCACCCGTACTTCCTCGCCGTGCAGTCGCATCCGGAGTTCAAGTCGCGCCTCATGCGGCCCAGCCCACCGTTCACCGGCTTCATAGAGGCCGCCGTCAAGTACGCGGCCAAGGAGGCCGCCGCCGTAGCGTGACGCCGGGCTCGACTGGCGGGCGGGCGCTCGTCATCGGGGTCGCGGGCGGGACCGGCAGCGGGAAGAGCACCGTCGCGGCCGCGATGGCCGACGCGTCGCCCGGCAAGGTCCTCGTGCTCCCGCAGGACGTCTACTACCGCCGCGCCTCGGACCCGTACTTCGAGGGCAGGTCCGCCATCAACTGGGACGAGCCGGGAGCGTTCGACACGCCGTTCCTGGTCCAGCAGCTGGATGCCCTGGCGGCGGGCGAGGCGATCGACCGGCCCCTCTACGACTTCGAGGCTTCAGACCGCCTGCCCCAGACGCTGCGCCTGGGCCCGGCCCCGGTCGTGGTGGTCGAGGGGATCTTGGTGCTGCATGAGCCCGAGCTGCGGCGCCGTCTGGACCTCAAGGTGTTCATCGACGCGCCGCCGGACGAGCGCTTCATCAGGCGGCTCGAGCGCGACGTCAACGAGCGCGGCCGCAGCGCGCAAAGCGTCATAGACCAGTACCGGAGCACGGTGAAGAGCATGCACGACCTGTACGTGGAGCCCACCAAGCAGCACGCTGACCTGATAGTTCCCGAGGGCGGCAAGAACCGCGTGGCCATCAAGGTCCTTGCTAACCACGTCAAGGCGTCGTTACAGGAGCTCGCATGAGGCCGCTCCTGTGGGTCGTCCTCGGGCTCTCGCTCATCCCCGCTCTCTTCCTCGTCGGCCGGCGCATCTCGTCGGAAGGCAGCCGGGTCGAGGTCGCCATGGTCATGGACGAGCAGGCGCTGGCCGACCAGGCAGACCTGATCGGCCTCACCAGCCTCGAGCTGGCACGGCGCTACCAGGCGCTCGGCCTCACGGGCATCGCGCTCTACGAGGACAACCCGGAGTCGTTGGTCGAGAAGGGCTACGCGGCGGCCATGCTCGGCTCCGAGATGCGGGCTCAGGCCGTGGCGCGGGGCGAGGCGCCGCCGCCCGTACCGGCTGACTCCACCGTCATCACGGCGCTCATGCCGGGCGCCCTGGACGGCCTCATCGCCAAGAACGTGCCCGACGCCAGGCCGTTCGAGTACCAAGGTCGCACCTGGTACGTGTGGCCGGGCGACGTGCGCCAGACGTTGCCTGCCGGCCCCGATGCCGCAGAGCTGGAGCTGTGGTCGAACGCCGGCTTCGACATCGCGTACCGGCCGCGCAACGCCCCGTACCGGCTCCTAGACCCGGGCGATGACTTCCCTGACCAAGCGAGCTACCTCGTCTACGCCGGCACCCAGGTCGCCGGTCACCCGTTCGGGCCCGACGAGGACGGGGCACAGCCCGTCATCGATGCCTCGCAGGAGTTCCTGACGGCCATCATCGAGGGAACGCCGCAGGACGGGATGGGCCGCATCTCCGGGCAGGTGCCCACGGTCAGGCTGCTCTCGTTCAACCAGGACTACGTCGACAGGCGCCTGCGCCCGCGGGACATCATCGACAAGTACCTGCTCGCCGTGTCCGAACGCAACGTGCGCCTCCTCTATCTACGGCCGTGGACCACCACCGAGCTGGGCGACCCCGTCGCCAACACCGAGGCGATGATCGAGGGCCTGGCCGGCGCCTTGCGCAGCGAGGGCTACCAGGTGGGAGCGCTCACCACGCTGGACACGACGTTCCAGACGAACCGGGTGCTGAGGACCCTGGCCGCCGTGGGCGTGCTGGCGGGACTGGCGCTGCTGGCGGCGGCCATCCCCGCACCGTGGGGCGCATGGGCGGCCGTGGCCGTGCTGGCCCTGGGTGTGCTGGCCGCGGGCCTCGACTGGGGAGCTTTGGCCCTCACCGCCGCGCTGGTCTTCCCCGTCCTCGGCCTGCTCCTTTGGCAGCGCAGGGTCCTCGACCTGCTGCCGGCAACGCTCGTGAGCCTGGCGGGCGCGGTCCTGCTGGTGGCCGTGGGCAGCGAGCGCGCCACGGTCCTCGCCATCCAGCCGTTCGCCGGCGTGGCGGCGACCCTGGTGGTGCCTCCGGTACTGTTCTTCGTCGCCTGCCTGATCCGTGAGCGACCCCTCAAGGAGTGGATGCGAGCGACTTGGGACGCTCAGGTCCGCGTGTGGCACGTCGCCATCGCGGCCGTCGCCCTGGCCGCCGTGGCTCTCGTTCTGCTGCGGCGCGGCAACGACCCCGTGATCGGCGTCAGCCAGTACGAGCTGGCGTTCCGGCAGCTGCTGGGCGAGTACTTCGCACGGCCGCGCTTCAAGGAGCTCATCGGGCACCCCATGGCCGTGTTGGGGCTGGGCATGCGCGACTGGCCGAGCTGGCTGAGATGGCTGATGCTCACCGGCGGCGTGGTGGCGCAGGCCAGCGTGCTCAACTCGTTCAGCCACTTCCATACGCCCGTGCTGGTCTCGTTGGAGCGCACCGTGGCGGCGCTGGCGATCGGCCTGGTCGTGGGGCTCGTCGCGCTGGTGATCGCGCGCTGGCTCACCCGCCGCGTGCGAGCCTGGCTGGCCTGAGCTTCGGCTGAGATGCGTCTGCTTCTGTCCGGCTACTACGGCTTCGGCAACCTGGGCGACGAGGCCATCCTCGCCGGACTGGTGGGCGCGTTGCTGGGCCGGGGGCACGAGGTCACGGTGCTCTCGGCCGACCCGGTCGGGACGGCACGCCAGCACGGCGTGGCGGCGGCGCACCGCACCCGCGGCTTCATCGGTGCGCTGCTGAGAAGCGACGCCATGGTGTCAGGCGGGGGCGGCCTGCTCCAGGACATCACCAGCACGCGCAGCCTCACCTACTACCTGGCCACGATCCGGCTGGCGCGCCTCCTCGGCAAGCGGGTGGCTGTCTACGGCCAGTCGCTCGGCCCGCTCACCGACGAGGGCAAGCGCCGCGTCGTCCGCGCACTGGCGGGCGTGCCGGCCTTCTGGCGCGACGAGCCGTCACGCGACCTGGCACGCGAGCTTGGGGTGGACGACCGGGCCACCGCCGATGCCGCGTTGCTGCTGGCTCCGGACGACCCGACCGGGCCAGACCGCTCCGGTCCAGTCCTGCTCGTACCCCGGGCCGGTCACCCGCCGTACAACGAGGCGCTAGGGCAACTGGCCAGGTCGCTGGCCGAACAGGGCGTGCCCCTGGCCGCTGTGGCCCTCCACTCCGGCCATGACGACCAGGAGGTGGCAGCGCTGGTCCGCGCCGCTCCGGCCATAGAGGTCATGCAGGCGCGAACGCCAGCGGAGCTATTGGAACGTCTCCCGTCCATGAGCTACGTCGTCTCCGCCCGGCTTCACGGCTGCGTGCTGGCGGCCGCGGCTGGCGTGGGGTTCGCGGCGTTGTCCTACGACCCCAAGGTCGAGGGCTATGCGGCCCTACTGGACGCGCCGGTCTTCCATGCCCCGGTAAGTTCTGGCGCCCTGCTAGAAGCGATCCATGATCCGCCTCCACTCGACCCGTCTAGACGATCAAAGCTGGTCACATCGGCCAAGGTAGGTATCGAAGAGCTCTTGTCAGCATTGAGAATCTGACTAATTGCGATGCGATTGTGCTACGGTTGCTACGGAGCGAGCAAGTGGCGAAGTCGATTCCTCACCGTGAGTTGCGCAACAGCAGCGCAGAGATCTTGAGGCGCGTACGTGCTGGTGAGACCTTCGAGATCACCAACAACGGCGAGGTCGTCGCGGTTCTCTCCCCACCCGACGACCGTCTGCCTGCCGGAGTGAGTCCGGCGACAGTACATGGCGGTTTCGCGGCGCTCACAAGAGCAACTGTCGAAGAGCCGACTGAGGTCTCACTCGACATCTTGCGCAGCGACAGGTGAGGTACTACGTCGACACATCGGCTGCTGCCAAGTTGCTAGTAAACGAAGTGGAGTCCGAATCCGTTGCAGCCTTTCTCGATGAAGCCGTCGAGCGCGGCGACCAGTTGACCTCGAGCTATCTCCTTGAGACAGAGTCGCGCCGTCTGGCCGCCCGCGACGGCCTGGATCAAGCAGGTGTGACGGAGCTCATGAAACGGTTCGCCTTGCTGTTGCCCGACAGAGACCTTTATCGGGACGCCGGCCTGCTTCACGGGCCCGCGCTACGCAGCCTGGATGCCCTGCACCTCGCGTCAGCTTTACGACTGAGCGCCGATATCTTGATCACATACGATGCTCGCCAACGCTTGGCCGCACGCTCGGTAGGGCTGCAGGCCGTTTCGCCTGGGATACCAATCGAAGGGCTAGAACCGCGAGCCCTCGGCACTGACGCCGGGGAGGAACGCTAAGACCGCTATGTCATGGCTCTGTCAGGTGCTCGCAGCACTTGACATGCAAGCAAATACTTGCCTATCGTGCGCGACGTGGCGGATGTCTACAAGGCCCTCGCAGACCCCACACGCAGGGCGATCCTGGACGAGCTGGTCGCCAAGGACGGCCAGACCCTGTTCGAGCTCTGCACCCGTATCTTCGCCAGGCAGGACGAGGAGATGAGCCGGCAGGGCGTATCGCAACACCTGGCCGTACTCGAGGAGGCGGGGCTGGTGCGGTCCGAACGGCAGGGTCGCTACAAGGTCCACCACGTGGACCTGTCGCCACTGAGGGAGATAACCGACCGCTGGCCACAACGGTCATGACGGCCACCTAGAGACACTAGGCAGCCACCCCGAAAGGAACAGCCATGCCCAGGATCACCATCGCAAGCGTGCTCGTGGACGACCAGGCGAAGGCCCTCGACTTCTACACGAACGTGCTGGGGTTCGTGAAGAAGATGGACGTGCCGGCGGGCGGAGCCAGGTGGCTCACCGTCGTCTCTCCGGAAGATCCCGACGGGCCCGAGCTGCTGCTGGAGCCGGCTGGCCACCCTGCCGCGATCCCGTTCCGTGAGGCGTTGGTGGCCGACGGGATCCCGTACACCCAGTTCACGGTGCCCGATGTGCAGGCCGAGTACGAACGGCTTACCGGCCTGGGCGTCAACTTCACCCAGCCGCCCATGAACGCGGGCCCCGTGACCGTCGCGGTGTTCGATGACACCGTCGGCAACCTCATCCAGTTCGTGAGCCCTAACGCCTCGTAGGGCGCATGAGACCCCGGACCGGCTGATCGCTCGGCCCGAGGTCCAAATTGACTCAGGCTGCTGAGATGCACCTCAGGTGGACGGTGATGGGGACCGATCGCGATGAGTCTCTAGCCATCGACACCAGGCTCTCGTACGCGCTGATGGGCTTGATCTCTATGATCCAACCGTAGATCCAGACATCTGCCGGACCGCTGAGTGTCACGTCGACCAGCAGCTCGTCCGATTCGCACGACGCGGTGATGTCGTATGGCTCATCGTAATCGCCCGTGGGGATCGTTTCGGGGATGGACATGATCCGCGAGGTCATCGAAGCGCTACTACCGCCGCCGTCCTCGCCGTCTTCCCCGGCCGGACCCTGCGGCCCTACGAGGCTGGTACCTGGACCCCAGCTACCTGCCGCCTTGGGCCCGTAGATCGCCCAGACGGACGTGTCGATGTAGAAATCACCGTCTTCGCCACTAGCGTTGCTTGGCGACCCGGCGCCGTTGAGGATCGTGCGGCCGTCCGCGCCATCCACTCCGTCGGCCCCCGTAGGCCCAGTCAGGCCCGTAGCTCCCGTGGCTCCAGTAGCTCCCGTAGCACCTGTGTCGCCCTTCGGTCCCAGCAGCTCGACGTAGGTGTACTCGCTATCCCCTTGATAGCGAACACCCAGTTGCGTGCCGTTCCAGGCGAACTCGAGGCCGCGACCATCCGCGCCATCGGACCCGTCTGCGCCGTCGTCACCGTCCGCGCCGGCAAGACCGGTCTCTCCCTGCAATCCCTGCTCGCCCTTCTCGCCTTGGGGCCCCGCAAGGTCTACGTACGTGTACGTCGACTCGCCCTCGTACCGGACGCCCAAGCGGGTGCCGTCCCACGCGAACTCCAGGCCTCGTCCGTCTGCGCCGTCGTCACCGTCTGCTCCTGGCACTCCGTCCGCACCATCCGCACCGGGCGCCCCGGGATCGCCCTTCTCGCCTTGCTCGCCCTGCGGACCAACCGGTCCACGCAGGTCGACGAAATCGTAGGCGGTTGCGCCCTCCTGACGAATGCCAAGGCGCGTGCCGTCCCAGGTGAACTCCAGGCTCGCGCCGTCCAGATCACCGTTGTCGAGCGCGGCCTGCAGCTTCTCTACGGCGGCGGCAAGCTCCGAGACGTCGTCCGTAGTGACGCCCAGCGCCTCGGCGAGGCGTTCCTGGAGTAGCTGGAAGTTGTGGTTCACCTCGGACGCGCGGATGGGTGTGCCCGCTTCGAACACGAAGAGGTCGGGCGCGGTCTGGGCACAGGCCAGCGGCGTCGAAAGAGCCGCCATGGCTGCCAAGTACAGAAGTCTTCTCATCGTCATCTCCAGGTGGCGGCGTCCCAAGTGGCAGCGTCCCACTGCCCCTGCGCCGGTACTTGATTCGGGTCTTGGCAGGCTGAGAGCAGCATCCCGGCTAACACCAGCGCGGCCGCCACGAGCAACCGACGTCTCACCGACGTTCCAGTTCCCACGTGCCCGTCTGGCCACCAGGGCAGTCCGCCGGCTCGAACGTGCCGTTCAGGCGCGTCTGCGTGAGCGTTCCTTCGAACGAGTAACTGCATGTGCTGCTGGGCGCCAGCTCGGCCACGACCGCGGTGCCCACTACGGTGCCATCGAAGTCACCGCGGGCGGTCTCGACGTAGTACTCGCCCACCAGGCGGTCGCCAACGCGCTGGAGGTCCAGCGTCAGGTCGTAGCTCACGCTCTCGAACGTGCTGGTGCCGACGAACGACAGCGTCGGCGTCGGGCTCTGGCAGGCCGTGATGGCGAACGCCAGACTTAGCGTGATGATCAGGGGTATCGAACGTCTCAAGGTGCCTCCGGTAGCGGTGCGCTATCGCCGCTCCGCTGTGGAGCGAACGCGGCAAGATATGTAGCGCGCTGTCACGGGACAGTCACTAGCCACCGGCCGCTGCGGTAGGCTCTGGCTGATGTCCCAGCGGCACGAACGTCGCCAAGCGCGTCTACCACGTCACTTCAGGCGGCTGTCCATCTTCGCCGCGTGCGCACTTGTGATAGGGATCTCACAGTTCGGCCTGGCCCAGCAGGAGCTCTTCGACCAGATGGCCGACCTGCTGGAGAAGGGCTACTACAACTCCGCTGCGCGGCTGAACGGGCCGGACCTGGTGGCCCGCTTCCCCGAGGACCCCGAGGCTCATTTCCTGTACGCGCGCGCCCTGTACCTCACCGGCGACCTGGCTGGCGCCAGGGCGCAGTTGGACGTGGCCATGCAGCTCGCAGGCGAAGAGGTGCCCGCCTACTCGCAGCTGGGCGCCTTGCTCATGGCCGCGGAGGGCGACCCCGGCGGTGCGCTGCGGCAACTGCAGAACGCGTTCCTCCGCACCCGCGACTACAAGTTCGCCATGGACTGGGGTCGCGTGGCATGGCAAGCGGCCCGCTACGACGATGCCATCCAGGCGTTCCAGGCCGCGGCGGAGACCGACCTGGGGTCCCGTGAGCCATGGCCCTTCCTCGACCTGGGCCGCGTGCTCATGCTGTCGGGCCGCCTGGAGGAGGCGATAACCGCGTTCAACACGGCGATCGACGTCTACGAGCGCTTCGACTCCGGAGCCGCCGGGCCCGGCTCGCCGGCGTACGTGGAGGCGTACTACCGGCTAGGCGAGGTGTACGAGATGCTGGGCCAGTTGGACCGGGCCGAGACCCACTACCGCGCGGCGCGTACCGCCGACCCAAACTACGGCCCCGCCGTGGCCGCCCTCGACCGGTTGTCCAGAACGTTCGAGTGAGAGCCCTCTTATGGGCCCGGTTCGCCTAGCCTCGGTGCATGAGGCGATGCCACCTGCGTCATACCTGGAGATGCCGTTGAAGGTTCTTGCCGCGCTGCTGGCGTGCCTGGCCGTTGCCCAGGCGTGGGGCCAGGCCA
>DASVCK010000054.1:0-16054 GCA_036381675.1 Trueperaceae bacterium | reverse complement strand
AGGGCGTACGAGTAGCAGTCGCCGAGGTTCAGGCCCGCCTCGTGGTTGCCCTTCCCGAAGCGCCTCCACGCACCCGTGGCCAACTCGGCCTGTTCGGCGTCGAGTGGGACCGTCGCGGTTCGAGTCTCCTCGAGTAGAAGGTGGAGGTCCTGTGTGGCAGCCGGTCCGTGCCTGGCCTCGACCACGATGGCGGCCTCGACCAGCGTCGCCGCGCTGATCACGGCGTCTCCGATGTTGGCCAGCAGCACGGAGAGAAGGGCTTCGGCCTCCGGCTCTCCGAAGACGATCGCCGTGACGGCTGAGGTGTCGAGCGCGATAGCCACGATCAGGTGGGCAGGCCGCTGTCGTCGTAGCCGATGATCTCATCCGGCGCGCGACCATCGAGCACCTCGCGTCGACGACCTCTCGCGATTATCGCTGAGAGCCTCGCTTTCGCTGCCGGCTCGCGCTGCCGCGCCTTTACCCTGGCGAGGCGCTCAGCGATCGCCACACGCGCCGCTTCCGTGATGCTCTCCCCGGTCGCGTCTGCCAGTTCCCTGGCGAGGCGGTCCGTCTCGGGATCCTTGATGTTCAACGCCACGTGTCCAGTTTAGCAGGAAGAAAGGTAGAGATCGAGGAAGACCTCATGCTCCTTGAGGATGCCGAGGCGTAGGCGAGCACTCGAAGCCCGCCTACCCGCGGAACAGATGGACCCCCGAGCGCCTGGCGATCTCGACCAACGTCTGAGTCGGTGAGCGGAACGCCACGGCCAGCATGGGCGTGTTGAAGGCGAATCCGAACAGGCCGCTCGCGCCCAGATAGATGAACCCGCCGTCTCCCTTGGCCTCCTTCAGGTCGTCGAGGCCAGCCTGCAGGGCTTGTTCCAAGGTCGCCCCGTGGTCCACGCGCAGCGCCACGCTCCTGCAACCTGCCGAGCGCAGGAACGCCTCCCCGATGCCCGTTCCCGAGAGCGCGTGCCGAGGGTCGCACCATGTGCCGGCGCCCGGCACTGGGGTATCTCCCAACCTGCCGGCGTACTGACCCAGGATCCCACCCGTGCTCGTGGCGGCGGCCAATCTGCCGTCGTCCGACAGAGCGACCGCGCCCACCGTGCCGCGCCCCGGCTCGCCCGTGCGCTTGGCGCGCCACCTCTCCAGGTCGGCCTTGGCGCGGTCCGTGAGTAGGGACTCGTTGGTGACCGGCTGCTGCTCCAGCCTCTCGGCACCCTCACCAGCGAGGATCACGTGGGGCGTGCTGGTGCGTACCTTCTCGGCCAGCCTCACCGGGTTGCGCGAGTTGGTCACGGCCGCCACGGCGCCGGCGCTGCCGTCGCTCGCCATGACGCACGCGTCCAGCTCGACGCGGCCTTCGCGTGTTGGAGCGCCACCAACGCCTGCGTTGAAGGCGCGCTCGTTGGCCTCCATGTGACTCACGGCGGCAAGGGCGCCCTCGATGGGGTCGCCGCCGGATGTCAGGGCCTGGTACCCGGCTTCGAGCGCCGCGTTAAGACCCTCGCGGTAGGCGTCCTGGTACTCCTCCGGCACGGTGCCGGCTCCGCCATGGATGACGATCGTTGACATGGCCGACAAACTACCAGTGGCCAATGCACCCGTTGCGGCGCCGGCACTTCGTGTCTAGCCGGTGGGCAGCAGGTCGTACTCCGCCGACTCGATGACCTTCTCGTAGCCGATGCGCTCGTACACGGCGTTCGACGTCGGGTTGTCGAGGTCGGTGAAGAGGAAGCAGAACCGGTTGCTTGCAGCCAGAGCGTCGGTGGTGACTCGCGCCACCAGGCTCTCGGCGTAGCCCCGGCGCCGGTGCGCCGGCGGCGTGTAGACGGGACCGATCCGGCGGCCATGAGGGGTCCGGGCCCCCAGACCGGCGATGCTGACGGGCTCGCCGTCGACCTCGAACACGTAGAGGCGCCGATAGTCGCTCGTGACGAAGGCGCGGAAGGTATCGACGGGTGTGCCCACGTCCACGTGAGCCTCCGCGAAGAACGCCTCGAGCCATGGGACGATCACGTCTGCGTCGGTGACGGTGGCCGGCCGTACCGCGCCCGGCGTCCTGTCCGACTCGCGCACGCGGCTGAGCCGGTAGACGCCCTGGCGCATCTTGGGAACAACGCTCTTACTCAGCCGCTCGGCCCACCAGGTCGCGACCTCGCGTGCCGCCGGCTCAGGGCCCACCACCCCGGGCGGGTGAACGCCGCGCGCGAGCATGTCCGTAAGGAGCGCCTCCCTCGCGGCCAAGTCGTCGCCGTACGCGATCAGGAGCCGGTACGGCGGCGTCATGACCAACGCAGCGGCCGACCTTCCGCCGGCGTCCAAGGCCAGGAGCAGCTCGGTGTCGTCATTCCGTAGGGAGCCGTCGGCCAGGGCAGAGGCCACACCCACCGGCAGGTTGTTCTCGGCCTCGTGACGCGCCAGATGCTCCACGACCCTCAGCGCCTGTGCCATACGGCCAGCCTCGTCCCGCGGGGCGCGTGTCACGGCGTACCCAGCGGCCGCCACAGGCCTCTCGGAGAAGCGTCGCGGTCCTTCCGACACGAGCGCCAGCATAGACCAGGGCCGCCTGGCGTTCGAACCTCACGACAGGGCGGAACGACGGCCTCGACGCGTCCTTGGGCCGCGTATCGCCCTGGTTACACTGACGCGATGCGCCTGGTGCTCTTCTACCTGGTCCTGCTCGTGTCCCAGGGCTTCCTCTCGGCGCTGTTCGCACCCATCCCGGCCCCCGACCTGTTCCTGCTCGCGGCGCTGACGCTGTTGTGGCGCATCCAGCCGTGGCAGCTGGTCATCGTTGCCTACGCTATCGGCATGCTGCAGGACCTCATCGGCCAGGGCGTCCTTGGTATGCACGCGCTGGGCCTGGCGGGTGCCGCGCTGGCCGCTTCGTTCGTGAGGGCGCAACTGACCAACACCGGCGCGCTGGAGCGACTCCTTGTCGTATTCGTCGCCGTCGTTGGCAAGTGGCTCGTCGTGGCCCTGCTGTTCGGTTGGCTCGTGGGCGTGCCGTACAGCCTCGATCGCCTGGGTGCTGTCGTCGCCGTTGAGGGCGCGCTGACCGTGGCTGCCGGCCTGCTGGTGCTGCCGTGGAGTGCCGCGCTGCTCGACCGCAGCCGCGTGCTTCAGAAGGAGCTCCTCTGATGGTCGGTCGGATGCGCCTGTTGCTGGCGTTCCTGTTCACGGTGCTGGCCGTGTTCACGGGCAGGCTGATGTTCCTGCAGCTCGTCAAGAGCGAGGAGTACGCGCTGCGGAGCATCCAGAACGCCAACGAGCAGCGTCGCATCGAGCCGTTGCGGGGACGCATCCTGGCGCGCGACGGCACGGTACTGGCGGACGACCGCGTGGCCTTCGACCTGCTCTACCGGGGCGGAGAGGCGCCAGAGTGGCCCCGTATCCGCGCGCTCCTAGGGGTCGACGCGGAGCTGCGGCCACCGGACCGCAGCAAGGCGGAGGAGGTCATCAACGGGGCAGTGGTCGCGTGGAACATCCCCGACGCGCTGGTCCCGGCGATCGAGGAGAGGGTAGCGGGCAACCCCAACCTGTACCTGCGCGAGCGCATCGAGCGCACGTACCCCACGAACCTGGCGGCCCAGGTGATCGGCTACACGCAGCAGGCCGACCCGATCAACAACCCCGGCTACTCCATCAACGACCTCGTCGGCGTCACCGGCATCGAGGCCTCGTACGAGGCGGCGCTGTTCGGCTACGCGGGCTCGCGGCGCGTGGAGATCGACAACCGCGGCGCCGAGATCGCCTCTCACGTGCTGTGGTCGGCGCAGCCTGGCTACGACGTGGTGCTCACGCTCGACCCGCAGCTGCAGCGGTTGGCAGAGGACGTGCTGGCCCACTCGCTCGAGTACGTCAACGCGGATCGGATCCGCGTCGGCTTGCCCACCCAGGACGTCGCCAAGGGGGCGATCATCGCCCTTGACCCCAGCTCCGGCGAGATCCTGGCCATGGCTAGCGCGCCGACGTACGACCAGAACGTCTTCACTCACCGGCCGTCCGACCCTGCGGCGGTCGCCCAGATCCTGCAGAACGCGGACCTTCCGCTGTCGAACCGCGCGGTCGAGGCGTACCCGCCGGCGTCCACGTTCAAGATCGTCACGTCCCTGGCCCTCCTCGACAACGGCTGGGCGGCGCCGAACACGCACTACCCCTGCACCGCACGGTTCCGCTTCGGCAACATCACCTGGCAGAACTGGGCGACCTTCGACAAGGGCATGTACGACGTCTACGACGCCATCGCCGATAGCTGCAACACCTACTTCTGGTACGCGGCGTACGACACTCCCGGCTTCTCCTCCGGGTGGGCGCCGTTCATCGAGGACGTGGTCCAGACCGCGCGTGAGATGGGGTTCGGCAGCGTCACGGGCGTCGGCCTCCTGGGCGAGAAGAGCGGCCGCATACCCGACGACCAGTACGTGCGAGCCTCCCCGCGGTACGAGCACGGTTGGTTGCCTGGGTTCACGCTCAACACGGTCATCGGCCAGGGCGACGTGCTGGCGACGCCCATCCAGCTCGCGCAGTTCGTGAGCACGATCGCGAACCGCGGTGACATGCCGCAGCCCCACCTGGTCAGGCAGATCGGCCAGCAGGTCATGGAGCCTGAGATCACGCACGTCGAGAGCGCGCACTGGGAGACGGTCATCGACGGCATGGAGCTGATGTTCACCGACTACCCGTCGGCCAACACGATGGGCCCGCGGGTCTACCCCTGGACCGTGGCCGGCAAGACCGGCACGGCTCAGACGGAGAAGAGGGGAGACTGGACCCATGCCTGGTTCATGGGCTTCAGTCCTGTCGAAGAGCCGGAGATCGCCGTCGTGGTATTCATCGAGTACGGTGGCTCCAGTTCACGTGTCTCCGTCCCGGTCGCCAGGGACTTCCTCAAGGGCTACTGGGATATGAGGGGCGTGGAGGTGGCTTCTTCGCAGTGAAGGCCAGGGGAACTCGCGGCGGCATCCTGCTGACCCTCGAGCCGGGCGACGACGTCGCCAAGATCGAGGAGTCGCTGACCGCCCACGCCGATCTGATCAAGGAGAAGGTCGCCCTCGAGGTGACCGACCGGACGCCCTTCGAGGTCGTCGAGGCAGTCGCGCGGCGCGTGCATGAGGCCGGCGGCACGTTCACGGACGTCAGGCCACCTACCGGCAAGCTCCAGGCTCGGGGCGAGACCGTGATCATCGCTCGCACGGTCAGGAGCGGCGGCCGCATCGAGTCGAACGGCTCGGTGGTCGTGCTCGGCGACGTCAACGCCGGTGCCGAGGTGCTCGCGAACGACGACATCATCGTGATCGGATCTCTCCGGGGTCTCGCTCACGCCGGCGCCGGGGGCAACGAGAAGGCCGTCATATGGGCCGAGAGGATCCTCAGCCCGCAGCTGAGGATCGGCGGCGCGGTCGCGCAGGCGGCCGGCCACGACGAAGCGAACGGTCGCGGTCCCGAGGTCGCGTTGCTCAAGGACGGAGCCATACTCATCAGGCCCTGGTCGAGCACGGACAGGGGCGCGTAACCCCGCTCACGGTTCCATGGCGCACCCAGACGGGACCGCGCCGCGAGCGCGGGTGCGCAGGGGAGGGTCATGCGGGAAGCAGTCGTCACGACGGCCATAAGGAGCCCGGTGGGCAGGGCCCACAAGGGCATGCTCAAGGACACCAGACCGGATGACCTCGCCGCCCACGTGATCCGGGCGGCGCTGGCGAGGACGCCCGGGCTCGAGCCTCACGAGGTGGACGACGTGGTCCTCGGCAACGCCCACCCCGAGGGCGAGGCGGGCTACAACATGGCGCGCATCGCGGTGCAGATCGCGGGCCTGCCCGACGAGGTCGCGGGCGTCACGGTGAACCGCTTCTGCGCTTCGGGGCTGCAGACGATGGTGCAGGCGCTGCACTCGGTGGCCCACGGCATGAACGACGTGGTGCTCGCCGGTGGCTCCGATTGCACGAGCCGCGTGCCCATGGGCGGCCACCAGCTGGCCGTGAACCGCGCCCTCGTCAGGTCCAAGCCCGGCGCGTACCACACGATGGGCCAGACCGCCGAGGAGGTCGCGCGGCGCTACGGCATCACCCGTGAGCAGCAGGACCGCTTCGCGCTGAACTCCCACCGCAAGGCGCTGGCCGCAAGGGAAGAGGGCCGTTTCGACTCGCAGGTCGTGCCGGTCGACACCCGCGTGAAGGACGAGGACGGGAACTGGCACGCGGTGACGGTGACTCAGGACGAAGGCCCCCGCCCGGGCACGTCGCTCGAGAAGCTCGCGACCCTGAAGACCGTGTTCGCCGAGGACGAGGCCGCCACCGTGACCGCCGGCAACTCGAGCCCGCTGAACGACGGTGCGGCCATGACGGTCGTGATGGCGAAGGAAGACGCCGAGGCGCGCGGGCTCAGGCCCGTTGCGCGGCTGGTTCAGGCCGCCGTGGTGGGCGTCCCACCCGAGATCATGGGTATCGGACCGGTGCCGGCCATCCGCAAGCTGCTGAAGAAGGTCGGCATGACGCTGGATGACATAGACCTCATCGAGATCAACGAGGCGTTCGCGAGCCAAGCCTTCTACTGCCAGACGGAGCTTGGCATCCCCGACGAGAAGCTCAACGTCAACGGCGGAGCCATCGCGATCGGCCACCCGCTGGGGGCCACGGGCGCCCGTATCGCCGCCGACCTCTTCGCCGAGATGCGGCGCCGCGGCGCCGAGCACGGGATCATCTCGATGTGCGTGGGTGGAGGCCAGGGGATGGCGGCGCTGTTCCGACTCATCGACTAAGCAGGCCCTCGGCGTCGTTGTACAGGTCCGTTAACGCTCGGTAAGCGTCGGGAGTTCTCAGGGACCGGCCCTCGCCGGTTCGCTGGATAGACTCGGGGGAGTGGTCTGGGACGGCGGATCTGCCGCCAACATCCCCAACCGAGTCGGAGGACCGAGATGTTCACGAAGACAACCGGCGTCGCGTTGACACGCCTCGCCGCACTGCTCCTGTTCTCCCTCAGCGCCGCGGCGCTGGCCCACGTGACGAAGACTGCCGGTGACGGCGACTACGAACTCGTCGTCGGGTTCGTGGGGGCGCCGCTCTACGTGGGCGAGATCGAGCAGGTCGAGCTTATCGCCAGAGACGCCGGTGGCGAGCCGGTAGTGGGGCTGGAGTCTAGTCTCAAGGCGGAGATCCTGGGCCCGGACGGGGCCGTTCTCGAGGTGACCTTGCGGACGGTGCACGGCACTCCAGGTCTCTACCTCGCCGACTTCCGGCCCACCCAGGTGGGCAACTACGACGTCAGGATCCACGGCTTCGTCGGCGAGTTCGAGTTCGACGAGGTGTACTCGGGCGTGGACGTTGCCCACTCCGACCCGGTCGTGGGCGATCCAGAGAAGATCTCGGTCCCGTGATCGGTTCGCTGCTGCGGCGTGGCGCCCTCGTGCTCATCGCGGCTGTGACCGCAAGCGCGGCCGCTCACGCCGAACTGGCGACGAGCACGCCCGAGATGGGCGCGGTACTTGACGAAGCGCCCGAAGCGGTCCACCTGACCTTCACGGAAGGCGTCGAGGTCGACTTCTCGGACTTCTGGATCGTCCGCATGGACGCCGATGACGTCGACCCCGCCGCGGACGACGCCCTGATGCGGCTGAACGGCCGCGCCTCCACGTACCTGAGCGCTTACCTGCGTGGGGACCCGAGCGGCGAGGGTGAGGTGCCAGTCGAGGCATCGTGGGCGGAGGGATCCAAGGCCGAGGTCGTGCTGCGACTCGCCGAGCCGCTGGAGCCTGGGAACTACGTCGTGATGTGGCGTGCGCTCTCTGCGGATACGCACGTCGTCACCGGTCACATCGTCTTCTCGGTCGTAGCGGGGGAGTAGCCAGGTACGCTCAGCCGCGCGGACCCAGCGCCAGGTAACGCTGGTAGGCGTCCTCCAAAGCCGGCGCTGACCGTTCGTCCGGCTCGAGCCAGGCGCCCGCGCGCGGCTGCCTGTCAGGGTCATGCCCCAGCGCCCGCCACGCCAGCCAGGCAGCGCCTTCGGCGGCGCCTGCGCTGGTCTCAAAGCCGTCCGGCCCCGCCGGCCGCCCGACGGGGGCGCCCAGCAACGTGGCGATGACCGTCAGCCAGAGATCTGACTTCGCCCCGCCGCCCGTGGCCAGCCACCGCGACGGCGCCGCGATCTTGGACATGACGTCGTACGTCTCACGCAGCGAGAAGGCGACCCCTTCGATGACGGCGCGCACGACGTCGGCCCGTGACGTGGCCAGGGAGAGCCCGTGGAAGGAGCCCCGCAGGTCAGGCCGCAGGTGCGGGCTCCGCTCTCCCGCGAGGTAGGGCTTGAACGTCACCCCGTTGGCACCTGGTGGTGAGTCGGCCGCCGCCGCCATGAGCTCGTCGTAGGAGGCGTTAGGTGCGAAGACGTCGCGGTACCAGCGCAGACTGCCTGCCGCGGACAGCGTCACACCCAGTAGGTTGAAGCCGCCATCAGCGTGCGCGAAGAGGTGAACGCGTCCCTCGGGCTCCGGGGTGGGTTCCTCCAGGGCCGCGAAGAGCACCCCGCTGGTGCCGAGGCTGACGCTGCCCACCTCGCGGTGGCGGGCACCCAGCGCGAGCGCCGTGGAGGCCGCAGCGTTGTCGCCCGCGCCCGCGACCACGGGCAGTCCGGCGCGCAGGCCCACGTGTTCCGCTACGGCCGCCCTCAGAGGACCGACGACCTCGTGGGACCTCACCAAACGGGGCCATAGGCTCGGGTCGAGGTCGACCGCCGCCAGCACCTCGGTGTCCCACGTGCCCGTGCGGAGCTCGTACGCGCCCGTGCCAGACGCGTCGGTCGGCTCCGCGGTCGCATCGCCGGTGAGCACGGTGGCGACGTGGTCCTTTGGCAACGCGACGCGCGTGGTGCGCGCGAACACTTGCGGCTCGTGGCGTCTGAGCCACAGGACCTTGGGCAGCTGGAACCCGGTGATCGCCGGGTTGCCGGTCCTGGCGATCAGGCGGTGCCTGCCCACGGCGGCGTCGATCTCGGCGGCCTCCGCGGCGGTTCGTTGGTCGTTCCATAGCAGGGCAGGGCGCAGGACTCGACCGTTAGCGTCCGTCGCCACCATCCCGTGCATCTGACCGGAGAGGCCCAGCGCCACGACGCGGTCTGCGCCCACCTGCTTCGCGACCGATGCCAGGCCCGCCTGGGTGGCAGCGACCCAGTCCGACGGGTCCTGCTCAGTCCATCCCGGCTGAGGCGTAGCGAGAGGCACCGGGTGATCGGCGGTGGCGACGACGCGGCCTGCGCGGTCCAGGGCGACGACGCCGACGCCGCTGGTACCGACGTCGACGCCTATGGCGAGGTCCGAGGCGGGTCCGCGGTCGGTTGCGGTGCGAGCGTGGTCGCTGAACGAGGGACGAGAGGATGGTCGGTGGGTCGTCACCTCGACCGTCCGCGCGTCAGGCAGTCTCCTGACGTGGTCTGTCTCAGCTGAAGGCGGACCTGCCGGCCCGGCAAGAAGAGAGGTAGCGGACCGGTCAGGCAGTCACGCGCAGCGTCGGCTGGCTCGTGACCCTCTGTAGCCGCAGGCTCAGCACGGAGAACCACACGAGCGCCCCGGCGAACTCCAGGGCCTCCTCCAGGGTGGAGACCAGCACGTAGGCGGAGCTGTCCACGCCCAGGGTCTCCTTGAGCTGGCCGCCGGGCAGCTCCATGCCGATCGAGCCGAGCAGGAACAGCCCTGCGCCCAGGGCGAGGCCGCCCCGCACCACAGGCGGCAGCGCCAGGAACGTGCGCAAGAAGAGGAGCGCGATCGTCAACGCGATGCCTGCTCCGGCTACCACCCATGTGAAGCGGAGCCAACCGCCGGCACCCAGCGCGCTGCGGATGGGGACCGTCAGCTCCTCGTGCATCGCGGCGACCTCGTCTATGCCGGCGCCGACGAACACCAGGGCGAGGAACCCCCACCCGGGCCAGGGCAGTCGCTCCAGGCTCGCCAACCACCACGAGATGAGGCCGCACGCCGTGAGCAGCGCGGCCGCCAGGAACGTGGGGATGCTGTTCTCGGCGTCGATGTGGACCTTGTTCTTGAGGATCTCGCTGCCGAAGAAGTCGAGCGGAAGGAGCTGGAGCGCGAGGTGCAGGGCGAGGATCGTCGACACGATGAGCGCCAGGACCCGCAGGATCCTCGACCGCGAGAGCGCGATGACGCCGTCCGAGCGCCGAACGGGGGTGCTCTCGTACTGCAGCGCTACCGGTGGGGCCAGGCGGCTCGCTACGTCGCTGCTCACGGCGACCCGCCCGTCCCACGCCGCAGGCTGACGACCCGGTGTCTCCCAAGCGATCTACCCACGGTTGCCTCCCTTGAACGCAAGCATCCAGGATGTTCGGCAACATCATGAGGAACGTGCGGCGGCGGGTCACCGCACGCCGAGCAGGAGCTCGACGGTGAGCTGGTCGAGCCGCTCCAGCCCCGGGCCGCGACGCCGCAGGGCGTCGAGATCGAAGGCGCGCGCCTTGAGAGCAGCGGCACCGGCGGGCGTGTAGCGAGGTGGCCAGGCACCCTCCGGATCGTCCTCCCGGTAGGCGGCGATCGCGGCTTGTATCTCCTCGTCTGCGGCGAAGCGCTCGGCTTTCTCCGCCAACATCTTGTACGTGCGCATGCAGCCGGCGGCGAACGCCCACACACCCGCTTCGTCCTCCGTGCGCAGGGCGTGAGCGTCGAAGTGCCGCGGGCCGTCGTAGTGCTCCTCGAGGAGCTTGACGGTGAAGAACGCGGTCTTGAGGTTCTCGGCCCCGAAGCGCAGGTCCTGGTCGAAGCGGCTCATCACCTGGTCGTTGAGGTCCACGTGGAAGAGCTTGCCCGCGTCGATCGCGGCGGCCAACGCATGCGGGAACGACAGCCCCGCCATCGTCTCGTGCGCCAGCTCGGGGTTGAGACCCACCATCTCGGGCCGCTGCAGGGTCGCGATGAAACCCAGCGCGCTGCCAACAGTGGGCAGGAAGGCATGGCCGCGCGGCTCGTTCGGCTTGGGCTCCAGGGCGAAGCGTAGGTCGTAGCCCTGGTCCACAACGTACTCGCACAGGTAGTCGAGGCTGTCCCTGTACCAGGCCAGAGCATCGAGCAGTTTGCCGCCGCCGTCGACCTCGGCGCCTTCCCGCCCACCCCAGAACACGTACGTCCCGGCACCCAGCTCCACTCCCAGGTCGATCGCCCGCATCGTCTTGCTCAGAGCGTGGTTGCGTACGCGCGCGTCGGCGCTGGTGAACGCTCCGTCCTTGAAGACGGGATCGGTGAAGAGGTTCGTCGTGGCCATCGGCACGACCAGGCCGGTCTCCTCCAGGGCGCGGCGGAAGCGGGCGACGATGCGGTCGCGCTCATTGGGCGGCGTGCCGCGCGGCACCAGGTCGTCGTCATGGAGGTTCACACCGTAGGCGCCCAGCTCGGCCAGCTTGGAGACCACGTAGGTGGGGTCGAGCGGCGCCCGCGTGGGCTCGCCGAACGGGTCGCGCCCCACGTTGCTGACCGTCCACAGCCCGAAGGTGAAGCGGTCCTCTGCGGAGGGGGCGTACGGGTCTGACCCGCCGCGCCTGCCTACGTCTACCGCCACCTCAGAACGCCGTCCACTTCGTGTCTGAGCCTGCGCTGGTCACGGTGCGCTCGATGAACCGCACCCCGCGGGCGCCGTCCTCCACGGTCGGGAAGTCGCCGGCCGGGTCCCTTCCGGCCTCACGTCTCAGGACCGCGTCGGCGATCTCGGCGTACACGTTGGCGAACGCTTCCAGGAACGCCTCGGGGTGGCCGGACGGCAGGCGCGTGGCGCGCTTCGCCTCCTCACCGAGGTACGGGTTGCCGCGCCTCAGCAGCTCGACCGTGCCCTCCAACGGCGCGTACCACAGCTCGTTGGGTTCCTCCTGCCGCCAGGTGAGCGACCCCTCCTCCCCGTAGACCTGGAGTACCAGGTCGTTCTCGTGCCCGATCTCGACCTGGGAGGCGATGAGCACGCCCTTGGCGCCGCCCTTGAAGCGCAGCAGGAGGTTCCCGTCATCGTCCAGGCGCCGGCCGGGCACGAACGTCGTCAGATCGGCGCAGATGGCCTCGAGCTCCAGCCCGGTCACGGTGGAGACCAGGTTCTCTGCGTGAGAGCCGATGTCCCCGATCGCCCCGGCTGCGCCGCTGCGCGCCGGGTCGGTGCGCCACTCGGCCTGCTTAGCCCCTGTCTCCTCGAGCCGCGTGGCCAGCCAGCCCTGGTGGTAGCCCACGACGACCTTGCGCAGCGCGCCGAGCTCGCCCCTCTGCACGATGGCCCGAGCCTCCTTGACCATCGGGTAACCGGTGTAGTTGTAGGTCACCCCGAACACGACGCCGGTGCGCCGCACGGTCTCGACCAGGTCGTTCGCCTGCTCGGTCGTGTGCACGAGCGGCTTGTCCGAGACGACGTTGAACCCGGCCTCGGCGAACGCCTTGGCGACCGGGTAGTGGACGTGGTTCGGCGTGACGACGACGACGATGTCGATCCGTTCTCCGGCGGGTCTCGCCAGCTCGCCCTCGAGCATCGCCTCCCACGTGGGGTAGTTCCGATCTGGCGACAGGCCGAGGGCCTCGCCGGAACGACGTGCCTTCTGGGGCGTTGAGGAGAGCGCGCCCGCCGTCAGCTCGTAGCGGTGGTCGAGGGCCATCGCGTGCCTGTGAACGGCGCCGATGAACGCGCCCTCGCCGCCGCCCACCATGCCGTAGCGCAGACGGCGCGTCACGGGCTCTCCGCCTCGGACCCGCTGCCTTCATCGTCGCTGCTGAACGCCGCGTCGAACGCTGTGGCAGAGGGCGCGAAATCGACGCTCCTGCAGAACGCCGCTGACTCGGCTCCGCCGTGCAGCCGGTCCATGCGAGCATCCTCCCACTCCACGGACAACGGGCCGTCGTAGCCGATGTCGTTGAGGGCGACGATGACCTCCTCGAAGTCCACATCGCCCCTGCCTACGCTCCTGAAGTCCCAGTAGCGGCGCGGGTCGCCGAACGTCGTATGGCCCCCGAACACGCCCGTCGTGCCGTCGCCTCGGCCCCACCAGGCGTCCTTCATGTGGACGTGGACTATGAGGTCCGCGAAGCGGCGTATGAACCCCACGTAGTCCACGCCCTGGTAGGCCAGGTGCGACGGGTCGTAATTGAAGCCGAAGGCGGGATGGCCGTTCACGGCTTCGACCGCCCGCTCGGCCGAGGCGATGTCGAACGCGATCTCGGTGGGGTGCACCTCGAGACCGAACTTGACGCCCAGATCGGCGTACGCGTCGAGGATCGGGGTGAACCGACGCGCGAAGTCGTCGAACCCTGCCTGCCAATACTGCTGTGACGTCGGTGGGAACGCGTACAGAGCGTGCCACACCGAGGAGCCGGTGAAGCCGTTGACGACGCTCAGGCCAAGGTTGGCCGCGGCCCTCCCGGTGAAGATCATCTCCTCGGCGGCCCTTCTGCGCACGCCCTCAGGTTCGCCGTCGCCCCAGACTCGCGAGGGGAGGATGCCTTTGTGACGCTCGTCGATGAGGTCGCACACCGCCTGCCCCACCAGATGGTTGGAGATCGCGAAGAGCTGGAGGCCGTGCTCGTCCAGCAGCGCCCTGCGCCCGTCGGCGTAGCTACGGTCCTCCGCAGCGCGCCTGACGTCGAGGTGGTCACCCCAGCAGGCCAGCTCCAGTCCGTCGTAGCCCATCTCGCGGGCGAGCGGCGCGAGCTCTGCGAGGGGCATGTCGGCCCATTGGCCGGTGAAGAGCGTGATAGGTCTTGCCACTGAAGCCTCCAGATAGAGCCTCCCGGGCACGAGGTCGCACCCGGGAGCTAGTCGTGCTAGGCGGGCCCGCTCAGAACGGGCTGTCGGGGAAGTAGTAGGCTTCCGCGTTCTCCTGGGTGATGAGAGGGCTGTCGAGGATGTAGCGACCGAGGATCGGCACGTCCGAGACGAAGTTCAGCGCCGTGACCTCCATAGCCGTCGCGATCATGGCCGGCGGGTAGAGCACGTCGACGGGTACCAACGGATCACCGTCCATGACCCGCTTCACCATCTCCTTCATGCCCGCTCCGCCGACGACGAACAGCTCGTCCTCGCGGCCAGCCTGGCGCAGGGCCTCGATCACGCCGATCGCGATGTCGTCGTCCTGGGCCCAGACCGCGTCGATCTCGGGGAAGCGGGTGAGGAAGTCCTGCATGACCTCGAAGCCGTCATCGCGGTTCCAGTTGGCGTACTGGCTGTCGAGGACCGTGATGTTGGTGCCCTCGATCTCCGCCATGAACGCGTCGAAGCGCTCGTTGTCGATGGTCGTGGGGATGCCACGCAGCACGACGATGTTCCCCTCGCCGCCGAGGCGCTCGATGATGTACTCCGCCGAGACGCGGCCCAGGGCAGTGTTGTTGCCGGCGACGTAGACGTCCTCGATGCCCGGGCGCGACAGGCCGCGGTCGACGACGGTCACGAAGATGCCGCGATCCTTGACGCTCGCGACCGGCTCCGTGAGCGGGTCCGACTCGAACGGCAGGATGACGAGGGCGTCGATCTGGTTGATGGCGATGAGGTCCTCGATGTCGTTGGCCTGCTCGCTGGCGCTGCCGGCCGTGTTGATGACGATCTGCAGGTCGGGATAGGCGGACTCGAGGCGTTGCTTGGCCTGGTCGGCCCACCAGTTGACGCCGCCGGTCCAGCCGTGGGTGGCAGCGGGTATGGAGACTCCGATGACTGTCTGGGCGAAGGCTGCGCCGGCGGCTAGCACGGCGATCAGGGCTACGGTTCGAAGCGAACGGAACATGTGACCTCCCTCAAAGGTTGCTGCTCGTCGAGTTGCTGGTGAACGGCTCCTGCGCGCACGGCCCCGTGCGCTGGCGGTACCCTCCCGAACCTCCAAGCTTCCTCCCCTCAGCGGCCCTGCCGGCCGCGCTGCAGGAACACCGCTCCGATGATGATGAGGCCCTGCACGGCCCCGTTGAGGTACTCGCTGATCGCCGTGGTCAGGTTCAACACGTTCCCGATGAGCGAGAGCATCACCGCCCCCACAACGGTCCCCCACACGTGGCCGGAGCCGCCCT
Organism: Trueperaceae bacterium; assembly: GCA_036381675.1. Classification (GTDB taxonomy): domain Bacteria; phylum Deinococcota; class Deinococci; order Deinococcales; family Trueperaceae; genus DASRWD01. Next base: position 1,054 of record DASVCK010000054.1, on the reverse strand, counting down.
TGAGGGCGGTCCCGCCTATGATCACGGCCGCGATGGCCTCTAGCTCCCACAGGATGCCGGTGGAGCCGGAGGCCGATCCCAGACGCGGGACGTAGAGCACGACGGCTATGGCCACGCACAGACCCTGGATCACGTAGGTGAGGGTGCGGACGCGCTCCACGCGGATCGCGGCGTAGCGCGCGACCTCGGCGTTGGAACCGATGGCGCGCACGTAGCGACCGAAGCGTGTGCGGTGCAGTACCAGCGCGCCCACCAGCGCCACCGCTGCGAACACCCATACGGGGATGGGCACACCTATGAAGTGGCCGTAGAACACCGGGCGGTAGACGTTGCGGAGCTCGAAGTTCAGCGAGATCGTCCCGCCGTTCGCGAGGTACGTGACCAAGGACCGGAATATGCCCAGCGTGCCGAGGGTGACGATGAACGCCTCTATGCGGCCCCTCGTGATCGCCACCCCGTTGGCGGCTCCGGCCACCACGCCGCTCACGAGGACGAGGCCGACGCCCAGCAACACGACCCCGACGGGCGAGACGCCGCTGCCCTGCAAGGCGTTCATGAACAGGATCATGGCGCCGGCGAGGAAGGCGGCCATGGACCCCACGGAGAGGTCGATGCCGCCGCTGATGATCACGAACGTCGCTCCGACCGAGATGATCCCTATGAAGGCCGAGCGCGTCAGGACGTTGAAGATGTTGGTGGGCGTGAGAAAGGACGGGTGGATCAGCGAGCCGACGACTATGAGCAGAACCAGGCCGAGGAGCGGCGTCAGCTGCTGCCATGGCACCCCGCCCAGCCGGTCGCGCCAAGTCGTGACCGGCGCGACCTCAGATACCGACATGCGCACCCCCCTTCTCGCCCTCGGCGACGCGGCTGTGGCTGCGCAGGCCGGTGGCGTAGGCCATGATCGTCTCCTCGTTCAGGTCCTCGCCGGAGAGCGTGCCGGTCACGACGCCCCTCTGCATGACCACGACGCGGTGGGAGAGTCCCAGTATCTCGGGCAGCTCGCTGGAGATCAGCACCACGGCCACGCCCCTGGCAAGCAGCTCGGCCACGT
>DASVCK010000053.1:0-3378 GCA_036381675.1 Trueperaceae bacterium | reverse complement strand
GTACCTTCAGCACGTGCGCGCGCCGCTCGAGGCGCTGGCCCGAGAGCTGGAGGGCGCGTTCGGCGAGTGGCACGCCTTCCGCCCCCACCGCGACCTGCGCTTCACGAAGGACAAGCGGCCGTACAAAGAACGCGCGGCCATCCAGTTCGGCGGCCGTGGTCCTGGCGCGGTCGGCGGACAGTACCTCCAGATCGGCAAGGAGGGCCTGTTCATCGGCGTGGGCAGTTACTACTTCCATCCCGAGCACCTGAAGCTCTACCGCCGCGCCGTCGCCGATGACCGCCTGGGCGGCGAGCTGGCAGCGATAGTAGACACTGTTCTGGCGAGCGGCTACGGCCTCGTGGGCGAGACGCTGAAACGCGCCCCGCAGGGCTTCACCGAGGAGCACCCCCGCGCATCGCTGCTCAAGCGCAAGGGCATCGCGCTGAGCGCGCAGTACCCGCTCGAGGACTGGATGTTCGTGCCGGGCGCCCTTGAGCGCGTGGCCCGCGTGTTCGCCGACGGCGAGCCGTTGTCGGCTTGGTTGCGAGCGCGGCTGGGGTAGGAATCTGGCTGGTCCTTTGCGACCCTGGCCAGAGGGCATGGCACCTCTTTTCGGGCGCGGTGCCACTACCAACTACGCGCATAACTCAACCGATCGGTTGAGGAAAACACACCGTCCAGGACGCCGTTCTCGGGCAGGGCATCTGGGCCACTATTCACTAGGTTGGTAGTGGCTCTGCCTCCGGAAAGACATGGGGTGCGCTCCCGCCTGGCGGCGACCGCGGTTGGGTTAGGACTCTGGTTGCCTTCTTGACGATCTTGGCTGGGAGGACATCGCACCTCTTTTCGGCCGCGGTGCCACTACCAACTACGTGCATAACTCAACCGATCGGTTTAGTAAAACACACCGTCCAGGACGCGGTTCTCGGGCAGGGCATCTAAGCCACTATTCACTAGGTTGGTAGTGGCTCTGGGCCGGAAAAGGGATGTGCCACGCTCGGCCCGCCGGCCTGCCCGCGCACGCGAGCCAAGCCTGCACACGCGCGCGAAGCCCGCCAACGACCGGCGGCCCCGCCCCGAACGCCTACAGCGCTCGCCGCGCCAACAACCCCAAGCCCAACGCCGCGAACACGATGTTGCCCAACCATGCGCCCAGCCAGACCGGCAGCGCGCCCGTCTGCGCGAACAGCTGGCCAAACGTGTAGAAGAGGTACCAGACCAGCGTGACGACGAGGCTCAGCCCGAACGCCACACCGCGTGTGCGCGCGTAGCTGAGCGACAGCGGCACCGCCACGAGCAGCAGGGCGAGGTTCGTGAACGGCTCGGCGAGCTTGCGCTGTAGCAGCACTCGCGTCTGGCGACGGTCGGACGCCGAGAGGAACTCGTTCTCGGCATCGCGCCGCAGCTCCGTCAGCGAGCGGCTGTCCTCGAACCCGCCGCCCGAGAACCTCGCGATCAGGTCCTCTTCCGTGTACGAGGTCGTGACGGTGAGCGTCTGGTTCTGGTCCGGTGGCACGTTGCGCAGTCGGATCAGGTTCGCCAGCGTGAGGGCCGGGTCGCTGCTCCCCAAGTCCAGCGCGCCCAGGTCCAACCTGTCGATCCGGTAGCCGCGCAGCACGAGGTCTGTGTCGGCGAAGACGGCGGAGTTGGCGCGCAGGAGGGTGAGCGTGTCGCCCTCCCAGCGCTCGATGCGCACGCCTTCCATGCCGTTGCCGCCGCTCGTCGTGCGGTCGAAGTGGAGCAGGAAGTCGTCGATGGGCAGGTTCTGCTGCGCCAGGCGGAACAGGCCCGAGCGGCCCGCTGTCAGTTGCCAGTAGACCTGCGCCACGCGGCCGTTGGTCTCAGGGATCACCCACTGGTTAACCGCCAGCACGACCAGGGCGCTCACGGCGCCCAGGCCCACGAACGTGAACGCCGTGCGCCGCAGCGGGACGCCGCCGGCCTGCATGGCCAACAGCTCGTTCTCCGTCGCCAGGCGGCCCAACGCGACGAGCACCGCCAGCACGAGCGCGATGGGCAGCGTCTGGGCCAGCGCCTGGGGGAGCTGGAGGGCCAGCCAGGCGAACAGCTCGGCCACGGGCGTGCCCACGATGTACTGGAGGCGCGGGATCGTCACCGACACCACCGCCAGCGACGCGTACAGCAGGAGCCCGAACAGGAACGGCGGCAGCCCCTCGCGCAGCATGTAGCGGTCGAGCACGTTCACTGCTGCGGACGCCCCATGGGCGGCAATGATACCCGTGGGGACTAAGGCGGCCTTGGACGCGGCCGGGGCGCCCCCGCGCCAACCCCCTCCTACTCCGGCCGCCTCTCGAGGTCGATCGCGAAGGACGCCGACCAAGCCCCGCGCTGGTTCGTGTAGCCGACCGTCAGCGAGCCGCAGCAGGTGATGAAGGTGAGGTCGAGGCCGTGGACGCTCAGCTGGGGCAGCTCCCCCGAGAGGATCGTGGGCGCGACGTCGAAGCCTATGAACGGGCGCAGCTCCAGCGACGGGAAGGCGAACGGCACGGCGGCGGACAGCTCGAGACGACGCAGGCCTACCGGGTCGACGATGCCCTGCAGAGCTTCGGCGCGCAGGGCGAACGTGCCGTGCGGCGCGATCGGCCCCTCGGCACCCTGGACCACGGCGGGCCAGCCCACTCGCTGGCCTTCGACCACGTAGGTGACGTAGGCGTCACGGTGCGACTCGGGCGACAGCGCTCCCGCCAGCTGCGCCGAGACCCTGGCATCCACGGTCCAAGGGCCGGCCGTGTACTGCAAGCCCCCCTCGGCGATCGCAGTCACGAAACCGGCCGGCTCTCCCCTGACCGGCACGCCGTCGTGTGTGCCGTTGGCGCCGATGAAGCCAGTCAGCGCCGAGCCGTCGTCCCAGGCCGCCAGCCCGCCGGCGACTCGCACCGACGCCTGCGTCCGCGACATGGGGCTCAGCTTGTCGACGCCCGTGAACGGCGACCCCGAGTCCGTGAGCCAGGTGTCGTAGCTCAGCGACGCGGTGACCGGCGCCGCGTCGAGGCTCCAACTGGGGTTGATGCGCACGCCCCACTGCGACGCCTGCTGCTGCGGGTACCACGTGCTCTGGGCGCTGGCGAGGACGGTGAACGTACCGACGGGCGTCTTCCCCGTGCTGGTCGTCACCCGGCCGGAGATGCCGAGGCGGGTGCCGAACAGGTCGGTGCGCGTGGGCTCGCCGGCCGGTGAGATCGCGGTCGCAGCCGAGAACAGCTCGGCGCCTACCGAGCCGCCGATCGCGGGCACGGGCACGTCGGCCGCCAGCCCCGCTCGCGCCTCGTGCTGGGCGTCCTGCGCCGTCTCGGACCCGGTGCGCGAGCTCAGCTCCAGGTCGAGCCACGGCGTCAGGGCGTGCGAGAGCTCGACCGACAGAAAAGGCGTGCTGCC
>DASVCK010000052.1:0-8753 GCA_036381675.1 Trueperaceae bacterium | reverse complement strand
GCACGATGATCGGCCACCGGCGGTCGCGCCTGGCGGCTGCGGCCCTGGCGCTGATCCTGCTCGTCGTGTCGGCCGCGTTCGCGCGGGAGCCCATCGAGTCGGGCGCCTTCGAACCGGGTAGCTTCAAGGGTCTCGAGGACGTCCTGGCCACCTGCAGCACGTCGCAGCCGTCGTTCCTCTGCCAGTACGAAGACGACGAGCTGACCCGCGTCACCACCAAGGGGACCGATTTCTTCTTCACGCCGGCGGGCGAGGTTGCCGCCGCTTTCGTCAAGCCGCAGAGGGGTCGCGACCCCAACGACTACAACATCACCACCGGCAACAACCTCATCCCGTTCGACGCCGTAGCGCCGGGTGGGGCGCTGCTCGTGGACGGCGAGTACCTGCAGCCTCAGGACGCCACCGGCAACTGGGTCAGGACCAACGACGTGACGATGACCGGCACGTTCTCGTACCGCATCGGCGACCTGCTCGTGGAGCGGACCGTCGTCGTGGCGAGCGTGACGGAGACCACCGAGCACAGTCTCACCGTCACCCGCGCGGCCGGCGCGCCCACTGCGGATGCCGGTGACGGCGCTCCGGCAGATGACGCCGCAGCGGGCGCTCCTGTCGAGGATGCCGCCGCCGAGCAGTCCGAGGTGGACGGCGAGGCCACGTCGGGCGACGTGCTCCTCCAGTTCGCGGTGCCCGGCATCGCGCGGGTCGCCAACCCGGTCGTCAAGGTCGGCTACGCCGACACCTTCGCGCTCAACCCTGGCGAGCGGCCCTTCGAGGACCCCACCTACGTCTCGCTGCAGAAGAGCAACCGCAACAACGAGCAAGCGCTGATCCTCTTGCCCAGCGGCGGCGACGTCGCCTTCGAGGGGACCTTCATCAGGCCCAACTTCGGCGCGCTCCAGACGATGCTGCCCGCCGGCGACGACCAGGCGACCTTCGGCGTGCGGCTGTACGCCGGCCCGAACGAGCTCGTGCGCTACACGCAGGAGGGCTACCTCGACCTGCCCGGCCTGTTCAACCCCAACATCCTGGGCCGCCTCTCGCTGCTCGTCGTGCGGCTGCTGGAGTTCATCCACGACTACGTGCCCAGCTGGGGCCTCTCGATCATCGTCCTCACCCTCCTGTTCAGGGCCGTGATCTGGCCGCTCATAAGCACGCAGACGCGGTCGATGTTCGGCATGCAGGAGCTGCAGCCCAAGCTCAAGGAGCTGCAGGCCAAGTACAAGGAGGACCGGGAGAAGCTCACGCAGGAGACGATGAAGCTCTACCGCGAGGCCGGCGTGAACCCGGCCGGCGGCTGCCTGCCCATCATCGTCCAGATGCCGCTGTTCCTGATCCTGTGGCGCGTGTTCATGAACTTCGAGTTCGCGGAAGGGTTCCTCTGGATCCCTGACCTGGGCCGCAGCGACCCCACCTTCATCCTGCCCATCCTCTACGTGGCCGTCATGGTGGCCATGTCCTACTTCTCCTCGCGCAGCAACCCGCAGATGATGCGCCAGTCGATGATCATCAACGTCGTCTTCGGCTTCATCATCTTCGGCTTCCCGGCCGGGGTGCTGCTCTACTATGTGGTGTCCATGGCGGTACAGGTGTTCCAGTACTGGCTGCTCTACCGGGGCCGTCCCGCGCCCGCGAGCACCAAACCGGCCCTGGCCGGCGGGAAGCGTAAGTGAGGCCAAAGGGATGAGCGACCCAGTCAGATGAGCGACTCGGATCTCGACCGGTACCTAGAGGGCATAGGCATCAACGTCGATGAGGACGAGGTGGCGACCGAGGGCCTGCCCGAGGAGATCATGGCCGAGGTCGACGACGCCATGGAGTTCGACGCCACCGCCTACGACGCGGCCATCGTCGTGCAGGGCGACGCCGTCGAGCGCGCCGAGACCTTCCTCGTGAACCTGCTTCTGAACATCGACCCCGGCTACGCCGTCGAGGTTGACGCGGCCACAGAAGAAGAGGTCTTCGTCGAGGTGTACGGCGGCGACCCCGGCAAGATCATCGGCCGTGGTGGACGCACCCTCGCGGCACTCGAGTACGTGACCAACGCCGTCGTCAACCGCGAAGGCGACCGCCAGGTGCGGGTGAACATAGACGTGGGCGGCTACAAGCGCCGGCGCGACGCCAGGCTCAGGGACACGGCGCTGGCTGCCGCGGCCCGCGTGCGCCGCAACGGCGTCGCGGTCGAGCTCGAGCCCATGAGCGCCGCGGAGCGCAGGGTCGTGCACATGTCGCTGGCCGAGGAGGCCGGCGTGATGACGGAGTCGACGGGTGAGGGCGCCGACCGCAGGGTCGTCGTCAAGCCTGCCTGACAGGGAACGAGAACATGACCGGGAAGCCGCGCCGGCGCCATCAGAGCGTCGGCGCGGCTCTGTCTCACGCCACCGAGGTCCTGAGCCGGGCGGGGGTAGATAGCCCGGCCGTCGACGCCTCGGCCCTGGTCGAAGCCGTCACGGGCCTGAGCCGAACCGACCAGCTGCTCAGGCGCGACGCGGCGCTTGAGGCGCACCAGGCCGAGGAACTGGAGCGGCTGCTGGCGCGGCGGGCGGCCAGGGAGCCCCTACAGCACGTGCTGGGCGAGGTCACTTTCCTCGACGTGCGCCTCGAGGCCCGGCCCGGCGTGCTGGTCCCCAGGCCGGAGACCGAGCGGCTGGTGGAGCTGGTGCTGAGCGAGATCAGAGATGCCCCCATCCGACGGGGAGACACGATCATCGACGTCGGCACCGGCACTGGGGCGATCGCGTTGGCGCTCAAACAGGCGCGCCCCGAGCTGGCAGTGTGGGCGACCGACGTCTCCCAGGCGGCGCTCGACCTGGCCGGCGTGAACGCGCAGCGCCTCGGGCTCGCTCTGGAGTTGAGGCGGTCGGACCTGCTCCGAGACCCTGAGGTCATGGCAGCCGCGACACGAGCCGTGGCCATCGTGTCGAACCCGCCCTACCTGCCGGACGCCGACCGCGACGTGGTGCAACCCGAGGTCGCCGTCGAGCCGGAGGCTGCGCTCTACGCCGGGCCGGACGGCCTCAATGTCGCGCGACGTCTGGCGGGTCTGGCCCGTGAAGCGATGCGGCCCGGCGCGCTGCTCGCGCTCGAGCTCGACCCTCGCAACGTGAGCGTGCTGGCGCGTGAGTTCGAGGCGCTCGGGTTCGCCGCGGTCCGCGTCGAGCCGGACTTAGCCGGCCGCGACCGCTTCGTCATCGCCTACCGGTAGAGCTCGTCCAATAGTCAGTCGCCCTCGGAGGCGCGGCCCAGGGGCGGCAGGTCCGGGTACTCGTCGAGGGGCCGCTTGCGGTCCCGCGCCGTGGACACGGGCGCCTGGGCGAACCGGGCGGAGTAGGTGACCGGCTCGCCTTCCTCGGAGGTGTCGTAGGTGGACGGTCCCTCGTCTGCCGACTCGTGAGCGCCGCGCGCGGGCCTCCGCAGGCCGCTGAGCACCAGCAGCGCCGCTCCGATCACCACACAGGCGTCTGCGACGTTGAAGACCGGGAAGCTGAAGCTGCCCGAGCGCAGGTGCAGGAAGTCGACAACGTAACCGAGACGCAGGCGGTCGATCATGTTCCCGATCGCACCAGCCAGAACGAGCGCGAGCGCGACCTTCTGCAGCACGGACAGGTGATCGCGCTGGGCCAGGAGATAGGCGACCAAGGCCAACGCCACCGCCGCCGACAGCAGGCCCAGAAGCACGGTGCCATCGAAGTGGATGCCGACCAGCGTGAAGTCGATGTCCTGAAGCATGCCGAAGGCGGCGCCGTTGTTGCGAGTGTGGGTGATGCCGAAGCCGGGGATGACCTGTATGTCCGTCTGGTTGAGCGGAAGGTTCCTCGCGACCCAGGCCTTGCTCAACTGGTCTGCGGCGACCATGAGGGCCGCCAGGAGGAACGTCATCGGTCCGAGTATAGTCCGCCGGCCACGAAGAGAGCGCTGCGGACACGCCGTTCTCCCTTCCGCCAACCCCTTCACGTGACCGCGGAGGAACTGGCGATATGGTGACCGGACTACGGTGTGGGCCCCATCTCGCGGCCCCAGGAGTGATCAGCTATGGCTGCAACGGTTGACCTGGTGCGCAAGCACATCGAGCGAACGGCGGGGAGGGCTGACGCCGAGCTCCTCGAACGCTTCGTCAGCGCGCTCTTCGACAAGGCCGACGACGCGTTCTTCGATCAGTTCGACTCCGACTCGCTCTACGCGATGGCGGTCGACGGTTTCGCGTTCCTCAAGGCCCTGGGCAACGAGGACATGAAGGTAGAGGTGCTCAACCCCGTCTTCGAGGCGGACGGCTGGGAGTCCCACTACACGGTCGTGCGCCTGGTCATGACAGACAGGCCGTTCATCGTCGATTCGGTACAGGCCGAGATCGCCAGGCAAGGCTTGGAGCTCGCCTACCAACTTCACCCCATCCTCGACGTCGTCAGGGACGAGAACGGCGAGGTCGTGGACCTCGGGGCCGAGACCGGTGGTCGCGCCGAGGCGTTCGAGATGTTCTTCGTCGAGCGCGTCGAGGGCGCCGAGGCCAGGCTGCTTCAATCGCGACTGAAGCACGTGCTAACCGACGTCTACCGCGCGACCAGGGACTACAAGGCCATGCTCGAGCAGTCCGCCCGGGCTGCCGAGTACTTGCTGAGCCTCTCGCAGGCGGGCACGAAGCCTGACGCTTCGATAACAGTCGACGAGGTCACTAGCGACCTGTCAGAGGAGCTCGACGAGTACGCGGCGTTCGTCCAGTGGCTGGAGGACGAGAACTACGTCTACCTCGGCTACCGCGAGTACCAGCTCGTAGAGCTGGACGGCGAGACGAACCTGCAGGTCGTCGAGGGCAGCGGCCTTGGGATCCTCGCCGACGAGTCCGACAGCGGCTACCGGGACCCCGTGCCGCTCTCCCAACTATCGCCACAGTTGCGCGAGCGCGTGACCGGCGGCCGCCTCATGGTCGTCACGAAGACGAACGCCGAGGCCACGGTCCACCGCGCGCGGCGCATGGACTACGTGGGCGTGAAGGTGCTCGGCGATAAAGGACAGGTCATCGGCGAACGCCGCTTCCTCGGCCTGTTCACCGGGAAGGCCCAGAACACGCCCGTCGAGGCCATCCCGATCCTCAGGCGGAAGCTGAGGCAGGTGCTGGAGCTCGACGAGGCCGTGCCCGGCGGCCACGACTACAAGGCGATCGTGGCGGCGTTCAACTCTCTGCCGCGCGAGGAGCTGTTCGGCACCGACCCGGAGCAGCTGCACAAGGACATCAGGGCGATCCTCTCGTTGGAGCAGGAGCGGGGCGCCAAGCTGCGCCTCAGGGCCGACCCCCTCAAGCGCGGCATCCTGGCCATGGTCGTCATGCCGCGCGAGAGCTTCAACTCCGACGTGCGGCGGTCGATCCAGGACTTCCTGCAGGAGCGGTTGCAGGCGACCTCGTGCGACTACCGGCTGGCCCTGTCCGAGGACCAGGACCACGCTCGCTTCCACTTCTACTTCCCCACCGAGGTCGATATGAGCGCGGTGGACGTGAAGGAGCTCGAGAGCGCCGTCACCGAGCTGGCACGCAGCTGGCGCGACGACGTGCGCGCGCGGCTCATCGAGGCCCACGGCGACGTGGAAGGCAGGGCGCTGGCGAAGCGCTACGTCGGCGCGTTCGACGAGGGCTACGAGGCCGAGGTCTCACCGGCCCAGGCGGTGCGGGACATCGCCAACCTCGAGAGCCTGGGGATGGGCGCGGTCGGCTTCGACCTCATCAACAAGGTTGACGACCATGAGGCCAGCGTCCTCGTCTACTACCCCAGCGGGCGCTCGCGCGCCCTGTCAGACGTCCTGCCCATCCTGGAGAACCTGGGACTGCGGGTCCTCGACCAGAACCCGTACGACCTCGTCGTCGACGGCGAGCCGCGAGGCGTGGACGTCTACCGCGTTCAGGACCGCGCGGGCAAGCAGCTCGACGTCCGGCAGGACAAGGCGCGCCTGCTGGAGGCCCTCCTGGCCCTCGCCGCCGGTTCCGCCGAGAGCGACTCCCTCAACCAGCTCGTGCTGTACGCCGGCCTCTCCGTCAGGCAGGTCTCGCTGTTGCGGGCCTACCAGATGTACTACTCGCAGCTCAACCTCGTCACGAGCCCGGCCTTCGTCACCAGCACGCTGCTGTCGCATCCGGACGTGGCCGGCCTGTTGGTGCGCTACTTCGAGATGCGCTTCGACCCGAAACTGGCGGGCGACTCGGGCGAGCCGCTGGCACCGGCGCAGCGCGAACCCGCACTGAGGGGGGCCCGCGACGAGGTGCTGTCCGCGCTCTCGTCGGTCGCGACGCTGGCTGCCGACCAGGCGCTGCGCGGCCTGCTCGACCTCATGGCGGCGACTGTCAGGACGAACTACTTCCTCGGCCACCCGCGCATCAGCTTCAAGATCGACTCGCACCAGGTGGGCAGCATGCCGCAGCCCCGGCCCATGTACGAGATCGGCGTTCACAGCCCCACGGTCGAGGGCACGCACCTGCGCGGCGGCAAGGTCGCGCGCGGTGGCATCAGGTGGTCCGACAGGCCGGACGACTTCCGCACCGAGGTCCTCGGCCTCATGAAGACGCAGATGACGAAGAACGCCGTCATCGTGCCCGTTGGCTCCAAGGGCGGGTTCGTCGTGAAGCGCGCGCCTGCTGACCAGGCGAAGCTGCGCGAGCACGTGAGGAGCCAGTACCAGGAGTACATCCGCGGCCTGCTCGACGTCACCGACAACATCGTTGACGGCGAGACGGTACATCCGGAGGGCGTGCTGGTCTACGACGACGACGACCCCTACCTGGTGGTGGCGGCCGACAAGGGCACGGCCACCTTCTCCGACGTCGCGAACGCCACCGCAGCCGAGTACGACTTCTGGCTCGGCGACGCGTTCGCCTCCGGCGGCTCCGCCGGCTACGACCACAAGGGCATGGGCATCACCGCCCGCGGGGCTTGGGAGGTGGTCAAGCGCCACTTCGCCGAGATGGGCGTCAACGTCTTCGCGGACGAGTTCACTGTCGCCGGCATCGGCGACATGTCGGGCGACGTCTTCGGAAACGGCATGCTCTACACCGACAAGATCAGGCTGGTGGCAGCGTTCGACCACCGCCACGTGTTCATCGACCCCAACCCCGATGCCAAGCGCTCGTTCGAGGAGCGCAAGCGGCTGTTCGAGCTGCCCCGTTCCTCCTGGGCCGACTACGACACGTCGCTGATCAGTGCGGGTGGCGGTGTCTTCGAGCGCGGCGCCAAGAGCGTGCCCATCTCACCCGAGATGAAGGAGCTGCTCGGGATCGAAGCCGACCAGCTCTCCGGGCAGGACCTCATCCGCGCGGTGCTGAGCGCACCAGTGGACCTGCTCTGGAACGGCGGCATCGGCACCTACGTCAAGTCTTCGACCGAGCGGCATGCCGAGGTCGGCGACTCGGCGAACGACGCGGTGCGCGTGGACGCGGACGACCTCCGGGCCAAGGTCGTCGGCGAGGGCGGCAACCTGGGCTTCACCCAGCTGGCGCGCATCGAGTACGCCCGCGCGGGCGGGCGCATCGACACGGACGCGATCCACAACTCGGCGGGCGTGGACACCTCGGACCACGAGGTCAACATCAAGATCTGCCTGGCGCCGCTGCTGCGCTCGGGCGCCATCAGCCGCGCCCAGCGTGACGAGCTGCTCGTGCAGATGCAGGACGACGTCGCGCGCCTCGTCCTGCGTGACAACGACAGCCAATCGCTGGCGATCAGCCTCGCCCTGCGGTCGTCGGCCAGCGACCCGGAGCTGTTCGGCTCTCTGCTCGACTACCTGGTCGAGTCCGCGGGACTCGACAGGGCGGTCGAGTTCCTCCCCACGCCCCGCCAGCTCGCCGAGCGGCGCTCGGAGGGCGTCAGCTTCACGCGGCCCGAGCTGGCCGTGATGCTGGCCTACGTGAAGATGGGCCTGTACCGGCGTCTGCTGGAGACGAGCCTGCCCGACGACCCGCAGCTCTCGCACTACCTGATGGAGTACTTCCCGACGCTGCTCAGGGAGCGCCATCCCGAGGCGATCGGCGCGCACTCCCTGAGACGCGAGATCACGGCGACCCAGCTGACGAACGTCGTCGTGGACCTCCTCGGCATGGAGTTCGTGCATCGGGCCGTCAGGCAGAACGGCGCCACGCCCGTCGAGGTCGTGCGGGCCGCGCTGACGGCGATGGAACTGCTGGGCACGCTCGAGTTCGCGGACGCCCTGCAGGAGCGCGACGATGTGACCCCGCCCGAAGCCTCGTACGCCGCGCACAGGGCCATGTCGCAGGCCGTCGAGGGCGTGGTGAGCTGGCTGCTGTCCGGCGACCTCGCCAAGCGGCCCATCAAGGACGTCGTCGCGATCTACGGCTCGCCCGTCGCCACCCTGCAGGGTGAGCTCGAGCGCTTCCTGCCGGCGGCCGAGAAGCGACGCTTCCGTGCCAGCGTCAAGCAGCACGTGAAGGGCGGCCTGGAGGAGAGGATGGCCGAGCGGGTCGCGGGCCTGGAGTACGTCCCGGCCGGGATGGGCGTCGTCGAGGCGGCCAGGGCCGCAGAGGTGGACATGGAGGTCGCGGCCACGGCCTTCTTCGCCTTGGGCGAAAGGCTGGCTCTGGGCCGGCTGCGAGACGCCCTGCGGCAGCTGCCCACGTCGGGTTCGTGGGAGAAGATCGCCCAGACCGGCATCGTCCTGGACCTGCGCTCGGCGCAGCAGCGCCTGACGACCGCGTACCTCAGGGCGGCGGCCGAGGAGCCGAAGCTGAGCGTGGAGACGTTCCTGGCTCGGCAGCCGTTCCT
>DASVCK010000051.1:0-10494 GCA_036381675.1 Trueperaceae bacterium | reverse complement strand
ATTCACCCGGTGGGCGGAGAGACGGAGACCCGGACCCTCGGCGGGGTCGCCGAGATCAAGGAGGCGCTGGCGGGATTGTTCGGCATCGCCCTGCCCGCTGCCGAGCGGCTCGACCCCGCGCTCGAGCGCGTGCTGGGCAGGGTCGCGAGCTGATGGCCCCGGTCATCGTCAATCTTGACCACGTCCGCGAGTTCAAGGACGCGGACAGCTTTCATCGCTGGCTCGGTGAGCATCATGCCAGCGCGCCCGAGGTCTGGATCAAGATCCACAAGGTGGGGTCGGGGCTGCCCACCATCACCGCCAAGGAGGCCATCGAGGTCTGCTTGTGTTGGGGCTGGATCGACGGCATCCGCAAGGGCTTCGACGAAAGGAGCTTCCTGCAGCGGTACACGCCGCGGCGGCCCAAGAGCGTCTGGAGCCGGATCAACGTGGACAACGTCCAGCGGCTGATCGAAGAGGGCCGCATGACGGAGCACGGCCTGAGACAGGTGGAAGCGGCCAAGGCCGACGGCCGGTGGGAGCGCGCGTACACGGGGCAGAAGGATGCCGAGCTGCCGGCCGACCTGGCCGCTGCGATCGAGGCTGAGTCCGCCGCCGCGGCGACACTGGAGAAGCTGACCGCCCAGAACCGCTTCGCCCTCGTCTACCGCGTCAACAGCCTCAAGACCGAGGCCGCACGCAAGAGGAAGATAGAGGCGCTCGTCGAGATGCTCAAGCGCGGCGAGGCGTTCTATCCACAGCGCGGTCTGTGAGGAGACTGGGGTGACGAGAACGGACCGGTTCAAGGAGTTGGCTTTCATCCTGCTCGAGGAGACGTTCGAGAGCCGGGACAAGGGCGGAAACTACTACCTGGACAAGAGGACAGGATGGTTCCCCACCTTGGACGCTCTGTCCGCCGAGGAGGCGTCCTTCGCGCTGGTGCCTGGCGGCTCTACGATCGTGGCGCACACGTTCCACACGGACTTCTACATCCGGGCGAACCTGCGTGAGCTCAAGGGTGAGCCGCAGACGAGGATCGATTGGGATGCCAGCTGGCGCCTGAAGGTCGTGGATGACGCCGGGTGGGAAGACCTCCGCGGGCGGCTGAGGAACGCTTACGAGGAGACGGTCCGGCTGTTGGAGGGCGCCGAAGAGTGGGGCGAGAGCCAAGTTGACGTGGCGATGGCCACGATCACGCACTCCGCGTACCACTTGGGTGCGGTCAGGCAGTTCCTCACGGCGTTGCGCGCCCGGGCAGCGACTCGCGACTGGCCGGCACGGCGGTCAACCACAGGCGGGGGCGCGGGTAGCTAGCAGCGCTGCCTCGCACGCCACCTGGTCGAAGACGGCGCGCCAGGAACCTACACCTCCGGTCGACGTCCCGAACCTGGCAACCACGACATCCAGTTCCGGGTACACGAAGACGTACTGGCCGAGATGCCCCCGGCCCGCTACGGCCAGCTGCCGGCCGCCCACCGGCGCGTACACCCACCAACCCTGCTGATAGTGGAGGCCCGCCTCGGGTTCGACGAGGCGCTTGGGGTCCGGCGTTGTCACATCCTCGACCCACTGCGCCGGCAATACCCGTTGTCCGTCGACGACGCCGTCCTCCAGCAACAGGAGGCCCAGCCTGGCGAAGTCGAGCGGGCTTGCGTTGAGGCCGCTCTCCATCTTCGGCAACGTCTCGCCGCTGGAGGAGACGCTCCAAGTCGCGTCGTACGCAGCACCTACGGCCTCCCACAAGCGCCTCTGGAAGTAGTCGGTCACGGTCTCGCCCGTCGCCGCCTCGAGGACGAGGCCCAGAAGCACCGGGTTGTAGGAGTTGTACGCGAACCCGGAGTCCGGGCTCGAGGTCAGCGGCAGGCGGAAGACGAGCTCGCGCAAGTGCGGTTCGTAGTAAACGCGTGCCTTATCGCCCCAGGGAAGGTCGTGGTCCCGGAACCGCACGCCCGACGTCATGTCCAGGAGGTGGCGCAGCGTGACTTGGTCGTACCCGCGGTCCGTGCCGGCGAGGGCGGGGAGGTAGCGGGTCACCGGGTCGTCAAGCGAACTCAGCGAACCGTCCTCGAACGCAGCGGCAACGAGGAGCGCGGTCACGGACTTGGCCACCGAGAACGACGTCACCGGCCCAGCACGCACTTGTGGGGACGGGCCTGCTGCGTACCACTCGCCTGCCACCGCGCCGCCTGCTAGAACCACGAACGCCGCCGATCGCGTGCTGGCTAAGAGTTCCTGCAGCGGCAAGTGGCGCGGGGAGCCGTCGACTGAGGCCTCCACACTCATGTCGGTCAGCGGTGCGGTCGACGCCAAGACGGGCAGGGCGCGCGGCTCGGTGGAGGCAGCGACCCTGAGGTCAGGGAAGCGCAGCATGTCGCCGACATCGGAGGCGCGCCAAGCGAACCAGCGCCCCAGGTACGTGTCCGTCCTCAGGTGCGCGTACCCGAAGGCCGCGGCCAGGACCACGACCACCGCTCCGGCCCACGGCAGCAGCCTGCTCACTCTCGTCGCAGTCTAGGGCCTAACCGACCGGAGCCTCCCGCTCTTCGGCGGAGCTCCGCATGGTCTCGTCGGGCTTGCCGAACAGCAGGGAAGCCACGACGCTCACGACGAGGATCCCGATCACGACGCCCAGCGAGATGAGCGTGGGGATGGGGAACACGTCTAGCAGCAGCATCTTGACGCCGATGTAGGTGAGGATCACGGCCAGGCCCGTCTGGAGGTAGACGAAGCGGTGCACGACGTGTGCCAGGAGGAAGTACATGCTCCTGAGTCCGAGTATCGCCATCACGTTCGACGTGAACACTATGAAGGGGTCGGTCGTGACCGCGAAGATGGCAGGGATCGAGTCGACGGCGAATATCACGTCGGTGAACTCGATGACCACGAGAACCAGCAGCAGCGGCGTGGCCATGCGCACACCGTTCCTGACCGTGAAGAACTTCTGGCCGTCGTAGTCGGGTGAGACCTTGAACACTCGCCTGACGAGCTTGATGGCAGGGTTGTCAGACATGTCGGCCTGGTGATCGCTCTTGCCGAACAGCATCCGCAGGCCGGTGAAGACCAGGAACGCCCCGAACACGTAGAGGATCCAGTGGAAGTGCTCGATCAGCGTGACGCCCACGCCGATCATGAGGCCGCGCATGACCAACGCGCCCAGCACGCCCCAGAGGAGGACCCGCTGTTGGAACTTGAACGGGGTCCTGAAGTAGTTGAAGACCAGCACGAACACGAAGATGTTGTCTACGGCCAGGGACCACTCCAGCACGTAGCCGGTCAGGTACTCGACGGCCTTGTCCTGCCCGAGCCACCTGTATATGACGTAGCCGAAGGACAGCGACAGCGTCACCCAGACCGCGGTCCAGAACGCCGCCTCCCTTACCTTCACCACGTGCGCTTTGCGGTGGAAGACGCCCAGGTCGAGGGCGAGCAGTACGAGCACGCCACCGACGAACGCCACCCAGGCCCATAACGGAAGAGCCATCAGTACCTCCCGTTAGGGTCTTGCCTGCGTGGCAGCTTCACACGATGTCCGCGTCCGGGTCGCATGTCGCGACCGTGCTGACGGATGCGGACGCCCGGCGAGGACGGGCAACTTCGAGCCCGTC
This sequence comes from Trueperaceae bacterium, assembly GCA_036381675.1. Taxonomy (GTDB): domain Bacteria; phylum Deinococcota; class Deinococci; order Deinococcales; family Trueperaceae; genus DASRWD01. The sequence goes on along the minus strand of DASVCK010000051.1, from coordinate 6,910 downwards.
GCGCGAGCCGGGGGCTACTCCCCCTACACGAAGCGCCATCTTACAGGCTCAAGTCGTCCTGAAGCGACAACACGCGTGACCCTCGGCCAGGCAGTCGCCGTGGACCACCTCTGCGCCCAACAACGCAGCCAACAGCCTGACATCGAAGGCGCAGGCCTCCCTGGTCTCCTTGACGACCTGACTGAACACGCAGTTCTCGGCCTCGATAGCGCCGTCGTCGGTCAGCGCGGCCTCGTAGCCAAGTTCGTTGAGCACGGCCACGACCTCACGCTTCCGCTCCCGACCTACCTTGCCCTCGAGACGGGGCCTCACCTGGGAGGCGACCTCGTCGGCCATCCTGACCAGCAAGGCCTCGAGGCCCTCCTCGCCGTAGAGCGATCTGGCGTGGCGCACGAACGACGACGCCAGAAGCCCGTAATGCTTCGGGAAGGTCTCGTGACCGGCCTCAGTGAGCACATACGTACGGCTGGGTCTGCCCCCCGTGTCGCGCATGTCGCCGCGCTTCACCAGGCCGTCGCGCTCCAGTGCCAGCAGCTGCTGTGACACCGCGGTCCGCGTGACGCCGAGGGCACCGGCGAGCTCCTCCGCAGTGGCTCCCGCGCGGCGCCGCAGCACCTCGCGCAACAGCCGCAGGCGGCTGTCGGTCAGTGCGACCGGGAGCTGAACTCGAGAATGGGAAGTGTCCATCGAAGGTCTACGCCGCAGGCGGCCTGCGCGACGTTGCGGCGGATTATGCCACGTGTTGCTCCGGCAACGGGAGCGAGATGAACGCAGGGCGCCGTCCGGTGGTAGCATCCGCGCAGTTCTTGAAGAACACCGCGGCAGTTTCCCGTCCGGACCACAGTCGCGGTGGGCTCCGGGGGGACCGTGTGAGTACTAAGACCCGGTACGTGTACGAATCCTTGAAAGAGGAGATAGTGCAGGGGCACCTGCAACCAGGCGCGCGCCTTGTCTTCTCCCGCCTCGCCGAGCGCTACGGGGTGAGCCCCATCCCCGTGCGCGAGGCGGTGAGGCAGCTCGAGACCGAGGGTCTTGTCGAGCTCAAGCCACATACGCGGGTCGAGGTGACCGCACTGCCTTGGAGCGAAGGTGTCTGGGTCTCGGAGCTTAGGCTCGCGCTCGAGCCCGTCGCCGCACGGGACGCCACACCGTTCGTTTCGGACGAACAGTTGAGCCGGACCAGCTGGTTGCTCGACGAGATGCGCGCCATGCTCGACGCCGGCGATTACGCGGCGTTCGCCGAGCGCTACTCGGAGTTCCATGACGTCCTGTACGAGGCGACGCCCAACCGCCGACTGGTCGCCACCATCCTCGAGCTCCGCGAGACCACCAGGCGGTTCCATCGGGTCTACCGGTGTGAGTCGGTGCTCAGAGGCAGCGAGAACGACCTGCGCCGGGTCTGGCGTCTGGTGCGGTGGCGCGACCAGGCCGCCGTCTACGAGGCCGTGCGCGAGCACAGGGTGCGGGCACTCCAGCGGTTCCAGGAGCTGGCGAACCGTGCCGAACATGCTCACGCCCCCGGCTGATAGCCTCGGCACATGCGCAAGATCGCATGGCCCTTCGCTGCGGCACTGACGGCCCTCCTCCTCTCGTCCTGCGCTCCTTCCGTGTTGGGCGGCTCGGCCAACAACCCGTTCCCCGCCGCCGGCGGCGTTCCGCACGTGACCGGCGGCCAGACGATCTACCTGCGGGTGGACCACTCACTGGCCGACTTCGGGCTTGAACCGTCGGCACTCCAACCGGCGCTGTGGGTGCCCAGCGGCTACGCCTCCGAGCTGGGCGAGGTCACGGGACAGTTCGGGTTCTCTGCGGACCGCGTACCTGACGGCTGGACGATCAGGCTGCAGACCGTGCGCGTCGAGCGCAGCTCACAGAGCGGTTCAGGCTCAGCCGACGCCGGCCGCACCGTGTACGCGCTCTGGGCCGTCTACGAGGTGACCGCACCGACGGACGGCATCCCCGGCCCTTACCGGTTCCGTGGCGTGTTGCGGGCGCGGGGTGGCGGAGAGGTGCCGGTGCGGTTGAGCGTGGAGCTGGATGGTTGAGGCGGCTGCTGACCGCTAGACGTCGGGTAGGTCGCGCGCCAGTCCGGTCACGCGCCAGCCCCGGGACGCAGCAGCGCGTTCTCGCGACAAGCTGATCAAGAAGTCACCGTCCAGTGTCCTCACGGTGGCCCTGGCCACGTCTCCGTGTTCAGCGGTCCGTTGGTCCAGGTCGGCGACCGCAGCAGAGCCCACGCCCACGAGCGGACGGTACAGGTCGTTGGAGAACGTGCGCGTGAGGTCTTCGAGACGGCCCAGACGGGGCTTCAGGTGCTCGGCCGCCACGTTGAGCAGCGCCGCAGCCGCCCTGGCAGGGGAGTCCATGGCGTCGAGAAGCGCGGCGACGGCGGTCTTGGCGCTGCGAGCGTCCTCCGAGTCGTTCGAGCTCCCGAGCTCGGGCCCGACCGCGCCTCCTGCCAGCGGGGCTTCGAGGCGCCACAGGTCCGAGAGCTCCTCGCGTCTGGCCGCCAGGCTGAAGGTCCCGCCGGCAGCGACGACCTGAGCCGGTCTGACGCTCGAGCCGTAGTTCGACGACATCGCGTAGGAGTAGGCGCCGGCGAGCCCGACGGCGAGCAGGGTGCCCTGGTCCACGCCTGCGAGGTCGACGTCCCTGGCCAACCTGTCAGCGTTCTCGCACAGGGGGCCGTCAAGGTCCGTGCCGGACGTCTCGCCCCTGACGGCCTCGCCCTCGCCGACCACGCGTACCGGGTGACGAGCGCCGTAGAGAGCCGGCCTGATCAGGTCTGCCATGCCGGCGTCGGCGATCACGTGTCTCCTCGGGCCGCCCTCCTTGACGTGCAGGACGCGCGTCAGGAGGACTCCGGACTCGGCTACCAGGAAGCGTCCGGGCTCGATGACGGGCGTCACGCCGTGCCGGTCGGCGAAGTCGAGGAGCGGCCTCGCGAACGCCTGCAGGTCGGCTGTTGGTACCGCGAACCCCCCGCCGAAGTCGACGACGTCGAGGTCAGGCATCTCGGCGTAGAGGGGCTCGAGAGCCTGCGTCACCAGGCGAGCCACTTCAGGGTCCGAGATCATCGACCCGGCGTGCACGTGGAAGCCCGCCAGCCTGCCGGTGGCGGCTACTTGGCGGGCCACCTCGAGCGCCTCTTCGCTCGGCATACCGAACTTGGACTCCGCTGCGCCGGTGGCGAGGTGCTCGTGAGTGCGGGGGTCGAAGCCTGGGTTCAACCTCACGAGGAAGCGCGTGTTGGGGGCCTCGGCCGCATGCCACACGCGCCACGCGCCCACGGAGTCGATGCTGACGAGTCCCACGCCCTCCGATCCGGCCCAGCGGGCCAGATCCGCTCCGTGGCCGGGGCCGCCCAGCACGACGTCGCGCGCGGAGAACCCCGCCCTGAGGGCTCGCGCCAGCTCCCCAGCGGTGAGGGCCTCGGCTCGAGCTCCCAGTGCTGCCAAGTGTGCCAGCAGGGGTCCTAGTGCGTTCGCTTTCACCGCGTAGTGGATCTTGGCGCCTGGGAAGGCCGCCTCAACCTGTCGGAACCTGGCGGTGACGATGTCGAGGTCGTAGACGTACGCCGGGGTGCCGTGGACGTTCGCCACCGCTGTGAGCAGCTCGTCTGTCATGAGCGAGCCGAGGTTATCACGCACCGCGCCGCGGCCAGAAGGCCCAAGGGGCGCACGGGATCCGCAGGCGCCCACTGGACGGAAGCCCCGGGCCCACCGGGCGGAACCACTAGGCGGCGCGGTTATGCTACGCGCCATGAACCGGCAGATAAGGCGCGCCCAGGCCAAGGCCGACAAGAGGGCCGAAGAGGAGAGAGACAAGAAGCGGCAGGCTCGCCGGGCCAAGGTGGCGGAGATCAGGTCGCGTCGCCAGCGCCAGCGTGAGACTGCCAAGCTGAGACCCAAGGACGCTCAGCCGGTCAAGCCGGCGCAGGTCAGCCAGCTCACCCCCGAGGAGCGCAAGAAGCTGCCCGGCCGGTTCTCCGGGGTGTTCATGTTCGCCACGCTCTTCTTCATCGCCCTGCAGGCGGCGGTGCCGGTGGAGGAGAAGCAGGGCGGTCAGAGCCTGATCGGCGCCGGGTTCTTCCTGATGTACGGCTACTTCGCGGTGCTGTACCTCTCCCGTCGCGGCCTGGCGAGGGCGCTGCCGACGGCCGTCGTAGGCGGCGTCACCCTCGCGGGCGTCATGGCCATCATGCAGTCGGTGCAGGGCCAGCCCATCGACTGGTTGATGTGCGGCCTGGGCGCCGTCGGCGTCCCCATCGGGGCCTACCTGGGCAGGGCCGTGTTCAACGCCGCTCCCAGGCCACGGTAACCCCCACCCTGTGACATCGTTGGCGCCCGTTGCCCTCGTAGGCGCCATGGCGGAAGAGGTCCAACGCCTCCGGGCGGCCGTGGTCGGCGGCATCGCTGAGATAGCGGGGCCCTTCGTGGTGACGAAGGGGCGGATCGAGGGCGTCGACGTGTTCCTCGCCGAGTGCGGGATCGGCAAGGTGAACGCCGCGGCCCTTACCCAGTGCCTGCTCTCCATGGGAGCCGGAAGCGTGATCTTCACGGGTGTGGCCGGCGCGCTCGACCCGGCGCTGCGAGTAGGCGACATCGTCGTCGGCTCCGAGGCGGTGCAGCACGACGTTGACGTGACGGCGCTCGGCTACGCGCCCGGCGAGGTGCCGGGCAGCGGCACCGTCTTCGCCGCGGACCCACGCCTCGTGAAGCTCGCGACGGCAGCGAGCACGACCCTGGACGGCGTGCGGACGGTCGTGGGCCGCATCGCTTCCGGCGACGTGTTCGTAGCCGGGGAGGGCGCGTCCATCCGGATCCGGGAGCTGTTCGCGGCCGCCTGCGCCGAGATGGAGGGCGCTGCCTGCGCACAGGTGTGCGCGGCCTGGGGCACGCCGTTCGTGATCGTGCGCAGCATCAGCGACACGGCCGACCACGAGGCGAACGTCGACTTCAGGGCGTTCACCGCGCTGGCGGCGGAACGGGCGGAAGCGCTCGTCACGGACATGCTGCGGCGGCTCGTGTCGAGCATCGCTTAGGTCCGTCGGCCGTCGCGGCCCTAGCCGGCGCGGGCTCGGCGGCGAAGCGAGGCTCGGTGGCTGGGCAGGGAGCCGTCACCGGCGTCTACTGACGGTCGCTCGACTGGCTGGGGTCCATGAGGGTGTGCGGTACCATGTGCTCATCCGTGGGGAGGCCGGCGCATGGATGGCGCTGGGCAGCCGCCCCACTCACGTCTTGCTGACGTGCGCGCGCCCCGTCATCGTGGCGCAGCGGTGAGAGGACCGGGGTATGACAGACGTTCTCGATCAGCTGCTCGACCTGGACAGGTCGCAGTTGGAGCCTGGCGAGCTACGCGAGCTCAACAACCAGGAGATGCGTGAGTGGCTCGAGTCGCTCGACTACGTGCTGGCGAGCGGCGGACCCGAGCGGGTCAAGGAGATCCTGGACGCGCTCGAGGCCCACGCCGAGCGCCACGGTGTGAGGCTGCCGTTCGAGTCGGACACCTCGTACGTGAACACGATCCCCGCCGAGGACCAGCCGGAGTATCCCGGCGACCTGGAGATCGAGAAGCGCATCACGAACATGATCCGTTGGAACGCGATGGCGATGGTGGTCCACGCGAACACCGTCTCGCCCGGCATCGGCGGGCACATCGCCACGTACGCCTCGGCGGCCAACCTCTACGAGGTCGGGCAGCACCACTTCTTCAGGGGCCCCGAGAAGGGTCCCGACGCGGACCTCGTGTACTTCCAGGGGCACGCCACGCCGGGCTTCTACGCGCGGGCCTACTTAGAGGGCAGGCTGACAGAAGAGGAGCTACTCAACTTCCGCCGCGAGCTGGCGGACCCGCCCGGCGTCTCCTCGTACCCGCACCCGTGGCTCATGCCCCACTTCTGGAGCTTCCCCACGGTATCCATGGGCCTCGGTCCCATCATGTCCATCTACCAGGCGCGCTTCCGGCGCTACCTGGAGGACCGCGGCCTGTACCCCACGGGCAGCGGCAAGGTGTGGGCGTTCATCGGCGACGGCGAGACCGACGAGGTCGAGACCCTCGGCGCCATCCGCGTCGCCTCGCGAGCGAAGCTCGACAACCTGATCTGGGTGCTCAACGCGAACCTCCAGCGCCTCGACGGGCCGGTCTACGGCAACGGTCAGATCATCCAGGAGCTCGAGGGCATCTTCCGCGGCTCGGGCTGGAACGTCATCAAGGTGGCGTGGGGCAGCGCGTGGGACGACCTGCTCAGGCGCGACAAGGAAGGCGTCCTGATCAAGCGGTTCGAGGAGCTGGTTGACGGCGAGTCGCAGCGCTACGCGGCGTTCGGCGGCCCCGAGCTCAAGGAGCGCTTCTTCAACACGCCGGAGCTCAAGGCGCTCGTCGCTGACTTCTCGGATGACGACTTCAACCGCCTCAACCGTGGCGGTCACGACCCCGTCAAGATCTACGCTGCGTTCAAGGCAGCTACGGAGCACGAGGGCCAGCCCACGGTGATCATCGCCCGGACCGTCAAGGGCTACGGCATGGGCTCCGCCGGCGAGGCACAGAACGTCACGCACCAGCAGAAGAAGCTCGACGAGAACGAGATGAAGGCGTTCCGCGACCGCTTCAACCTGCCTATCAGCGACGAGGACATCAAGGACAAGCCGTTCCTGCGGATGGACCCCGACAGCCCGGAGCACAAGTACCTCATGGCGAGGCGCGAGGAGTTGGGCGGCTTCCACCCGGAGCGCCGGGTCAGGGCGTCGCCCTTGGCGGCCCCTCCGCGCGAGCTCTTCGCCGAGTTCCTCGAGCCGTCGGGCGACCGGGCCGTGTCGACGACGATGATCGTCGTCAACCTCATGCGCAAGCTGCTCCGCGACGAGAACTGGGGCAAGCTGCTCGTGCCCATCGTCCCTGACGAGGCCCG
>DASVCK010000050.1:0-8056 GCA_036381675.1 Trueperaceae bacterium | reverse complement strand
GAAGGGCGGCGCCCGGAAGCGCCGCCCCTGCCTAGCGAAGGCTCGAAGCCTTATTCCATCTCCGCCATCTGCTCGGCGAGGATGTCGTTGGCTTCCTCGTTCATCTCGGTGAGGGTCTCCTGCACGTCGAGATCAGGGTTGGTCACGATGTCGGCCATCGTGGCCGCGACGATGTCACGCACGAAGTCGTAGCCGGGGACGGGTGGCTCGGCGATGCCGTAGGGCAGCAGGTTGAACGCGGTCTCGTAACCGGGGACGGCGTCGAAGACCGGGCCCAGGTTCGCGGCCACGCTCTGGCGGACCGGGAAGTACTGGCTCGCGGCTGCCCAGGCGGCCTGAGCCTCCGGACCCGTGTAGTACTTGAGGAAGATCCACGAGGCGAGCGTCTCCTCGGGCGTGTGACCCGCGGGCAGGCTCACGCTGGCGCCGTAGATGTTCATGACGGGGTCAGGGGTCGTGTGCGGGATCGCGTCGACGCTCCAGTCGTGGCCGGCGCCTTCCTCGACGGCGCTGGCGTAGAACGGCAGGCCGGACGAGGAGCCGACGGTGAAGAGCGTGCGACCGCCACCGAAGTTGGTCTGATCGCCGAACGCCTCGGTGGTCAGGGCGCCGCAGCCGTCAGCGAACAGGCCCTGCAGGAACGTGAGCGCCTCGACGGCGGCGGGGGAGTCGTAGGTGTAGCGGTTGTTGTCGTAGTCGAAGACGTCGCCGCCGAAGGCGAACGTCCAGGACGCGAAGCGGCTGGCGTCGGTGGCGAGCTCGTAACCGGTGCTCTGGCCGGTGGCCGAGGCGCCGGAGAACGGGTTCTCGGTCGCGGCACAGGCGGCCTGCCTGAACTGGTCAGGGTTGGTGGGCGGGCCGTCGAAGTCGATGAGGCCGGCAGCGCGGAGCTCGGCGAGCCAGTCGATGTTGTAGTACAGCATCTCCATCGACCGGTTGGGAGCGATGCCGAGGCGGGCGCCGCCGAAGCTCGGGAACAGGTCCGACGTCCAGAAGCCGGGGAAGAAGTCGGCGATGTCCTCTTCGCTCAGGCCCCACTCCTCGGATGCGACGAGCGGGCGCATGTCGACGAGGCCGTCGACCAGCTGGTAGGTGGCGGCCTGGTTCTGATAGGCCACGACGATGTTCGGCGTGTCGGAGGTGCCGAGCAGGGCCAGCATCTTCTGGAAGATGTCGCCGTAGCCGCCCTGGTACTCGGCGACGACGGTGATGCCGTACTCGTTGGTCGCGTTGAACTCGGTGATGATGTCCTGCAGCGCGGTCTCGCGCTCCTGCGTGTGCTGGTGCCAGAAGGAGACCGTCTGGCCGGTTGGATCGACGGTCGACCAGTCGACCCCCTCGAGCCCGTCCTGGGCGACTGCCACGCCGGCGATGGCGGTCAGCAGCGTTGCGCCCAGCGTCGTGAAGAGTGACCTGCCTAGCTTCATCTTCGCTCCCTCTCCGTGCGGCTCCCGCGGTGACGGCATGGTCCGTCCGTTCTCATCTGGCCCGAGTGGAACCGCAGCTTCGTTTCTCCTTGCCGATGTTACTAACTGATGACGCTTCTCCTGTCCTGCTTGGAGGACTGTTCCTGGTTAATCACCCCTTCAGGCCCGAGGTGGCGATGCCCTCGGTGAACTGCTTCTGCGTCAGGAAGTACACGACCAGCACTGGCAGGATCGTGATCACTGCCCCCGCCATGAGCAGGTGGGTCTGAGGGCCGGCCTCGGAGATGAAGGTGTACAGGCCCACGCCGAGCGGGCGCCAGCGTGGGGTCGTCGTCACGAGGAGCGGCCAGAGGAACTCGTTCCACGAGGTCACGAAGGTCAGCAGGGTGGCCGTCATGAGCACCGGCTTGCTCATCGGGATCACGACGGCTGTCAGGAAGCGCAGGTGGCCGGCGCCGTCGATGCGGGCCGCGTCGTAGAGCTCGTGTGGGATGCCCATGAAGAACTGCCTGAACAGGAAGATGATGAACGCCGTCGCCATGAACGGCACCGTCAGGGCCGGCAAGGTGTTGAGCCAGCTGCCCCACGGGATCACCTCACCGCGGACCATAAGGAAGTTGGGCAGGAAGGTCACCGTGCCGGGGATCATCAGCGTCGCCAGGAGCACCATGAAGATGAGCTCGCGGCCGGGGAACTCGATGCGGGCGAAGGCGTAGGCGGCCAGCGTGCAGGTGAGCAGCACGCCGACGATCACGATCGCGGTGATGATCACGCTGTTACGGAAGTACAGGGCGAAGTCGGCCTCCGACCACGCCGTCTGGTAGTTGACCCACTGCGGGTTGGCGGGCAGCAGACGCCGGTTGATGGTCTCGCCCAGCGTCATGAGGCTGGTCGAGATCATGTAGAGGAAGGGCGTCATCGAGATGACCGCTCCGATGGTCAGCGCGACGTACGCGGGCAGATGCGAGAGCCTGAACTCGTAGGGCTCGCGGCGAGCGAGCACGGGCCGCGCCGCCACCTGGTCAGCCACGGAACACGCTCCGCCCGAACAGCCGGTTCTGTAGCAGGGTCAGGATCAGGATGATCGCGAAGAGCACGACGGACTGGGCGGCGGCCAGGCTGAAGTTGTTCCGGCCGTAGAACGTGTCGAAGATGACGACGGACGCCGTATCGACGGCGTCCCTGGTGTTGGGAGACCTCATCACGTAGATGTGGGTGAACGCCTGGAAGGTGCCGATGAAGCCGAGGACCGTCAGGTAGAAGGTCACCGGCGAGAGGAGCGGCACGGTGATGTGCCTGAACTGCTGCACGCGCGTGGCCCCGTCCATGGCCGCGGCCTCGTAGAGCTGCTTGGGGATGTTGCCAAGGCCGGCCAGGAAGATCACGGCGTTGTAGCCGGTGTAGGTCCAGATGCCGAAGATGATCACGGTCACCAGCGCGAGCGAGGGCCCGGCCCAGAAGCCGGTCAGGTGGATGCCCAGGCGGTCGAAGAGGCCGCCGAACAGGAGGTCCGTGACCGGTCTCGTCTCGAAGAGCCACTGCTGCGGCGCGATGCCGAGCCAGTCGAGCACGACGTTGGCCGGCCTCTCCGGCCGTGGGCTGAAGATCTGGCGGAAGACCGCGGCCGCGGCGACGGCCGGGGTGACGTAGGGCAGGAAGTAGAGCATGCGGAAGAGCTCCTGGCCCCTGAGGTTCTGGTACAGGAGACTGGCTATGACGAGCGCCAGGACGATCTGGATGGGCACCGAGCCGAAGCCGTAGTACACGGTCCTCGTCAGGCCAGCCAGGAAGCGCCTGTCACCCTCCTCGGTCATCAGGCGCCAACCCAGTGACACCGCTACCCCGGAGCCGAGCAGCACCAGAGCCCCGAGCAACCTGCCCACCAGCGGCAACGCGCCGCCGCCACGCCTGAACGCGTCCGTCCACAGCCAGTGCGCGGCCATGATCAGCAGCAGGCCGCCGAAGAACGCCAGCGCGCCCCACCAGTCGCCCACCACGTCCAGGTAGTTGTCGAGGCCGATGAAGCCGCCCTTGCGGATACGCCACCGGTGCACGCTCATGTAGATCGCGTAGCCGATGGGGAAGATCCCGAAGACGGCGATGATGAGCGTGGCGGGCAGCACGAAGGCGTAGCCCGTCAGCCACTCCCGCCGTCGGGCGGCCGTGACCCGCGGCCTGCGAGCGGCCGGTTCGGCTCTGGTCATCTCAGGCGCTCTTCCTTAGATCGCGTGCGGTCGCCGGCACGGACGTCGCCGCGGCTGGTCATGAGCTCATGGGTTGCGCGGCCGCGGCCGAAGGTTGGCTTGGTCGGGGCACAGGCACATCATAGCTGCCCCTCGGGGCGGGCCCCGGAGGCTCGGTAGCATGCGTCGTGGACCCAGGCTACGTGGCAGACGTCGTACGCGGGCTCGAGGGCTTGGCCCGCGAGGAGCTGGTCGAGCTGGGCGCGAGGCTCGCGGGCACCGCGGATGGCGAGGTCCGCTTCTCGCACCCGCAGCCCGAGCGCGTCGTCGCGCGGTCCCGCCTGGTCTCGGCCGTCTACCGCGCACTGGAGTTCGAGGTCCCCAGGCCCAAGGCCCTGCTGGGCGATGCCGCTTTCCGGCGCCTGAGCGGTGCCTGCCGCGAGGTTGCGGAGCGCGGCGGCATGACCACCTTCCGTCTGGCAGCAGCCGGCAGCCAGACGCCCGTGTTCAGGCGCTTGGCCGATGAGCTGGCGCGGGCGACGGGCCTGGCGGAAGACCGGGAGGACGGTGAGCTGCTACTGCGCGTGAGGCGCTCCCGATCGGGCGGCTGGGAGGCCCTGTTGCGCCTCTCGGCCAGGCCGCTGTCGGCGCGGGCCTGGCGTGTCTGCAACCTGCCGGGCGGCGCCAACGCCACCGTGGCCGCCGGCCTGGCCCGGTTGGTGGGCGGGGGCTCGTTCCTGAACCTGATGTGCGGTAGCGGCACTCTCGTGATCGAACGCGCCTTGGCCGGGCCCGGCGGGCCGTACGTGGGCGTTGACGTGTCGGCGGAGGCTGTCGAGTGCGCCGGTAGGAACGCCGAGGAGGCGGGGGTCGCCGTTCACCTCTTGGTCGACGACGTCGTCCGGCCCGAGTTCCGCGTGACGGTGCCCGGTGGCGCGGTCGGTTCGACGTTCGACGTCGTCGCGGCCGACGCCCCGTGGGGCGACGCCGTCGGCAGCCATGCGGCGAACGAGGGCCTCTACCGCTCACTGCTGTCCGCGGCCGACCGTCACGTGGGGCCGGGAGGGCGGCTCGCCCTGCTCACTCACGAGGTCAAGCTCACCGAGCGGCTGGTCGCGCAAGCTAAGGGGTGGCGGCGGCGCGAGTCGCTCAGGGTGGAGCACGGCGGCCACAACCCGCTCCTCTTGGTCCTGCAGAAGGTGGGCTAGACTCCCGACGTGCGCAGCCTGAAGCCCGGTTGGTACGTCCTGGCCGCGGTTACCGTGTACGCGGTCGTCGTCAGCCTGCTGCTGTTCTCGCGGGGTGGCGAGCGGCCCGCGTCGCCCACTGCGGCCGCGTCCGCGGGCACAGAGCCGCCTGCCGCCACGTCGCGTGCGCCCGCCGGGCTCTGGTACCCGTTGCCGGGGGCGAGGCTGCCGCGGTCGGACTCCAACCTCCCGGGGGCGCCGCGGCCCTACCGGTCCGGCGTCAGCCAAGGCTTCGACTTCGTAGGCGGCGATCTGGATGTACCGGTGCCGTACGGAGGCGCCGTGATCGCCGCGGCCGACGCCCAGGTGATCAGGGCGGATACCACGTACGCCGAGATGAGCCGCGCGGAGTGGGACGGGCTCCTGCAGGACGTCGCCGCCGGCGCCACGGACCAGCAACTGGACAAGCTGCGTGGGCGGCAGGTGTGGCTCCTGACGGAGGACGGCAGGACGCTGCGCTACGGGCATCTGTCGGCCGTAGCCAGCGGCGTGAGCAACGGACGCAGCGTGTATCGTGGACAGGTGATCGCCTACGTCGGGAACTCCGGCACGGACGCCGGTGTGGCGGGGCGTGACGACGGCGCCAGGCTCCGTTTCGAGATCTGGTCGGACGAGGACAGCTACTTCGGCGAGGGACAGACACCAGAGCAGGTGAGGCTGGCAGCAGCGTCCCTTTTCGTAGGGCCATGAGGTCCGGCCTCTTGACGGCGAGGGCGAGAGCGTGAGCGAACGCCTGCAGCCCGCCGACGAGCAGATGAACGCACTGCGTTGGGCCTGGCGGCATCCGTGGGTACGGGCCGTGGTCTACACCGTGCTCATCGTGGCGGTGCTGGCGATCCTGTGGCGCGCCAGGGCCGGCTACATGTTCGCGCTGCAGGTGGGCCTGTTCGGCTTCCTGCTCGCCTACCTCCTGAACCCGCTGGTGACCCTGCTGCAGCGGCTGCGGCTGAGGCGCGGCTGGGCCGTCGCCATCACGTACCTCCTGCTGGGCGGGCTCATCGCCTTCGGGTCCATGCTCGTCGGCCAGGTCGTGACCGAGGCAGCCAGCTTCGTTAACCTGCTGCCGGACGCCTTCGACAACCTGTCGCGCATCTTCGGCAACCTGCAGGCGCGCCTGCTGACATGGCTCGACCGCATCCCGTTCCTGCTCTCCGGCGGCCTGGACGAAGTGGATCCGCAAGGACTGGTGGGCGAGGAGATCAGGGACCGCGTGGTCACGGCCCTGCAGCAGCTGGTGCAGGAGTTCTCGCAGCTCATAACCGGCTGGATCAGTCAGGGGCCCGGCCTGCTGTACACGGGCGCCAGCGTCGTGATCTCGACCACGCTGCAGGTCGTCCTCGTCGTCCTGGCCAGCGTCTACTTCCTCTACGACTTCCCGCGCTTCATGGCGCAGTTCCGTCGGCTCGTCCCGACCCGGTACCACGGCGTGGTCAGCGAGGTCTCCGAGAAGGCCGACCAGGCCGTCGGCGGCTACCTGCGCGGACAGCTGCTCATCACGACGATGCTGGGGGTCTTCATCTGGCTCGGGCTGACCATCCTCGGCGTGCCGCTCGCGACGGCCATCGCGTTCCTGGCAGCGGTGTTCAACCTCGTGCCGTACCTGGGGCCCGTGATCGGAGCAGTGCCGGCCGTGCTGCTGGCCTTCACCGTGAGCCCGCTGACCGCGCTGCTGGCCGTGGTCGTGTTCGTGGTGGCCAACCAGCTGGAGGGGAACCTGCTCTCGCCGCTGATACTGTCGCGCTCCACCAACCTGCACCCGCTCACGGTGCTGCTCGCGATCATGGCCGGGCTCGGGCTGTTCGGGCTCGTCGGAGCGCTCCTCGCCGTTCCCACCGTCGCCTTCGTGAAGGTGATACTCGAAGACTACGTGTTGAGCCGGCGCGAGTTCGCCACCGTGCCGCCCGACGTGGACCCCGAGCAGCTATCCGAGGACCAGCTCCCCGCCGTCTGAGCCTCGCAACCTGGCAGGCCTCCGGCAGGCCGCCGACGGCGCTCAGTTGACCGGCTGCTCGCGGCGGCGCTGCTTGCGCACGTACATCAGGTCGTCGGCGCGGCGCAACAGCGCCTCCGCGTCGACGCCGTCGACCGGGTAGGAAGCCACGCCCACCGACGCCGCGATGTGCAGGCCGTGCACCTCGATCGACTCCACCAGGTCGGAGTAGCGCTCCGCGGCAGCCTGAGCCTCCTGCGGCTTGACCTCGGGCAGGAGCAGGATGAACTCGTCGCCCGCCCACCTGAACGCGTGGTCGGAGCTGCGCAGGTGGGCCGTGAGGACCTCCGCGACCGCCACCAGCGCCGCGTCCCCCGCGGCGTGGCCGAAGCGGTCGTTGACCTGCTTGAAGTTGTCCAGGTCCACCATCACCAGGTTCAGCGGATGGCCGTACCGTTCGGCCCTGGCTAGCTCGGCCACGAGCTTCCGCTGGAAACCCTCCCGGTTCCCCAGCCGGGTCAGGCCGTCGGTCACCAGGCTCTCCTCCAGTCGCCTCACCTGCTCGGCCTGCCGCACGATCACGGCGATGTGTTGCGCGAACGCCTCGGCGATACGCAGCGAGTTGGTGCCGAAGGCGGAGTCGCTCGAGTAGTTGTCCACGTTCAGCAGGGCTACGACGTCGGACCCTTCGGTGATGGGGATGCAGATGTTGGAGCGGATCTCGTTCACCCTGGCGGCGGCGAGGTTAGCGGGCGTGCGGGCGCCCGTGGAGCCTACCGAGAAGCGCAGGACCTCTGCGCCGCGGGCGATGCGTCCGATGCCGCGCCTGAAGTCGCTCTCTGAGCCGGCGTACCAGGCGATGGTCTCCTCGAGGGTGAACGGCCCGGCGCCGTCCTTGATCGCTGCCAGGTCGTAGCCGACCGCTGCCTCGAAGCGGAACAGCTCGTCGTCCTTCACGACGACGCTGGCCGCCTCGGCACCGGGTATGAGCTCGACGGCAGCCTCGGTGGCCCGCTGGAAGAGCGTGCTCGGCGCCTCCGCCCGCGCCAACCGGCGGATCACGTCCAGCGTGGCGAACAGCTGCTTGTTGAGCATGACCCTGTCGAGGGCCGCCCCGAGCGCCTGGGCGGACCGGCTTATCAGCGTTAGGTCGCCCTCCGTGAGCGGCGTGACCCGGCCTACGCTGGCCAGGCCAAGCAGGAAGCGGACGTCGCCCTGTGCGTTGGCAAGCGGGTAGAGCGCGACGGTGCGGACGCTCTGCTCGGAATC
>DASVCK010000049.1:0-3566 GCA_036381675.1 Trueperaceae bacterium | reverse complement strand
TTGTCGGCGTGGTTGCTTAGGGACCCGCAGCCCGTGCCGATCGCCGGGCGCCAAGTGGTAGCTTCCGGCGATGATCGACCGCTACTCGACCCCCGAGATGAAGTCGTTGTGGTCGGAGGCCGAGCGCTACCGCACGTGGCTGCGCGTGGAGCTGGCGGCGCTCGAGGCGTTCGAGAGCCTGGGCGACGTGCCGGTGGGCACCGCTGAGGCGATCCGCACGGCGCTCGCGGGCAACCCGCTTGCCGAAGATTTCGCCGAGCGCGTCGCTGCGATCGAGGAGCAGACTAGGCACGACATCGTCGCGTTCACCAGGGCGCTCGGTGAGCGGGTGGGAGAGCCGGCCCGTTTCGTCCACTACGGCCTGACGTCGACGGATGTCGTCGACACCGCGCAGAACGCGCTGCTGACGCGAGCCATCGACTTCGTGGCCGAGGACTTGGCGGCCGTCTCGGCCCGCCTCAAGGAGCTGGCCGCCCAGTACAAGCACACGGTCACCATCGGCCGCACGCACGGCATCCACGCCGAGCCCACGACGTTCGGGCTCAAGCTCCTCAACCTCCATGCCGCCTTCGAGCGTGACGCCGGCAGGCTGGCGGCCGCGCGCGACGCCGTGGCCGTCGCCATGATCAGCGGCTCGGTGGGCACTTACGCGCACGTTCCGCCCGCGGTGGAGAAGAGCGTCGGCGAGGCTCTGGGCCTGCGGCCAGACCCGATAACGAACCAGACGGTGGCCAGGGACAGGCACGCGCAGCTGTTGGGCGCCCTGGCGATCATCGGCACGAGCATCGAGCGGGTCGCGCTCGAGATCAGGCACCTCCAGCGCACCGAGGTGCGCGAGGCCCAGGAGGGCTTCGGGCGCGGCCAGACGGGCTCATCGTCCATGCCGCACAAGAAGAACCCCGTCGCCAGCGAGAACCTTACGGGCGTGGCGCGGCTCCTGCGCTCCTATCTCCACCCGGCGCTCGAGAACGTCGCCCTGTGGCACGAGAGGGACATCAGCCACTCGTCCGTGGAGCGCGTGATCCTGCCGGATGCCACGACCCTGGCCAGCTACGCCCTCAGGCGCCTCAAGCGTGTCCTTGACGACCTGGTCGTCTATCCCGAGAGGATGACCGCCAACGTCGACCTGCTTAGGGGCCTCGTGTTCTCGCAGCGCGTGCTGCACGCGCTCATCGATTCCGGCCTGCCCCGCGAGGACGCCTACGACGTCGTCCAGTCGGCGTCGCTGAAGAGCCTGGAGACTGGGCAGCATCTCCGCGAGCTCGTGGCCGCTGACCCGCGCTGTCGTCTGGCGCCGGCGCAATTGGACGCGGCCTTCGACCCGGCCTGGTACCTGCGGCACGTCGACGCGGTGTTCGCGCGTTTCGGGTTGTGACGAGGTTCGACTGTCGCTAGCGGGCCCGGACTTGGGCCCGCCCTGCCCGGCCGAGGCCCGAGCGTCCGGCGCTATCATCGAGCCGATGACGATGCCCGAGCGCAGACAGCTCCTGTATGAAGGCAAGGCCAAGAAGCTCTATGCCACGGACCGCCCGGGTCATCTGCTGGTCGAGTTCAAGGACGACGCCACGGCCTTCAACGCCCAGAAGCGCGGGACCATCAAGGGGAAGGGCGCGGCCAACAACGCGATCAGCGAGCGTGTCTTCAGGGCGCTCGAGGCGGTGGGCGTGCCCACCCACTTCGTCGACTCCGTGACCGACACGATGCAGCTCGTGCGCCAGGTCGAGATCGTGCCGCTCGAGGTCGTCGTCAGGAACAGGGCGGCCGGCAGCTTCGCACAGCGTTACGGGGTCGACGAGGGTGGCGAGCTCAACCCCATCGTCGTCGAGTGGTGCGTCAAGTCAGATAGCCTCGGCGATCCGCCCATCAACGACGCGGCTGCCGTGGCGCTGGGCCTGGCCAGCGAGGACGACCTCGCCGCCATGTTCGACCTCGCGACCGCGATCAACGACGCCCTCAAGGCCTACTTCGGCGGGCTGGGGCTCGAGCTGGTGGACATGAAGTTGGAGTTCGGCCGTGACTCGGAGGGCGAGCTGGTGCTGGCCGACGAGGTCAGCCCAGACACCTGTCGCCTGTGGGACATCGTCTCCGGAGAGCGCCTCGACAAGGACCGCTTCCGGCGCGACCTGGGCGGCGTAGAGGACGCCTACGGCGACGTGCTGAACCGGGTCATGAGCGATGCCGGCGAGGCCGAGGCGTTCGCCGCGACGTTCGAGCCGCCCGAGGACAGCCCGTTCGAAGAGGCCGAGGACGACCACGGCGATCACGACCACGCTGGTCACGAGCACGAGGATCACGACCACGCTCGTCACGAGCACGACGATCACGAGCAGGTCCACGGCGCTCACCTCCAGACCGCTTTCGGCGCCGTCGTCGACGTGATGCTCAAGCCATCGATCCTCGATCCCCAGGGCAGGGCCGTGCTTCAGACCCTGCAGCGGCTCGGCTACGACGCCGTCAAGGACGTGCGTGTGGGCAAGAGGGTGGAGCTCAAGCTGGAGGGTGAGCTGGGCGAGGTGAGGCGGCAGGTCGCCGAGATGTCCGAGAAGGTTCTGTCCAACCCGGTGATGGAGACCTTCGAGGTCGGCTTCGACGACGGTGACTGAGCCCAGCCGGTCCGTGCTGGCGGTCCCGGGCGCAGACGAGGTCGTCGCCTACCGCCTGGCTGCTGCCGTACCGGGTGGACGTCCGCCGTTGGTGATCGTGCACGGCTACGCCGAGCACGCCGGTCGCCACCAGCGCCTGGCACGGGCAGCCTCCGAGGCCGGTCACGACGTCTACGCTCTCGACCTACCTGGCCATGGACGCAGTGCGGGTCGCAGGGGGTTCGTGAGCTCCTATGCGCCACTGGTCGCGTCGGTCACGGCTCTCGTCGAGAACGCCACGGCCGAGAGCGGCCGCCGGCCGGCGCTGTTCGGTCACTCGATGGGCGGCGCCGTGGCCCTCGCCTACGCGCTCGAGCACCCCGGAACGATCTCCCATCTCGTGCTGTCGGCTCCGTACCTACTGGACGCGAACCCGCGCCCCAGATGGCTCACGGCGTTGGCGGGGCCGGTCGCGGCCGTGGCTCCCGGCATGGCGGTGGCCAAGCTTGACGCCGGTGCCCTGGCGCGCGACCCAGTGGTGGGCGCTGCCTACGTGGCCGACCCGCTGGTCTACTCCGGGCCGGTGGCGGCCGCTACGGGTCACACCCTCACGGACATGGGTCGGCGCCTGCTGGCAGCGGCCGACAGGCTGAGCGTGCCCACGCTCGTCGTTCACGGCGAGGAAGACGGGGTCGCGTCCGTGCGTGGCAGCGAGCAGCTAGCCGCCCGTGCCGGGGACAGGCTGAGGCTCGTACGGATCGAGGGCGCCTACCACGAGATGCACAACGAACCCGAGGCGACCGGCGTACCCCAGCGCTTCTTGGCCGCGGTCCTGGGCTTCGTAGCCGATCACGGCGCCGCGGTCGACAGCTGACTCCGCAGCCAAGGACCTAGGCGGCGGGTGCCAGCGCGGACTCGAGCCGCTGCAGCGCCTGCTCGAGAACATCGTCGCAGGTGGCGAAGTTCAGGCGCACGAAGCCCTGA
>DASVCK010000048.1:0-4912 GCA_036381675.1 Trueperaceae bacterium | reverse complement strand
CCGCCGCCGACATGCCCTCAACCACTGCCTGCTCTTCCTCTCGAAGCAGCCGCAGGCCGTTCGGCGTGACCAGGTTCGGCTCACCTTCCGGCAAGGGTGGCCGAGCCACCACCATCACGTCCTCCTGCTGCGCGTCCTCTTTGGTGAAAGCCCGGCTCATCCCGGCACGGTGACAGCGCCGAAGCGGCGGAACGCAGCTACGAACGGCGTTGATCGGCTGGCGTCTAGCATGGGCCGATCCTACGCTCGCCGTGCTGGGGCCGAAGTTCCGCCCTTGACCAGATCCGCTTGCGCCGCTCGAGGGCAGAGGTACTGGACTGCCTGCGAAACCTTAGGAGGCGGCAGATCAAGGTGTCGTGGAACCGGACCTGAGGTCGCTGATGTAGTTCGCCATCGCCACCGAAGAGATCTCACCGAAGCGCGTGAGCACGTGATCGCCCTCGCTGTCGAAGAAGAGCGTCGTCGGCAGTCCGACGCTGCCGAACTCCGAGCCCAACCGGGCATGGTCGTCCAGAACCACGGTCTCCAGCCGCAGACCCTGCTCCTCGAGGTAGCGCGCTACGGTATCGCGGGGCTCGGCCTGGTCGGCGAACACGAACCTGACGTCCGGGGACGAGCGCGCCGCGGCCTCCATCATGGGCAGCTCCCGCCGGCATGGTGGACACCATGTCGCCCAGAGGTTGATGACGACAGGTTGGCCCTGCAGCGTGCCCACGTCCAGCTCGTCGCCGGCCAGGGTCTCCAGCGTCAGGCTCGGCAGCACGTGAGGGGTGACGGGCGCCGCGGTGAACAGAGCCGGCACCACCAGCCACGTCGCCAGCGCCAGGACCGCCGGGAGCGCGGCGCCGGCAAACGACACGTGCCCGCGCCATACCGCCCAGGTCACGACGACTGCGCCGAGCGCAACGCCCCACCACGGGGAGAACCCGCCCTGCCAGAACTGCAGGACGGCGACGGGGTCGCGTGCGAACAGCGCGAGGTTCTCGACGACGTAGCCGAGGCGCGCGCCCGCGAACACGGCCAACGCGGCGGCCCAGGCCCAGCCGGCATCGGGCCGACGCAGCTCCGCGACCAGCACCAGCACGAGGAGACCCAGGCCGGCGTAGAAGCGCGGCGCGCTGAGCACGAACGGGCCGAGCTGGAAGGCCGTCATCCTGCGATGCTACCGGCGACAGCCCATGCGACCTTGGATATACACCCCCAGGGGTATACTGGCCTTCATGGCAACCAGAGAGATCACAGCGGAGACCCTCGAGGAAACGATCACCGGCAACGACATCGTGCTGCTCGACTTCTGGGCGGAATGGTGCGGTCCTTGCCGCATGTTCGGGCCCATCTTCGAGAAGGCCGCGGAGACGCATCCCGACATCGTCTTCGGGAAGATAGACACCGAGGCCCAAAGGGAACTGGCTGCGGCGTTCGACATCCGGTCGATACCCACGCTCATGGCGTTCCGCGAGAACGTGCTGGTCTACGCGCAGCCCGGCGCGCTCATGGCCCCGCAGCTCGAGCAGCTCATCACCGCGGTTCGCGACCTGGACATGGAGGACGTACACGCCAAGGTCGCCGAGCAGCAGAAGGAACAGGAGTCGGCCCGCGCCGCCGGCGCATGAGCCTAAACGCTGACACCAAGCGTCGCGTGCTGAACCGCTTGCGGCGCGCTCAGGGCCAGCTGGCCGCTGTGGTCAGGGCGGTCGAGGAAGACAGGCCCTGTCCCGACGTCGCCACTCAGCTCGCAGCGACCTCGAAGGCGCTAGACAGGGCCGGCGTCGCGCTGGTGAGCAACGCGATGCACGAATGCCTGGCAGCGCCCCAAGGGACCGGCACAGACGGCATGACGCGCGACGAGTTCGAGAAGCTCTTGATGATGTTCGCTTAGGGGCCGGCCGCCGGCGCCCTTGCTTGTCTGGTCTCCCGACGTCGTTCTACGTCGCTCTGCGCTTGCGCAGTCGGTACAGCCT
Source organism: Trueperaceae bacterium (assembly GCA_036381675.1). GTDB lineage: Bacteria > Deinococcota > Deinococci > Deinococcales > Trueperaceae > DASRWD01. Next base: position 2,951 of record DASVCK010000048.1, on the reverse strand, counting down.
GTATAGACTCGGCGAATCCCTACCAATGCACTAGGGATTACGTCAGGACCATCGTTCGGCGTAACGAGACCGACTGCCGAGGAGAACCCGATGAACAACGTTGCCCTGCTGTGCCGCGCCACCCGGCTGTCCCTGTTGGTGGTCGCCATGCTCGCGCTCTCATCCGGCCTGGCCCAGTCGGGTTGTGACGGGCAGACCATCGAGCACGAGATGGGTACGACGTGCGTGCCCGAGGCACCCCAGCGGATCGTCACGCTGGAGTACTCGTACGCCGACCACCTGGCGAAGCTCGGGGTGACGCCTGTGGGCATCGCCAGGGAGGCCAACATCCCGGCTTACCTGGAGCCGTACGTCGGCGCTGTGCCTGGCGTGGGTACCAGGGCCGAGCCGAACCTCGAGGCCATCGTGGCGTTGCGACCCGACCTGATCGTGGCCGACCTGCGCAGGCACGAGGCGATCTACGACCAGCTCTCCGCCATCGCGCCCACACTCGTGTTCGACTCGCTACGCGGATCGTACGAGGACCAGCTGGAGGCCTTCGAGAAGCTGGGCGAGGCTCTCGGACTGTCCGACGAGGCCGCCACGGCTCTCGAGGAGCACCGCGCGGCCTTCGACAGGGCCCGGGACTCGGTTTCTCCCGACGCCCCCTCCGCCCTCATCGGCGTCCTGTCGCCCGGGCTGTTCACCGCACACTCGAGCCAGAGCTTCATGGGCTCGTTCCTGGCTAGCCTGGGCGTTCCCGCCGCGGTGGAGCCGAGGGGCGGCGAGACGCAGTTCAGCCTCAGCCTCGAGGGCATCGCCGCCGTGCAGCCACAGGCGCTGGTGCTCCTCTGTAACCCGGCGGACAGCACTCCGCTCGACGAGTGGGCCGGCAACCCGGTGTGGAGCGCCCTCGACGCCGTCAGCAGCGACCGGGTGTATGTCTTCAACCGCGACCTGTGGAGCAAGGGTAGGGGCGTCATCGCCTTCGACCTGATCCTGGAGGATCTGGCGGGCAGCGGCCTACTCACGGGCCAACCGTCGAGCACGCCGCAGAGCTGCCAAGGCGCCGGCTGAGGGACCGATGCGGGTGGTAGTGGGAGCGGGCACACGTCGACGTCCTGGGCGCGCCGTCGGGCTCGCACTCACAGGGCTGGCCGTCGCGTGCCTGTTGGCGATCAGCCTCGGCGTGGGCAGCCTGCGGATCCCCATACCGGACGTCGTGTCCGGGCTCATCAGCCCCACGGGCGAACTGAACGACTTGATCCTCCGCACGGTGAGGTTGCCGCGCACCGTGGCCGGCTTGCTCGTCGGAGCTTCCTTAGCCGTGGCAGGGGCGATCATGCAGGCGCTCACGCGCAACCCGCTGGCGTCGCCCGGCATCCTCGGCGTCAACGCCGGCGCAGCCTTCGCCGTTGTCGCCGCAGTCCTTGTGCTCGGCGCTCCGCCGCTCGCGACCTACGCGCTGTTCGCCTTGGCCGGCGCCGGGGTCGCCGGAGCGCTGGTGTACGGCTTGGCCGCCGCCACCGGCACAGCGGGGAACTCGCCGCTGAGGCTCGCGCTGGCGGGAGCCGTATCGGCGGCGTTCCTGGGTGCGCTCACCACCGCACTGTTGCTTCTGGATCAGAACACCCTCGACCAGGTCCGCTTCTGGACGGCCGGCTCGCTCGCGGGCCGCGACTGGGAACTGCTCAGGTTGACGGCGCCGTACATGCTGGCGGGCCTGGCCCTCAGCCTCCCGCTCGCTCGGCAGCTGACCACGCTGTCCCTGGGAGACGACGTCGCCCGGGGCCTGGGTCAGGGCTCCGCCGCCGTGAAGCTGTCGGCGGCCGCGGCCGTGGTCCTGCTGGCGGGGGGCGCCGTCGCCCTGGCAGGCCCCATCGGGTTCGTGGGCCTGGTCGCGCCTCATCTGGCACGGTTCCTGATCGGCGTCGACTACCGCTGGGTGCTGCCGTACTCCGCGCTGCTGGGGGCTGCGCTCGTCACGATCGGCGACATCGGGGCCAGGGTGGCCCTGCGCCCTCAGGAGATCCCCGTGGGAGTCCTGATGGCCCTGATGGGCGCGCCGTTCTTCATCTACCTGGCTCGGACGAGGGTGAGGCGGTGAGCGCGGGCGAAGCACCCAGGATCTGGCTGGTCGCGCGCGCTGGCGGCTTGTCGGTCCGGCTGCCACGACGGGTGGTGCCCGTAGCGGCCGTCCTCCTGGCCCTCGTCGTGCTGGTGGTCGTGCTGAGCACGACCCAGGGCGAGTACCGCATCGCGCCGCTCGACGTGGTGAAGGCGGTGCTCGGAGTGGAGACGGGCGACCCCAACCACGCACTCGTCGTGCGGGAGTTCCGCCTGCCGCGCATCGTTCTCGCGGCGCTCGTGGGAGGTGCCCTGGCTATGTCGGGCGCCGTCCTGCAGGGGATGACGCGAAACGGCCTGGCGGAGCCAGGCATCCTCGGCATCAGCCAGGGAGCCGGCCTGGCTGCGGTCGCCTTCCTGACGCTAGCCCCGTCCGCCCCGGGCGCGTTGCTGCCGTGGGTGGCGCTCCTCGGCGGATCGGTGACCGCGATCGTCGTCTACCTGCTCGCCTGGAAGGACGGCACCTCGCCGGTGCGGCTCATCCTGGTGGGCATAGGCGTGTCCGCCGTGGCGAGCGCCCTCACGACGTATCTCATCGTCCTCGGTGACATCACCGACGTCCAGCGCGCGCTGCTGTGGCTCACCGGCAGCGTCTACGGCCGCGACTGGGAGCACGTCCGCTCGCTGAGCGTGTGGCTGCTGGTGCTGGTTCCCCTCGCCTTGCTCGGCTCGCGCGCCCTGAACGTGCAGGCGCTCGGTGAGCAGACCGCGCGGTCCCTGGGACAGCGCGTGAACCTCGTGCGCACCTGGTTGGTAGCGGTTGCCGTGGCGCTCGCCTGCGGTGCTGTTGCCGTCGCGGGCGCCATCGCGTTCGTCGGCCTCGTGGCCCCGCACGCCGCCCGCCG
>DASVCK010000047.1:0-6657 GCA_036381675.1 Trueperaceae bacterium | reverse complement strand
TCGGCCGCGCCGACACCCCGCGAGGCGGCGAGGACAGGCGAGCTCAGCGTCCGGGCGCCGCCGCGGCCGGGCATGGTCTCGGCTTCGCGAGCGCTGACGCGCGCAACATCGTGCTGCAGACCCTGAAGCAGGCCGAGGACGGCGACGGTTGGATCTTGCGCCTGTACGAGTCGCACGGCTCGCGCAGCGACCGGGTGTCACTGACCTTCGGGCTGCCGGTAGACCGGGTCAGTGTCTGCGACCTGCTCGAGAACGTGCTGGAGCGACTTGCGGTCGAAGACGACCGGGTCCACCTCGCGGTGGGGCCCTACGAGGTCGTGACGCTGAGGCTCTGGCCGGCCGGTGCCTGAGTGAGGCGTCACGCGGCGGCCTCTGCGCCCCGGTCAGGTTCCCTCCGCGATGCCGAAACGCCGCAGTCGCTCTTTCACGGCGAGGGTGCCGGCGAGCGCGATCAGCACGGGCGAGAAGAGGAAGGTCACGCCCATGAAGCGCACGCTCAGAACGAGCAGGACGAGAAGCGCAACGGCGACGACGAGGCTGTAGAGAGGGCTGGCGAACGCTGTCAGGGCCGCGTTGCGGTAGGCCTGACCGAGGGACCTCGAGCCCTGCACGAACAGGTACGGGAGCGCGAAGAACTGCACGAAGAGCCAGCCCAGCACCAGCACGACCACGGCGAGCTCTGCGGCCCTGGCCCAGAGTTCGGCGAACTGCGCGTAGAACGGCAAGGACACCAGGAGCGACGCCACCAAGGCGAGGACAGGCAACGCCCACAGCCAGCCTGTGAGGAGGTTGCGCCTGACCTCGGCGAGGAACTCGCCCGTCGTCATCTCGTCGTTGGCCGCCAGGCGCTCCAGGTACGCGTAGACCGCCAGGGTCACCGGTGGCCCCGTCAGCACGAGCAGCCAGGAGACCATCCACACCAGGTTGAGTACGGTCAGTCTCAACCAGTTGCGCCACCACTCGGTGGCGGCGTCCCTCAGGAGCGCGAAAGCCTCCATGCGTCACGCTACTTCGTAACGCAGGCGAGAAGGAGATGCACGTGAAGCGAGCGTTGGTGTTCCAAGGGGGATGGCAGGGCCATGACCCCGCAGGGTCGGCCGCGCTGGCCGTCAGGTCGCTCGAGCCGGAAGGCTTCGCCGTCGACGTCAGCGCCACGCTCGAGGTGCTGCATGATGCCGGCGCCCTGGCCGCCTACGACCTGATCGTGCCGGTCTGGACGATGGGAGAGCTGTCCGCCGAGGGCGAGCGCAACCTGATGCGCGTCGTCGAGGCGGGCACGGGGCTGGCCGGCTGGCACGGCGGGATGGGCGACGCGTTCCGGGCGAGCCTCGGCTACAAGATGATGGTCGGTGGCCAGTTCGTCGCCCACCCCGGCGACATCACGCGCTACACGGTTCGCATCACCGCCGGCGACGATCCCATCACGCAGGGCCTGGACGACTTCGAACTGATGAGCGAGCAGTACTACATGCACGTCGACCCGTCGAACGAGGTGCTGGCCGAGACCACGTTCGCGGGCGACGCGCAGCCGTGGCTGGAGGGCGTCGTCATGCCGGTCGCGTGGAGGAGGCGCTGGGGGAAGGGGAGGGTCTTCTACCTGTCGATCGGCCACGCCGTCGCGGAGTTCGACGTTCCGCAGGCAGCTACGCTGCTCAGGCGCGGGCTGACCTGGGCGAGCCGCTGAGGAACGCCGCTGCGGAGGTACTCCAAGCGAAGAGGCGCCCGTTGCCGGGCGCCTCGTTCGTGGTGACCCCTACGGGATTCGAACCCGTGCCGCAACCTTGAAAGGGTTGTGACCTGACCGCTAGTCGAAGGGGCCGCGGTACTTAGCGCGCGCAGCAAGCGGTCCGCGAGCGCGTTTACGATTCTACAGCATGGGCGCGCTGCGCGGTCAACAAGAGAGCGCCGTGCGCGCATGTCCAACGCGGCTCACGCGCCGCCGAATCGTTCCCTCAGGTGCTGCCACGCGACAGGGTCGATGAGCGCTCCACCCACCCAGCGCTCCTCGAGGTTCTCGACGCCGAACAGGCCTTCCAGTGCCCTCTCGGTCTCGGAGTCCCATTCGCCGGTAGCTTCCCCGTGCAGGTGTCCTTGACGCCTGAGCACCCGCTGCAGCCAAGCTACGTCCTCGGCGCTCAGAGCCTGAGGCTCGGTCGCGGGCTTGTCGAGGTACAGCCGGTGGAGCTCGAGCAGCCTGGCGAGCTCCGCGCACGGGTCGACGTGGTCGTCGACTCGCAGGTCTATCCAGCGGTCGTTGAGGCCCGCGTAGCCTTTCCCGTGGCCCACGACGAGGAGCGCCGCGGACTGCCGACCGCGGCTGTCGCCGCCCGCGGCGTCCGCCGCGGCGAGAGCGGCCACCAGCCTCTCGGGGAAGCGTCCGGCGCCGGAGAGGAACCGCTCGACTAACGCGTCGACGACCTCCGGGCCCGTGAGGATGTTGCCCTGGGCCGCGTAACCGGGGCCCGACCTACCGCCGGCCCACGCATGGCACCGGTCCCCGGTGAACGTCACGGACTCGCCGGTGGTGGAGACGATGCCGAACTGGCGGTGCTGTATGCCGTCGTCCTCGCTCCTGAACGCCTCGGCGCACTCGGCCGGCGACTTGCCCGCCCGCAGGCGGTCCATCGCCTTCGGTCCGAACGTGACGTTGCTGAACGCCTGCGTCGCCACGGCACCCACACCGGCGACGGCCGTGGGCACGTAGGCGCCGACGCCCAAGAACTTGCTGGCGACCACGACGCCCAGGTCGCCTGTGTCCGGGTCGCGGGCGGCGAGCGAGAAGGTGGCGATGGGACCAGGATGCATGCCACGACGATACTGCGGCCGATTCATGTAAGGCTCACCGCGTGACCCCACTGACCGCGGACACGGTACTTGGCGTAGAGAGCCTGAGCGTGCGGCTGGGCGGCGTGGAGATCGTCTCCGATGCCGACCTTAGGCTCGCGCCGCGTGAGCTCACCCTGTTGACGGGGCCCAACGGGGCAGGGAAGAGCACTTTCTTGAGGGCGCTCGTCGGGTTGGTGCCGTCAAGTGGCGACGTGGAGATCGTCGGGCGCCCGCCCGCGACCCTCTCCGGCCGTGAAGGCTTCGTGTTCGTGCCCGACGAGCCGGCCCTCTACGAGGACCTGACGTTGGAGGAGCACGCCTACCTCAACGCCGTGCTGTACCGCGACCCGGCCGCCGAAGAGCGCGCCCTGCGACTGCTGGAAGGATTCGGGCTGGAGGGCAGGCTGGGCGAGTTCCCCGGTACACACTCCCGCGGCATGCGCCAGAAGCTCTCGCTGTCCCTCGCCATCTCTCTGGAGCGGCCGCTGACGCTGTTGGATGAGCCGTTCAACGGGCTCGACCTGGAGGCCCAGGACCGTCTGGCCGCGCTTCTCAAGGGCCTGTGCGACGGCGGCGGTGCCGTGCTGCTCACAGGGCACCAGCGCGACCTGGCCGGCCTGTTGGACGCCAAGGTCCTGGAGATCGTCGACGGGCACTTGAGGCCGCTAGCCGCCAAGAGCCATGCCCCAAAGAGCGGCGCGCGAGCCAGGTGAGCGCGGGTCAGGCGAGTGCTGCGCAGGTGCGCGCGGGCGGGATGAGCGCTGGGCGCGCGAGCGCTGGCGTCGCCTTCCTGCGTGGCCGCACGGTCGCCAGGTCGCTCAGGGCGTACGTGCGCTGGGTGGGGCGGGCCATCGGCTGGTGGACCGTCGGGTACCTGATCTTCTGGCTCGTCGTGTTCGGCATCTCGGCGTTCGAGGCTCTGCCGCGCTCGGCCCAGCCGCTGCCACCAGACGTCGTCTACTACGGCTGCGCGGCGGTGGCGCTCTGGTTCCTCGCCGTCCTGCTTTCTGGGCGCGTGCCGCCGCTGCATCTGGACAGTCGCGACCTGTACAGGCTCGCCCTGGCGCCAGTGAGCCCCCACGGGGTGTTGGCCTACAGACTGTGGCTGCGCAGGGGCACGCGCGCGCTGGGCGGCGCGGCCCTCGGCACGATCTGGGCGCTGTTCTCCAGCGCGCTCCTGCACCAGGCCACGCCATGGGCGCCGCTCGTGGGGGCGTTGCTGGCGATCGCGCGGTTCGACGTCGGCTGGTTGAGGTATGCCGCCAGGACCTCGGGCGACTCGAGTGCCGCCAGTCCAGGGTCGACGTCCGTCCTGTTGCCGGTGTTGGGCGCCGCCTCCGCCGCGTTCCCTGCCGTCCTCTACTTCGCGGCTGGCGCCTCGGCCGGGGACATAGCCCCGGCTCTGGTCGCCCTATCGGTCACCTCAGCGGTGTGGAGCGGCTCTTGGCTCGTCCTCGCCGCTCCGGCGCTCCTAGCATTGGCAGCGCACCTGGCCGTGAGGCGGTCGCTTCATAAGGAGTGGCCGCCTCGGTTCGCGGCTCAGAGCCTGGTGCTGGCGCAGCTACAGGGCCTGCGCTCGATGCAGTTCCTGGCTGCGATGGCCGGCCTCGGGTTCTCGGGCGTGGCGGGCCCCGGCGAGCGCGAGAGGCTCCTGGCGACGCTGCACGACAGGCCGGGTAGCACCAGGCCGCGCCGCTCGCTACCAAGGCCGAGCGTCAACGCCCCTGCCTGGCAAGGCATCGCGTGGCGCGCCGCCACGGCGCTATACCGGCGACCCGTTCGCACGTGGTTCCTGCTCGCGGCGCAGGTGTTCGCGGCCTGCTTCGGCGGCCTCGTCGCGGCGGGCCAGGTCGTCGGCGGGGCGGCTGCTGTGACCGCAGCGCCCGGCGCCGGCGGGTTGGGGGGCAGCCTGGGAGGGGCCCTGACGGTGCTTGTCGCCGGCTTCCTGACGGCGCGGGCGACGGCGGCGTTCGTTGGCCCGGGGCTGCCGTCCAAGCTCGTCCCCGTGCCGGCGTCGGCGCGCAACGTAGGGAGAAGCGTCCCCGTCGTGGCGGCGTTGGCGCTGTTCACGCCGCTCGCCTGGGTCGTCTGGTCCCTGTTGCCCGTCGCGGCTTCCGCGTCCTTGGGACTCCTGGCCGCCTACGTGACAATCCTCCTGACCGGCGTCCTGGTCGTCGAGAAGTACTCGTCCTGGAGCGGTGTGGAGCCCGGGCGCATGGAGCCGCAGCTAGTGGCGGCGCTGCTCGTCGCCCTCCCCGCCCTCGTGCTGCAGGCTCTCGGATATCCGGACTGGGTACTCGGGAGTCAGATGGCGCTGCTGCTGGTGGTATCGCTCATCGAGGTGTGACCTTAGGCCGCTGGCCGACCCGGAACGGTCGCCCGCTCGCTCCGGGTATCCTGCTTGCGGCCATGGCAGATCGAACGAGGGACCGTGCCGCTGAGGCCTCCGGCGTGCCCGTCGATCAGGTCCGCGCCGTCTTCAAGAGCCAGTATCACGCCGGCTTGGCGATGCTGCGCCAGGCTATCGAGCTGTGTCCAGACGAACTCTGGTACGACGCCACGCCCCGGAACGCCTTCTGGCAGGTGGCCTACCACGCGCTCTTCTTCACCCACCTCTACCTGATGCCGCGCGAGGCGGACTTCGTGCCGTGGAACGGTCACATCGCCGACGTCCAGAACCCCGACGGCATCGCCGGCCCTCCGGACCCGGACAGCCCGCTACCCGTCACCGCCCCGCCGTACTCGAGGGCACAAGCCCTCGCGTACCTGCAGCACTTGGACGGCATGATCGACGCGGTCGTGGACACCCTCGACCTCGCGGCCGCGGAGAGCGGCTTCCACTGGTACAAGGTGCCGAAGCTGGAGCATCAGGTGATCAACGTGCGGCACCTCAATCACCACATGGCCCAGCTCGCCGACAGGCTCACCGCCGCGGGCGCCGGCGCCGTGCGGTGGGTGGGGGCCAGGCGGCCGGCGTGAGCACCGTTTGGAAGTAGTGGTGGGTCGCCCGGGACTCGAACCCGGAACCCGCTGGTTAAAAGCCAGCTGCTCTACCAAATTGAGCTAACGACCCAGGAACCTCACGTCCCGAACGTCACGGCAGGGGCCCGTTGGCGCACGATCTCCAGGCGCCGCCGAGGGCGGCACGGAACCGCCGGACCAATGATACCGTCCGCCCCGCTCGCGCGCTCCGGTGGTTACCACCTCACGGCCCACGCGCCTTGTTGCCCCCGAGACACCTTGCTAGACTCTAGGCGCTGGAGTTCGTGAAATCGCGCACTAGGGCCGTGGAGACGGCCTGCCCGGTGTCCGAACGCACGGACTCGAAGATGACGCGTGCGGGGCGCCGCCAGGCGGCCTGCGCGGCGCTTGCATTCGGGAAGGGGCGCGCGTGTACGCCGAGCTGCTCATGATGTTCCTCGCCGCCGGCCTCATCGCCGTGCTGGCGTTGGCGGTGGGTTCCCTGGTGGGGCCCAGACGCGCGAGCGAGACGACGCTGGCGCCTTACGAGTCGGGCATACCCGCCGCCGGCTCGGCTCGCGAGCGCTTCCCGGTCCACTTCTATCTGGTGGCGATGATGTTCATCATCTTCGACCTCGAGACCGCGTTCTTCTACCCGCTGGCCGTCAAGTTCAACGCGGCGCCGCAGTTCCTGCTGGGCAACGCCGCGATCTTCATCGCCCTGCTCGCGGTGGGGTTCGTCTACCTGCTGCGCAAGGGCGTTTTCGACTGGAAGTGAGCATGGGACTCAGGGACCTCTTCGAGCGCGACGTGCAGGAGCTGGAGGCCGAGGGCTTCCTGTTCGAGTCGCTGCAGAACCTCGTGAAGTGG
>DASVCK010000046.1:0-6615 GCA_036381675.1 Trueperaceae bacterium | reverse complement strand
GCGCCCGTGATGGCCGCGACGCCACCCAGGTACTCGGCCGACCAGGAGTAGACCAGTACCAGCACGAGCGCCCCCGCCATGAGCGGCTCCGCTATGGGCAGCTTGGCGAACCAGCCGAGTAGCCTCTGCACCACGGGCGCGAGCAGCACCCCGACGGTGAAGTACGCCAACATCTTCACGGCCACCAGCCAGATGGGCGTGGCCGCACCCCCGGTCGATGCGAACACCGCGACGACGACCGACAACATGAGGATGCCGAGCACGTCGTCGATCACGGCGGCTCCGAGGATGGTCATGCCCTCTTTCGTGCGCAGCTTCCGGAGCTCGAGTAGTGTCTGAGCGCTGATCGACACGCTCGTGGCCGTGAGGATCGTGCCGAGGAAGACGGCCTCACCCGTGGGCATGCCGACCAGCGCGCCCAATCCCCAGCCTCCGAGGAACGGCAGGATCACGCCGCCGACAGCGCCGGAGAACGCCGGGACACCCACGTCGCGCATCGCCCGCAGGTCGGTCTCGAGGCCTGCCAGGAACATCAGCATGACAACGCCCAGCTCGGCCAGCATGCGGAGTGTCTCGCCCGTCTCGGCCGGGTGCGTGACGAGGGGCGAGCCCATCAGGTTCAGGACGGACGGTCCGAGGATGAGCCCGAAGGCGATCTCGCCCACGACGGACGGTTGGTTGAGCCTCACCATCAACCAGCCGGCCAGCTTGGCCCCGGCGAGCACGATCGCTAGGACGAGCATGAGCTCGAGGAACGGCGTCACCGCGCCAGTGTCACACAAGAGAGTCCGGCGAGGGAACGGGCAGCTGGGTTCTCGCGGCGGACGTGGTTGCCGGCGGGTTTAGGTGCGTATACACTCATAGTGTGCTCAGCCGCGCGAAGATCGCCGCTACCAGGGAGTGTTTGTGCCTCGACGCACGGAGCACGGCCCGGCTGCTCACGCGTCACTACGACGAGTGGCTTAGGCCGACGGGGCTGCGCTCGACGCAGTTCTCGGTGCTGGCGGCGCTGGCCAACACGGGAGGCGCGACGGTGAGCCGGTTGGCGGACATCCTCGGGCTGGAGCGCACCACGCTCAGCCGCAGCCTCGCCCTCCTCGAGGAGCAGGCTTGGGTGCTGTCCGACGCGACCGAGGACGCGAGGGAGCGCCGCGTACGGCTGTCGGGGGAAGGCTGGGAGCAGCTCGAGCGCTCCTATCCGGCTTGGGAAGCTGCGCAGGCCGCAGCCATCGAGATGCTCGCATCGGCCCCCGAGGCAGGGGCCGCGGAGGAGGAGCCGGCCAACAGAGTCGGCCCCGAGAGGAGCACGAGCCATGAGACTCGACCCGTACCTCAACTTCCCGGGGAACGCTAGGGAGGCGATGGAGTTCTATCACTCCGTCTTCGGCGGCAAGCTCGACGTCATCGCCTTCAAGGACTTCGGCGGCGGTGGCGTGCCGGAATCCGAGCAGCACATGGTCATGCACGCGTCCATCTCGCTCCCGAACGGCGACCTGCTCATGTGCAGTGATGCCCCGCCATCCTTCGGCAACGTGACGAAGGGCAACAGCACCCACGTGATGGTGGGCGTGGAGAGCGTCGACGAGGCCCAGCGCGTCTACGACGGCCTGAGCGCAGGGGGCAAGGTGCACATGGAGTTGCAGGAGACCGACTGGGCGGAACGCTACGCGAACTTCGAGGACCGCTACGGGATCAACTGGATGGTGTTCTACGCCGGTAACAGGAGCCAGGCGTCCGGCTGAGCGCCAGACCGGGCCGAGGCTGTGACCCTAAGCAGGTAAGCAGTGCCGGCGCCTGCCCGTGGGGCGGCGCCGGCGCGAACGTCAGTAGTCGCTGTCGTAGTCGAACGTGCCCGTGCTCGCGTCGAAAGAGTTGCAACCGGCGGCCGCCCAGCAGCTCTGGGCATTGAACGTGTCGCCCCAGCTCTGGCCGTCCACGAGGTTGCCCGTGCAGTCCTCGAAGGTGGTACACGCCCCACCACCCTGGCCCGTGCTCGAGCCTGCCCACTGCGAGACGGTCTGCTCGCCGAAGGCCAGCACCAGGACGCCGACCGCGAACTCGCGCTGCTCGTCGAGAGTGGCGGTCGCCCAACCGGCCCGGACCCGCTCCCAGATGTCGCGTGCCTGAGATAGGACGACTTGATCGGTCTGGGACAGCTGCGGGTAGTTCTGCGCTATGGCCTGGTAGGCCTGACCGCGCTCCGCGTCGGTGAAGGTGTAGGCGTAGCCGATCTGGGCCAGCACGAACTCGAGGGCCTCGATGAACGCCACCGCATCGTCCTGAGTCAGTGATCCGAACGCGCCGGTGGCGATGACCGCGGAGCCCTGTTGCGGAGCCGGCGAATCTGCCGTCGGCGGCAGTAGGCCGCCCTGGGGCGCGGGTGACTCACCCTGCGCGACCGGAGGGTTCCCGGGCAACTGCTTCCGCGGCTGGGACGGCGGCGTACCGGCTGGCCCTCCGGCGGGGGCTGGGGCGACCGGCGGTGCGAGGCCACCAGCCGCCTGACCAACCGGCGCGGTGGGCGCTCCCGCTGTGGGTGACGAGACGCGCTGGAGGATGACCTCGATCTCGCTCTCCGGCACCACCGCGCCGTCGACGACCTCGTAGAACCACATACCGAGCGTGTCTCCGTCCACCAGAGCTTCGAACCCCAGCGCCCCCTGGACGGAGGTCGCAACACCTACCGCGGTGCCGTCCTCGATCCAGCCCTCCAGAGCGAACTGGACGCCCGGGCCCCGCAGGCTGCCGTTGAACCTCTCGCCCTGCATGGCGAGCTCAACGGTTATCGTGCCGCCCTCGACCTGGGTGGCGTAGGTGCCCGTCAGGTCCTGGGCTACGCCGACCGCTAACGCGGCGAGCGCGAACCAGGCGACGGCGGTGCGGCGGACTGCTGGGGCGGTCACGGCTCTGGCCATGGCTCAATGTTCGGAATCGGGCGTTACGCGAGCGTCACTTCGCGGGGGCAGGCGCCCGGGTAGACGATCACCGTGCGCCCGGGCGCCCAGCCTTGACGTGTGACCACCAAGTGGTCATGAAGTGGTCACAACAGGACGAGATGCGCGACGCGCCCAGGGTCACCAATGGGCCCCAACGCGAGGCTCAGGCGTCCTCGAGCGAGAGGCGGTAAGCGGCTGAGAGGTCTTCGGGGCCGTTCACGACGAACCGTAGGTCTCTCAATAGCCCGTCCTCGAGGCCGTACACCCAGGCGCGAACGGTGAGCGCCTTGCCTCGTGCCCAGGCCGCCTGGACGATGCTGGTGTGGCAGAGGTTCTTCGCCTGCTCCACGGCGTTGAGCTCCACCAGGCGGCGAGATCGCGCCTCCGCCGTGAGGGCGTCGAGTTGCGAGGCGTGGCGCGCCGCGACGTCCTTGATGTGCCTCAGCCAGTTATCGAGCAAGCCGTGGCCCTTGCCGTCGAGCGCGGCGTTGATGCCCCCGCAGCCATAGTGACCCACCACGATCACGTGGCTCACCTCGAGGACGTCGACCGCGTACGCGAGCACCGTCAGGACGTTGAGGTCGGCGTGCGGAACGACGTTGCCGATGTTGCGATGGACGAACACCTCGCCGGGGGCGAGGCCCGAGATCACGTCGGCGCTAACGCGCGAGTCGGAACAGCCGACCCAGAGGTAGCGCGGTGACTGCTGACCTGAAAGGCGCCTGAAGTACCCGGGATCGCGCTCCACAGTGGCGCGCGCCCAGTCGCGGTTGCGGCTCAGCAGCTCGGCGGGGTCCATCAGTAAGTAGTACCGCGTGCGGCACGCCTACTTGCTGAGGAGTCACTCGTAGCGCAGCGCCTCGATCGGGTCGAGCGACGCGGCTCGCCGCGCCGGCAGCGTGCCGGCGAGGAAGGCGATGAGCATCACCAGCGCGATGATGCCGGCGACGGACAGCGGATCGAACGCCAGGAGGCGTAACCCGCGTAGGTCGGCGAGAACCCCGCGCGCCAGTGCGTCGCTGATCAGGGTTCCCGTGAGGATGGCTACGAGGGCGCCGATCGTCGCGCCGAGGAAACCGATGAAGACCGCTTCCAACGAGAACAGGCCGAACACCCGCCGGGCACCCATGCCCATGGCCTTCATGAGCCCGATCTCCCGGGTGCGCTCCTGCACCGACATCAGGAGAGTGTTCACGATCCCGAAGCCGGCTGCGATGAGAGCGATGATCGCGAAGCCGTTGAGCACGCCCGTTATCGCCGTCACCACCGTCTGGAAGGCACCGAGCTGGTCTTCGAGCGTCAGGCCGGCCAGGTCGCGCGCGGCCAGCTCCTCGCGCAGGTCCTGCAGGCCGGCAGAGGTGGTGCCGGGCTCCAGCGTCGCGGTAGCGGACGCGTATACATCTGCCACGCCGGCCGGCACGCCGGTCGTCTGAGCCGAGTAGATGGCGTCGGTCAGAGCGGTTGACAGGAGCGCCCCGGAGCCGAAGAGGGAGGCCTGCTGGACGCCGACCACGCGGGTGAGCACCGTGTGCTGACGGCCGAAGAGGTCGCTCACCGCCAGTGTCACCACCTCGCCCACAGCGGAACCGGGATCGGAGAACCCCAGCGGCTCGACGTAGCCGACCGGCAGTATGAGTTGGCCCACCGGCTGATCCGCCTCAGCGGTGAGCGCGTCGCCGGTCGCATCCGCGTCCGGCTGGATGTGTCCGCCGGCCACCAGGTCGACGTTCAGTTCGGGTGGCATGGGGTTCACGTCGATCTCGTACGCCGGACCGTCTCCCCATGCGATGAAGTCAAGCGCGACGATCCTCAAGGGCTGCACGGAGCGTACGCCGGGCAGCTCCGACAGCCACTCGACGTCGTCCCGGCTGAGCGCTTCGAACTGCATCCCGCCGCTGCTCGCCATCACCGTGCGGTCCGGGTCGTACCGCCTTGGACCCTCGTCCGATGGTCCGAAGCCCTGGCCGTCGGCCAGCGACGCCTTGGTGACCGTGAGCAGGTCCTCGGCGCCGAGCGTGGAGAGTTGCGAGTCGATGTAATCGTTGATCCCGGTGCCGACGCCGTTGGTGAGCGTCAGGGTGAACGCGCCCACGAAGATGGCGAGCACCGTGAGGCCCGTGCGCAACCGGCTGCGGAAGGTGTTGCCGATGGCCGTGCGGAGGAGCTCGAGTGCGCGCATCAGGCGCCGGCTTCCTGAGCGACGACGAGCCCGTCCCGCAGCGAGAGCTGGCGTGAGCAGCGGGCGGCGAGGTCCTCGTCATGCGTGACGATGACCAGAGTTATGCCGGCGCTCTCGTTCAGGCCGAAGAGCAGGTCTTCGATCACCTGACCCGTGGCCGTGTCGAGGTTGCCGGTCGGTTCGTCCGCGAAGACGACGCGGGGCTCGTTGACGATGGCGCGGGCGATCACCATGCGCTGCTTCTGGCCGCCGGAGAGGTCGGTGGCACGGTTGTTGGCCTTGTCCGCCATCTCGACCTGCTCGAGGACCGCCAGGGCCTTGCGGCGCCTGTCGTGTGCCGGCACTCCCCCGATCTTGAGCGGCAGCTCCACGTTCTCGAGCACGCTCGCGTTGGGGATCATGAAGAACTGCTGGAACACGAACCCGAAGGCGCTGTTGCGGATGTCGTTGACCTGGGCCGGCTTGAGCGTGCGAGCGTCCTGGCCCATGACCTCCAAGGTGCCGGCCGACGGTGAGTCGAGCAGGGCGAGCAGGTGCATGAGCGTCGACTTGCCAGAGCCGCTCTTGCCCACGATGGCCAGAGTCTCGCCTTGACGGACATCTAGGTCTACGCCCCTGAGTGCATGGAACGCAGCAGGACCGCTGCCGTAGGTCTTCTTCAGTCCTCTGGCAGCGATCAACGTCTGGGTGGTTAGTGCCGTGCCGGCAGGGACCGCTGCCGCGGTTCGGGGTTCGCTCATCTCTCCTACGTGACTCCTTCGTTCCTGTGGTCCGCCGCTCGCGACCCGCGCCGGCGCCTTTTCCGGTGGGCTCCCCGAGCATCTGACGGGTAAGGCGTCAATTGGCCGGTCGCCTGACCCAGCAGAAGACGCCAGGCGCGAGGATTGCACGGCTGGCTGCTGCGAGGCGAACCTGGCGCACGCTGAAGCGACTTGGGCGACCGTCGGTGCGCGGCGCTGTCGGCTGGCGCGTCCGAACGGTCGAGGGGAACCGCCCGCACCGCTTGTGGTCACAAAGCGCGCGTGAAGGTGACCACAATATGGTCACAGAGTGGGCATAATCCTGCGCCTAACCATCTTGCGGCGTGGGACTACTTACCATCCGTCATGGCGAAGAGGAACCCGCTTGACCTGGAACGCGAGGTGGTGGAGGCCTTCGAGCACGCGCTGCGCGTCACCGAGGTACTCGTCGAGGCGGTGCCCGCAGAGTACTGGCATGCCACACCGCCGCAGAAGGGTAGGACGATCGCCGGCGTCGTCGCTCATATGTACGGCCTCAGGCGCACGTTCACGAAGATGGCCAAGGTGGGTGTGGGACCCACGCTGCCGGCCAAGACCGTCACGAAGGAGGAGGCTTTAGGAAGGCTGGCGGAGAACCGCGCGGCGTTGGTGGCACTATTCGAGGACGCCATTGGGCACCGGCTGGGAAGGGTGCCGGGCATGCCCAAGCGGACGGCGACCATGATGGCCTACCTCATGCAGCACGACGCCCACCACCGTG
>DASVCK010000045.1:0-9799 GCA_036381675.1 Trueperaceae bacterium | reverse complement strand
CGGGTGCAGCAACGCACCGCGTACCGCGCCGTCCGCCTGCGGACCTCCATATCGAACGCCTACCTCGCCGAGAACCTGTCGGGGATGCGCACGGTGCAGCTCTTCAACCGCGAGCAGCGCAACGCCAGGCGTTACGACAAGCTGAACCTCGACCTGCTCGACGCCAACTTCGAGCAGGTGCGGTGGTTCAGCCTGTTCCATCCCACCGTCCAGCTGACGTCGGCCATCGCCACGGGCGCGATCCTCTTCTACGCGGGCAGCGTCATCGTCGGGGACCCCTTCACGGAGGCCGTCACGATCGGGATGCTGGTCGCCTACATCCAGTACTCGTCGATGTTCTTCCGGCCGCTGCAGGAGCTGTCCGACAAGTTCAACATCCTGCAGGCGGCGATGGCCTCCTCGGAGCGCATCTTCGGTCTCCTGGACACGCCCGAGAAGATCGTCGACAAGGACGCGGTCGCCGGCCTGAGCGACGGCTTCCGCGGCGAGGTGGAGTTCCGCGACGTCTGGTTCGCCTACGACAACGAGGAGTGGGTGCTGCGCGGCGTCGACTTCAAGATCGAGCCGGGCCAGTCCGTGGCGTTCGTCGGTCACACCGGGGCCGGCAAGACCACGATCATCAGCCTGGTCAGCCGGTTCTACGACGTCCAACGCGGCGCCGTGCTCTTAGACGGCAAGGACGTGCGCGACTACGACCAGGTCGAGCTGCGCCGGCACGTCGGCATCGTGTTGCAAGACCCGTTCCTGTTCTCAGGCACGATCCGCAGCAACATCACCCTGGACGACGACTCGATACCGCTGGAGCGTGTCATAGAGGCCGCCAAGTTCGTGAACGCCCACGGCTTCATCTCCCGCCTGCCGGACGGTTACGACACCGTCGTGCGCGAGCGGGGCGCGGGCTTCTCCACCGGGCAGAAGCAGCTGATGGCCTTCGCCAGGGCGCTCGTCCAGAACCCGGACATCCTCCTGGTGCTTGACGAGGCGACGGCGAACGTCGACACGGAGACCGAGGAGCTGATCCAGGACGCGCTCGAGAAGCTGATGCAGGGCCGGACCAGCATCATCATCGCGCACCGCCTGTCGACGATCCAGAACGTGGACCGGATCATGGTCATGCGCAAGGGCAAGCTCATCGAGGAGGGCAACCACTTCGAGCTGCTCAAGAACGAAGACGGCTACTACCGGAAGCTCTACGAGCTGCAGTACCAGGAGACAGAGCAGGCGGCCTCGGACTGAGGCCGCGCCGCCAGCTCAGCCCTCGTCTTCGAGGACGGTGACTCGGTAGTAGAACGGCTCTTCCTGGCCAGGCTCGAGGGGAACCAGCAGGGTCCAGCGCACGGCCCGGTAATCGGTGGGCTCGACGACCCTGCGTCCCTCTCCCTCACCCACGAGGAGAGGCGCCGTCCCGAAGCTCTGCCCATCGGCCGAGAACTCGGTCAGGACTCGGTCGGATGACGGCGTGGCGGAGCGAGGTACGAACTCGAAGCCGTCCATGATTGGACCCAGGATCGTCACGCGGCCGGCGGGCAGCGTGGTCTCGCCCACGTTCGTCGCGAAGACCCGGTACTCGATCACCTGGCCGGGGATCGCCTCGGTGGCGGGCGTGAAGCGCTCCTCCTGCGTCCCGTCGTCCAAGGTGACGAGGCTGACGATGTAGATCTCGGAGCGCAGCTGGATGGGGTTCGATGGTTGCGCCGCGTTCTGCGCCTGGCCCAAGGCCAGTGCGGTCAGGACGACGACGGCTGCGAGCAGGCGTCTGGTCATCATCGGCGGGAACATACCAACGGCAGATGGGTCGGGCTTGAGTGCTGCAGACCTGGCGCTCACGGAACCATCATGTCCGAAAGGCCAGTGAAGTGCTGCACGAACGCCAGGTAGTCGTCCGCCCTGGTGGAACCGGCCGCGGCAGCCGCCTGGAACGCCGCCAGGGCAGCCTCGAAGTCGCGCGACCCCGCCTCGCCGTGCAGGGCGGCCTCCCCGTAACGCAGCAGCGCCTGGGGCTGGCCGGAGTCGGCAGCCCGCCGTAGCCATGCCATCCCGGCTTCGGGGTCCACCTGGACGCCCAGGCCCTCCAGGTACAGCTCGCCGAGCGCGAGCTGCGCCTCGGGCAGCCCGGCCTCGGCGGCGACGGAGTAGCGCTGGGCTGCCTCCCTGAAGCTCCATGGCCTGCCCAGGCCGTGCTGAGCCAGGTGGCCGAGCATGAACTGGGCCTCCGGCGAACCGCGCTCGGCCACGGCCAGCCACGCCTTCCTGGCGGCAGCGAAGTCGCCGACACGGTAGGCGGCCAGTCCTTGATCGTACGTGGGGCCGCCCTGCACGCGGTCTCTGTACACGACCTGCAGCGCGATGAAGAGAACGACCGCGATGCCCAGGGCGGCGAGCAGCAGGCCGCGCAGGGCACCCCGGCCTGAAGTGTGTGACTCGTTGGCCTCCCACACGGCGGGACGGACGACATCGGCCGTCTGGGTGGGGGGCAGCGGCCACTGTTCGCCGGCGATCGCCCCTCTCGTCGGTTGCGGCCGGGATCGCCCCGCCAAGTCGTCATCGCCCGCGGGAACGCGCTCCGCGCCATCGCGGCCCACATCGGGACCGGCCTCGGGTGCGGGCAACCCCGCGTCCTCCGGCTCGTAGGCGGCCTCGCGCCACGGGTCCATGGCTCCCCAGGGGTCGTCTGCGTCCCAGCGGTCGAGGTCGGGCGGCATGGGCGCCGGCGGTGCCTCGTAGCCGTACTCGGCCTTGTCGTTGCCGTCCTCCGCCGGCGCGGCGGCGGCTTCCGGCGCCCTGGGCCAGGCGGTCTCGTCAGGCGAGGCCTCCGCGTCGTAGATGGCCACGTGCAAGCCGGCGTCCTGGAAGACCTGTGCGATCACGTCGGCCTTCTCGGCCAACACGGGCTTCGTGACGGGGCCCACCCTGCCCTTCAGGAGGGTAAGTACCCTGCCCACGTCCAGACCGAGCCTGCCGGCGACCCGCTCGGCCGCCGACTGCAGCTCCGCGCCGGGCACTGGCTTCGTCAACTCGACGACGTAGCGGCGCTCGCTCACTCCCCCTGTCCCTTTCGCGCGCATCCTACCTTCCGACCTTTCATCCACGCTCTGCTACGATTGAAGTCACATGAAGTTGATCCTGGCTATCGTGCAGGACGCCGACGCCGGTCGTCTGCAGGAAGTGCTGAGGGAACGCGGCTTCCAGTCCACGAAGCTGGCGTCCACCGGCGGCTTCCTCCGGGAGGGCAACACGACGGTGCTCATCGGGGTCGAGGACCACAAGGTCGAGGACGTCAAGGCCATCCTCCACGCCACCTGCCGTGAGAGGTCGAAGGTCGTGACTGCCGGCTCCCCCATCCATGCGTTGGAGGGCGTGTTCGCCAGCCAGCCCATGGAGGTTCCCGTCGGTGGGGCCATCGTGTTCGTCCTGAACACCGAGGAGTTCGTCAGGCTCTGACGATCGCGGCGGGGTCACTCCGCGTCGTCAGGCGGTTTCTTCCCTGCGTCTGCCCCGGCGTCCCTGCGCACCGGCACGCCGCTGATCTCCTCGTCGTCGGCGGGTGACTCGGCGCCGCCCGACCCGGTAGCGGCACTCGTGCCCTCATCCACGGCCGCGGCGGCCACCGCTTGTGCCGCGACGACCCCGGCGCTCCACTCGGTGGGGAACTCCGTGCGTTCCTCGTCATCGTCCAGCGCCTTCGCGCCCTCGAGGATCTCCTGAACCGCCGGGCTGGCCTTGGGCTTGAGCGCCGCCTGGTCCAGGTCGTGGACGGACCGCATGCGTAGCGCGAGCGCGAACGCCGTGACCGCGAACGCCAGCCCGACCCCGAACAGGACGGGTAGGTCCAAGAAGATGATCAGCGCGCCCGCGGCCACCGGGGCCAGGCTGGGCAGCGCCAGTACGGAGTTCACGAGGCCGATGTAGAGGGCCCTCTCGTTGGCCGGGGCGATCGCGTAGAGCAGATTCCACGCCGCCGTCCCGATGCCGGCGTTGCCCACTGCCGAGAGCAGGAAGACGGCGGCGAACGCCCTGTAGTCACGCAGGAACAGCGCCAGCACCAGCGAGGAGACGATGCACGCCAACCCGATCTGGAGGACGAGCAGGTTGCGGCCGCGGTTCGCCGGCGCGCGGAAGGCGAAGTTCGCGACGATGGCAGCGGCCGTCGCGACGATGACGTACAGACCGAGCGCCCCCTCGGGCGCCCCCAGGCCCTCGAGGGCGTGGATCCCGTAGAAGGGCTCGGCGAGCAGGGCGACGAGGCCGAGGATCCGCACCGAGAGGAACTGGCGCAGCACCTTGTCCGTACGGACGAGGTCGGGTACGTAGCGCAACATGCCGATGAGCGGCCGGCGCATGCCCGGCTCCCCCGCCGGCTCGCGGATGAAGCTGAACGAGGCGTTGCCTATCGAGGCGAGGATCGTCCCCATCAGGAACAGGTAGCCGAAGTTGCGCGGGAACGGGATGTCGGAGTCGAGGATCGCGCGCAGCACGAACCCGGAGCCGAGGGCGAGGACCCCGCCGATGACGTTCCTGGCCGCCCAGAAGGTGCCCAGCCGCGAGTGCGGCACGACCTTCGCCGTCACGTCGGCGAAGGGGACGCCGCCCACGCCGCCCGCTGTCGCGTTGATAGCCACCATGGCGACTACGACCAGAGCGACCAGGCCAGGCTCCAGGCCGCTGCCGAACAGGACGACGAGCGACATCACGAGGAACGCCAGGTTCCGCGTGGTGGACGTTATGCGGTAGTACGGCAGCTTGTGGGACCTGTGCGACAGGCGGTTGGCTACCAGTAACTGAGGCAGGAAGTACAGAGCGACACGCATGGCGGGGATCAGGCCGATCACCACCGGCGAGGCGCCCAAGGCGGCCAGGAACGGCGCCAGCACGAGGCTGCTGTTGAAGAACGCGTCTCCGCCCGTGACGAAGATGCCGTTCAGCACCCCGAGCAGGAAGTTCCGGTCCCAGCCCTCCCGTCTCACGTGCGGCCAATGCTAACCCCGGCGTCCGCGAGCCCCCCGCCGGGGTCACGTCTCTAGCCTTATGCCCGGCGGTCAGCTACCTGGCGCGGCGCGAGAAGCGTTCCGGATCCAGGAGGGCGAGATCGAGACCCGGGTCCTCGCCCGTCGCGAGGGCCGCGACCACCTTGCCGGTGACGGGTGCCAGGCTCACGCCGAGCATGGCGTGACCCGTGGCCACCACCAGCCCACGAGGTGAGGACACCTCGCCCAGGTACGGCAGGCCATCCGGGGTGCAGGGCCGGTGCCCGCGCCATGGCGTGGCGGCTCTCAGGGGGCCCAGGTCGAGCCCAGGCAGGTAGCGGCCGACGGCCTTGAGGATGCCGGCGACGCGCCTATGGCTGGCGGGCGCGTCCGGCGCGGGGAAGCCTGCCATCTCCATCGTGCCGCCCACCCGCAGCCTGCCAGGGAGCGGAGTGATAGCCACGCGGGCCTCGCTGAGGATCGCGGGCAGGCGCGGGCCGCCTGCTGGAGCCGGCACGGTGAGGCTGTAGCCGGTACCCGGCTCGAGCGGCAACCGCAGGCCCAACCCGGCCGCCAGCCGAGCCGACCAGGAGCCGGCCGCCAGGACCACGCGGTCGCCCAGCTCGCGCAGGCCCGGGCCGTCGACCCCGATCACGCGGCCCTCACGCGTCAGCAGCCTGTCAACGCGGGCGCGGTGCCTCACCTCTCCGCCGGCCGACCGGACCGCTGCCCGCAGCCGCTCGAGGAGGCTGCCCGGGTCCAGGTGAGCGTCGCCCAGGTAGTGGACGGCGCCGGCGGCCGCGTAGCCGGCCAGCGGCTCCACCGCAGCGACACCCTGCCTGTCGAGCACCCTGACGGCCAAGCCCAGGTTCGCGGCCCTGTGAGCGAGCTCGGCCTCCTCGGCGTGTCCGGGGTCGGTGGCGCTCACCATGAGCAGCCCGGCCGTCGTCAGACCGAACCCTCCGACCTCGCGCTCCAGCTCCTCGTAGGCGGCCCGACTGGCGAGCGACAGCGCCAGCAGGACGGGGGACGCCCGCTCGGCTCGCTCCCTCGCAGAGGCGCGCCAGAAGTCGAGGCCCCAGCGCAGCAGGTCCAGGGACGGGCGGGGCGCGACGTGGAAGGGGCTCTCGGGATCCGGCATCCATCTCAGCGCCTGCAGCACGGCACCGGGAGCTGCCAAGGGCACGAAGTGGCTCGGGACCACCATGCCGGCGTTGCCGTACGAGGTGCCGCGCTCGCCCTCAGGCTCTCTGTCGAGCACGACGACCTCATGCCCGGCTCTGATCAGGTAGTGGGCGCTGGCCAGGCCGATGACACCGGCCCCGACGATCACGACCTTCACGCGATACCGTGCGCGAACGGGTCGTCGGGCTCGACCAGGAGGACTGCCTCGGCCGTCACATGCGCCCGGCCCCTGATGGTGGGCAGCACGCCGCCCTCCGCGGCAGGCACGAACGAGGCCTCGAACACGCTGCCTATGACGCTCTCCTGCCGCCACACCTCGCCCGGCGCCAGCTCGCCGTCCGCCGCCAGGCAAGCCAGCTTCGCGCTGGTGCCGGTGCCGCACGGCGAGCGGTCGTACGCCCCGCCGGGGCACAGCACGAAACTGCGCGAGTCCGCCACGGGGCTGGCGGCGAACAGCTCGACATGGTCGATCTCCTGACCCGCACCCGTGTGCCCGGCTAGAGCGAGCGCCTTCTTGATGCGAGTCGCCAAGTCGGTGAGCGACTCGACGTTGCCGGCCGCGACCTCCATGCCGTGGTCCTCGCACAGGTAGAACCAGTTCCCGCCGTAGGCGACGTCACCCGTGACGCGCCGGGGCTCGCCGTCCGGCCCGATGAACTCCACGGCGACGCCTACGGACTGCCGGTACGACCGCACGTTGCCAACGCTGACGCTGCCGTCCTCGTGCAACGAGGCGGTCACGGGGCCCACCGGCGTCTCGATGACGTGGTCACCGGGGCCGATCCGGCCCATGTGCGACAGCGTGGTGACGAGGCCTATCGTCCCGTGGCCGCACATGCCCAGGTAGCCGACGTTGTTGAAGAAGATGACGCCAGCGAGGGCACCAGGGTCCTGAGGGGGGCACACGATGGCCCCTACCAGGACATCGGAGCCGCGCGGCTCGTTGACTACCGTGCGGCGCAGCCAGTCATGCTGTGATCGCAGGTGCGCGAGCTGCCCAGCGACGCTGCCCCCGCCCAGTTCGGGGCCACCGGAGATGACCACGCGAGTGGGTTCCCCACCTGTGTGAGAGTCGATCACCTGGATGCGTGCGCGCTCTGGCCCGGGCATGGCTTCGGTGTCGGATTGTATGTGTAGACAGGATGCCGGTGCAGGGCGAGCCGGCGGAGGGAGCCACACATGGAGGTCAACTGGCGAGGCGTCATCCCTGCCATCACGACACCGTTCCGGGAAGACATGACGGTGGACACCGAACTGATGGCCCGCCACGCGCGCTGGCAGGTGGAGGCGGGCTCCGTCGGCGTCGTGCCGTTCGGGTCGCTGGGCGAAGGCGCCACGGTCAGCTTCGAGGAGAAGATCGCCGCGATCGAGAGGCTCGTCACCGAGCTCGACGGCCTCGCACCCGTCATCCCCGCCGTGTCAGCGCTCTCGACAGCTGAGGCCGTCCGCTTCACGCGGGCCGCCCAGAACGCCGGCGCGAGCGGCTTCATGGTCCTGCCGCCATACGTCTACTCCAGCGACTGGCGCGAGATGAAGGCGCACGTCGCGGCGGTGCTCGGGGCGACCGACCTGCCCTGCATGCTCTACAACAACCCGCTGGCGTACGTGACGGACTTCAAGCCCCACCAGATCGCCGAGCTCCACCACCAGTACCCGCACATGAACGCCGTGAAGGAGTCCAGCTCCGACGTCAGGCGCATCACCTGGCTGCGCACCCTGCTGGGCGACGACCTGAGCATCCTCGTCGGCGTTGACGACGTCATCGTCGAGGCCATAGCGGCCGGCGCCCGCGGCTGGATCGCCGGCCTCGTCAACGCGTTCCCAGCCGAGTCGGTGAGGCTGTTCGACCTGGCCGTCGCGGGCCGGACGGACGAGGCGTTCGAGCTGTACCGGTGGTTCCTGCCGCTCCTGCGACTGGACGTGGGCACGAAGTTCGTGCAGAAGATCAAGCTGGCGCAGGAGATGGTGGGCTGGGGCTCGGAGCGCGTGCGTGGGCCCAGGCTCGTGCTGACCGGCGAGGAACGTGACGACACCGTTGCCGTGGTGGAAACGGGCATGGCCGAGCGACCAAGGGCGGGGGTGCCGGCGTGAGCGCTGCCCTCGAGGTGGCGGGCGAAGGTCGAGCGTTCAGAGGCACCGACCCGCGCACGGGCGCGTTCGTCGGGGAGGAGTTCCGAGTCACCACGCCCGAGCAGTTGACTGCAGCCGTGTCCTCCGCCAAGGCCGCCTTCCCGGCCTACACGGCGCTGCCCCCTGCCACGAGAGCGGCTTTCCTCCGCCAGATCGGTCACGAGCTCGAGGCGGATCGCGAGAAGATCGTCGAGACCGCCGCCCTCGAGACGGCGTTGCCCGAGGCGCGCGTGGGGTCGGAGCTGACCCGCACCGTCAACCAGCTCGCCATGTTCGCTCAGCTCCTGGAGTCACCCGAGTGGCTGGATGCGCGCATCGATCTGGGCGACGCTACCCGCACACCCGCTCCGAAGCCCGACGTACGCTCCATGCGCCGCGGGCTGGGGCCGGTGGCGGTGTTCGGCGCCAGCAACTTCCCGCTTGCCTTCTCGGTGGCCGGAGGCGACACGGCCTCCGCGCTAGCGGCCGGTTGTCCCGTGATCGCCAAGGCGCACCCATCTCACCCCGGCACGTCGGCCATCGTGGCGGAGGCCGTCCTCAGGGCCGCGGACGTCTCCGGCATGCCCGACGGCGTCTTCGCCATCGTCTTCGACGACGGCATCGAGGTGGGCGAGGCGCTCGTCCGTCATCCCGGCATCAAGGCCGTGGGCTTCACCGGCTCACGTGCAGGAGGCGAGGCCCTCACACGGCTCGCCGCGAGCCGACCGGAGCCGATCCCCGTGTACGCCGAGATGGGCAGCGTGAACCCGGTCTTCGTCATGCCTGGCGCCGCGGCGGCGCGCGCCAAGGACCTCGCCGAGGGTCTGCACGCCTCGTTCACCTTGGGCGTCGGCCAGTTCTGCACCAACCCGGGCGTCGTCTTCGTTCCCAACGAGGACTCCGCCAACGAGCTCGTCGACCGGTTGACCAGGCTGACCAAGGGCACCCGCTCCAGCGCGATGCTCAACGCCAAGGTCTGCCAGAGCTACGTGCGGGGCCAGGAGAACCTGGAACGCGCCGGCGCCAAGCGGCTCGCCGCCGGCGTCACCGGCGAAGGACCCAACGACGGGGTCGCCGGCCTGTGGGAGGTCGCCCTCGCCGACGTGGAAGCCGACCCGGAACTGCTGAACGAGGTGTTCGGCCCCTCCACGCTCCTCGTCAAGTACGAGAGCGTCGAGGACCTGCCGAGCGCGGCGGAGCGGCTCGAGGGTCAGTTGACGGCAACCGTCCACGCCGAGCCGTTCGAGTTGGAAGCAGGCGCACCAGCAGACACGTTGCTCAAGGTGCTGGTGGACAAGGCCGGCAGGCTCATCGTCAACCAGTACCCCACGGGTGTCGAGGTGGGCCCCGCCATGGTCCACGGGGGCCCGTATCCAGCTACTTCGGACGGCCGCTCCACCTCCGTGGGCACGCGGGCCATCGAGCGCTTCACGCGCTACGTGGCCTACCAGAACTTCCCCGAGCATCTGTTGCCCGGGCCACTCCGGCAGGGATGATCGCGGCGTTCGTGTAGGACATATAAGTCCCGTCTCACACGGACG
>DASVCK010000044.1:0-10396 GCA_036381675.1 Trueperaceae bacterium | reverse complement strand
CGCAGACCGGCGGCGACGACGTACATGGCGCCGACGGTGATGAGCCCCTCGTTCGCGAAGCCGCCGAGAGCCGTCTCCAGCGGCATCACGCCCAGCAGCATGAGCACGACGAGCGCGGTGAGGAACACGAAGTCCGGTGCCGCCCGGGAGAAGGCGAGCACGGCCAGGGCTGAAGCGGCCACGAGCGAAGCTATGACGGCGTCGACTGGCACTACCGGCCCTCCTGTGTCGCGCTAGTCCAGCAGCTTGGGGTCGTCTCTCCCGATGCTAGGGGAGCGCGATTAGCGCCCCGTACGGACGGTCTCATCTAGCTAGTTAGAGTGGTCTAGTTTATGTCGCGGCTGCGGAACGTCGGGATGCTCGCCGTCGGCACCGCCGCCGGTCATGTCGTCAGCATACTTGCGGCGCCGCTGCTGACGCGAGTCTACTCACCGGCCGATTTCGGGCTCCTGGCCGTGTTCACCGCGGTGACCGCGATCGCGGGCGTAGCGGTGTCGCTGCGGCTGGGCCTGGCCGTCGCCGTGCCCGCCGACAACGAGGAGGGCATCGAGATCGTCCTCGTCGGCGTGATGCTCGTCGCCGTGATGGCGGCGCTCGCCGCCATCCTCGTCGCCCTGTTCGGTGACCAGCTCTCGGCGCTCCTGGGTGAACCCAGGCTGCGGCCTTTGCTGGCGTTCCTGCCGCTGTACCTGGGATCTGCCGGCATCTTCAACATGCTCAACTTCTGGTTCGCGCGCGAGAACCGCTTCGGTCCGGTGGCCGCCCTGAACACGGTGCGCGGCGTGCTCGTGGCTACCGCGCAGTACGTGCTGGGCGTGCTGCGCAGCGGCGCCGCCGGGCTCGTCGCCGGGCACGTCGCTGGCCCCGTGGTGCAGGCGGTAGGTCTCCTCGCCGTCAGCTCCCGGATCAAGGACAGGATGCTCGTGGGCACCCTCGACTGGCGTCGGGTCAAGGTCGTCCTCGGCAAGTACAGGATGTTCATCCTCTACGGGACGCCGCAGGCGCTGGTGAACGCGTTCAACCAGAGCATGCCCGCGCTGGTGCTAACAGCGACCTTCGGGGCCAGCGTTGCCGGCTTCTACCTCATGGCTCACAGGCTCGTGGCGGCTCCCGTGTCGCTGGTGGGAAGCTCCGTGCGTCAGGTGATCTACCCCCAGCTCGCCAGGGACTTCGACCGCGGGGTGGCGCTGAGGTCGGCCACCAGGACGACGCTGGCCATGGCGGCTCTGGCGGTGCCGGCGGCTGCCGTGATCTTCGTGTTCGGCCCGGCGCTCTTCGCCTGGTTGCTCGGGACGGAGTGGCGAGAGACCGGCGAGTTCGCGCGCTGGCTGATCATTTGGCTGGCGGTGGGTTTCGTGAACATACCGTCGGTGAGCCTGATCCCGCTGCTCGACATGCAGCGCTGGCACCTCATCTACGAGGTCGTCTACCTGGGAGCCAGGCTGACGGCGCTGCTCATAGGTACCCAGCAGAACGACGTCCGACTCGGCATCATCCTCTTCGCTATGGTGGGCGCGTTCTTCAATGTGGTGCTTAGCTTCGCGCCGCTGCTCAGGCTGCGGTCGATCGAGCGGGACAGGCGGGAACCGGCTCTGACCAGTCAGGTGTAGCCGGCTGGCGCTAGCGGTCGGAACTACCCATCCCGAACGACTTCTCACCTACGAGGCTGCGCAGGTAACGCCCGTACGAGTTGTTGGCACCGTACGAATCGGCGAGCGCCACGAGGTGATCGGCCTGGATCCAGCCCTGCCTGAACGCCACCTCCTCCGGGCACGCGATCTTGGTGCCCTGCCGGGCCTCCAGCGTCTCAACGAAGTTCGCCGCCTGAAGCAGGCTCTGGTGGGTGCCGGTGTCCAGCCACGCCATGCCGCGACCCATGAGCTCGACGCGTAACCGCCCCTCTGCCAGGTAGCGGCGGTTGAGGTCTGTGATCTCGAGCTCGCCGCGTGGTGAAGGGGACAGGCCGCGTGCCTTCTCCGGCGCGTCTGCCGGATAGAAGTAGAGGCCCGTCACCGCGTGGTCGCTGCGAGGAGAAGACGGCTTCTCCTGGATGTCGGTGACGCGGCCCGCGGCGTCGAACTCCACGACCCCGTAGCGCTGGGGGTCGGTGACGCGGTAGCCGAACACCGTGGCCTCGTCCTCGCGCAGCGCCACGTCCTGAAGCATCCCTGACAGCCCGTAGCCGTGGAAGAGGTTGTCGCCCAGCACGAGGGCCGAGCGGCTGCCGCCGAGGAACCGCTCGCCGATGACGAGCGCCTGAGCCAGTCCCTCCGGTCGAGGCTGCTCGGCGTATGCGAAGCTCATGCCCCAGGCCGAGCCGTCACCGAGAAGCGCCCTGAACAGCGGCAGGTCGCGCGGGGTGGAGATGATCAGCGCCTCGCGGATGCCGGCCAGCATCAGCACGCTGAGTGGGTAGTAGATCATCGGCTTGTCGTAGACGGGCATCAGCTGCTTGCTCACCGCCAGCGTGGCCGGGTAGAGCCGCGTGCCGCTGCCGCCGGCCAGGACGATGCCCTTGAGGCTCATGGGCGCTCGCCCGTCGACTGCCCTGCGCCGCCCGTGCCGAGGCGCTCGAGTCCGTACCGGCCCCTCGTCACGGCGTCCAGCCACTCCCGGTGTTCGAGGTACCACGTCACGGTGTCCCGCAGTCCGCGCTCGAACGGCACCGCGGGCCGCCATCCCAGCCCCGACCTGGCCTTCGAGGTATCGACGGCGTACCGGAAGTCGTGACCGGGGCGGTCAGGCACCAGCGTGATCAGCTCGCGGTGGACTCGGCCCGAGGGCGCCAGCTCGTCCACCAGGTCCATCAGCGCGTTCAGGACGTCGCGGTTCGATCGTTCGTTGCCGCCACCGATCAGGTAGACGTCGCCCGGCGTCCCCCTGATGGCCGCCGCGATCAGCCCGTCGGCGTGGTCGTCTACGTGCAGCCAATCCCGGACGTTCGCGCCCGTGCCGTATAGAGGCACGCTCTCGCCGCGCAGCGCCCTCCCCAAGGCGAGCGGGATCAGCTTCTCGGGGAACTGGTATGGGCCGTAGTTGTTCGAGGCGTGCGTCGTGACGACAGGCACGCCGAAGGTGTGGGCGTAGGCGCTCATCAGGTGATCCGCACCGGCCTTCGAGGCGCTGTAGGGGGAGCGCGGGGCGAACGGCGTGCTCTCGGTGAACACGCCCTCCGGCCCCAGGGAGCCGTAGACCTCGTCCGTGGAGACGTTCACGAGCCGGAAGCCGTCGCGCGCCTCGGGCGAGACCTCCGCGAGGTACGCCCTGACGGCCTCGAGCAGCCGCAGCGCGCCAACGACGTTCGACTGCACGAAGGCCTCTGGACCGTCGATCGAGCGGTCCACATGCGTCTCGGCGGCCAGGTGGAAGACCGTACGCGGCCTCTCCGCGCGCAGCAGCTCCAGGACGGCGTCCCGTTCCCGCACGTCCAGGTGCACGAACCTGTGGCCGGGCTCCCCGCCGGCGGGCTCCAGGCGGGATACGTCGCCGGCGTAGGTGAGAGCGTCGAGGCTGACCACTCGCCCGACACCCAGCGCCTTGAGGCGTCTCACCAGGGCGGAACCTATGAACCCGGCCGCCCCCGTGACGAGGGTCGTGCCGAGAGAAGCTACGTCAGACACGCCCAAGACGTTACCAGGAGCGAGGTAAGCATCGCCCACTGGCGCCAGGGCATGGGGCGCTAGCGTGGTGCCGGAGCTTGGACGGCCCCGGACCCCTACGGCAGCGAGGGACTGTCAGCCAAGGTGGGTAGGGCAGCGTCCCGCGGCGACGTGGTGGGCCGGAAGCCGGGCCCCAGCCTCTCCAGCTCCCAGTCGATGCCGAGGTCCGGATCGTCCCACCTGATCCCGCCCTCGTGGGCCGGCGAGTGATAAGCGTCGACCTTGTAGAGCATGTCGCACTGGTCGGCCAACGCCAGGAAGCCGTGCGCGAAACCGGGAGGAACCCATAGCTGAGCGTGCCGCTCGTCGTCGAGCACCACCTTCAGGTGGGCCAGATAAGTGGGCGAGCCGCGACGCAGGTCGACGATCACGTCGAGCACGCGGCCGCGAACCACGCTGACGAGCTTGCCCTGGGCCTGAGGCTCGCGCTGGAAGTGCATGCCCCTCAGCGCGCCCCTGCGCGTGCGCGACAGGTTGTCCTGCACGAACCGCGCGACGACGCCGGCGCGCGCCAGCGCGTCCTCGCGCCAGCGCTCGAGGAAGTAGCCGCGGTCGTCTCGGTGGACGGTGGGCGTGATGAGAACGGGCCCCTCGACCTCGAACCTCTCGACGTTCATCCCCGGCTGTCCCTGGCCATCAACTCCGAGCGCAGCCGCAGCCACCGGCCTACGTCGAGGGAGACGTCCTCTGGCAACGCGACGGGCGCTTCCGCCTTGCTGGCCGGCTGCACGTCGGGGGCGCGCCGGCGGGCCAGCTCGTACACGCTCTTGCGCTCGGTCGCCACGTGCAAGATCTCGTCCTCGATGGCAAGGGCGTTGGCCACGACCGTGGCGATATCCGGCGCGATCACGTCGACGTAGTCCTGGGACGAGTACAGATCGGTGAACGCGCGCGGGTACGGCCACTCCTTGGGCCTGAAGCTGGTACGCACGATCAGGAACCGCCCAGCGTGGCGTGCCGCCTCCTCTGCGACCAGCTTGGTGAGGGCGTAGTAGTTGCGCACCGGGCCCGGCGTGTCGTCCTCCGCGTAGCCGCCGGAGTCTCCCCAGAACACGTAGTCGGTGGAGACGTGAACGAGCTTGGCGCCGCTGGCCCGGGCAGCCGCGGCGGCGTTCCGGGTGCCGACGACGTTGACGAGCCAACAGGCGTCGCGCTCGCGCTCCGCCCCGGCCACATCGGTGAAGGCGGCAGCGTGGACGATCACGTCAGCCGACGCGCCCATTGCGGCGGCAACGAACGAGGCGCGGTCCGTGACGTCGAGAGACCCTCGCCCCGGCGCGTGAACCTCCGTGTCTCGTCTCAGCAGCGGCAGGAGCTCCGATCCCAGCCGGCCGGTACCGCCGGTGACCAGCACCTTCAAGCCGGCTCAGGCTCCCTGATGGCGGCCCGCAGGAAGACGAGCAGCGTGCTCAGCAGCGCTCCCACCAGCGCCGCGCCCACGACGGTCGTCACCAGGTTGCGCGGGTCGGGCTCGAGGGGTGCGGCGGCCGGGATCGCCATGCTCACGGAGCCGGCGGCCAGCTCCCGCTGCAGCGCGATCTCGGTGGCGGCCGGGGCGGCTCTGAAGAATGACAGCGACGTGGCCGACACCCGGCGCTGCAGCTCGGCGGCCTGACGCTCCAGTTCCCCGAGACGCGCGCGCAGGTCGTCACCGCGTTCACCGCTGTCAGCCAGCTCGGACCTCAGATGTTCGGCTTCGGCCTGAAGCGCGGCCAGGTCAGACCGTAGGTCGGCCTCGGAACGCTCTCCTTGGCCCGCGCTCAGACGCGCGCCAACGGCCGCGGCCTCCGCCTCTACCTGGTCGAGCCGCGCCAGGCGCTGGGCGTCCAGGTCGACGAGTGCGTCCAGGCGCCGGCGCAGCTCTTCCCGCTCGTCCACGCTGAGGAACTGGGCCCAGGCATCGCTGGCCTCCTGGTAGGCCTGCTCGCGGGACGCTACGTCGGCCGCCAGCCGCTCGCCCGCCGCCCGGAGCGGCGCCGTGACGAGCTGCCTCACGGTCTCGATCGTGGCCTGCGCCCAGGCGTTGGCGACGCTGGCCGCCGCCTCCGCGCCCTCCGCAGCGGGCACCCTGACGCGGTGCGTGATCGTCATGGCGTCGCCGGACTGCGGGCCGGGACCACGCACGATGGAGAAGTTGCCCAGGCTCGCGCTGCTCTCGGCCTCGACGGCTTCAGCGACGGTGTGGAGCGTGCGCTCGTCCTCGGCGGCCGCCTGGTAAGTACCGGCGTCGACCACGGAGGCCACGCTCACCTCGAGCCCTGAGCCGGGTTGGCTGCTCACGCGCGGCCTGACCACCTGCACGACGGCGTCGGCCGTGTAGGTGCGGCCCTGGTACAGCTTGAAGGCGAGGGCGCCGAGGCCGCACACGACGGCGACAACGACGATGAGGCCGAGGCCGCGGCGCCAGATCAGGTACAGCTCGCGCAGCGACACCGTGTCGTCGGCGTACGGCGGCGGCGGGGCTTCGGTCATCCCCTGCGGGCGTGGCGGCGAGGGAGCGTCATCCACGCTGCGCCCTGATGAGACCCGCGGACTCGAACCTCTCGATCCAGGGCTTGAGCTCGCCCAGGTCCATGCCTAGCTCGTCGGCGCAGCCGGTGAGCGTCCGTCCGCTCCCCAACAGCGTTAGGACCTTGTGCCCCAGCTCGCCGTGATGCGACCGGAATTCCATGTTCAGCTCCGTCATGGGGTTGAGCGCGTCCTTGCCGCGCAGGGTCAGGTTGAAACGGCTCTCCTCCCAGCCGGGAGGCTCGCTCGGCATCGCAATAGACGGCACGGGCCTGGCTTTCAGGTCGAGCGCATGCCTGCGGGTCGGCCCGAGCGGCGTCGACGGCACCGTAAGGAAGACCTGGCCCTGGTTCACGAACCGGTAGCCCCGCTCGTCGACCTCCAAGCCCGAGAACGGCCCGTCGTCGTGGGCTGCTGGGCTCTCGATCGCGAGCGCGACCAGGGGCTCGAGGATCGCGCGTTCCACGCGCTCCAGCTCCAGCTCGCCGTCGCCCGCGCTCTGGCAGCGCTTCTGCAGGACGCGCAGCGCCTCCGAGCGGCTCGATAGCCTGCCGCCGCGCTCGTGCACCGCCGCCCTGATCGTGCCGTCCAAGAGCAGCGCGACCGCGAGCTCGTCGGCGCCGGCGAAGCTCAGCAGGCCGTCGAAGGCGGTCGCGTTCAACCTGTCGAGCAGCGCGGGCAGGTCGATGACGCCGGTCGGCATGCGCTGGGGAGCGCGGGTGCGCGGCAAGGCCCTCAGTAGCGGCGCCGAGCTGTCCGTGCCCCGTCCGGGGAGCTGCGGCGTGGGGGCGGGCTCATGCAGGTGCAGGTGGTAGGACTGTCTCGGCTCCTCGAGACGTCCGTAGGCGCCGAGGCGGAAGCTGGCCTCCACCTGACCGCGAGCCAACTGGAGCACGAGAGAGCCGCCGGCGTCGGCGAACAGCACGGTGCCGCTCTGCCTGAGGTTGCGGAAGTCCTCCAACAGGGCGTCGGCGCCGTAGTCGCCGGTGAAGCCGACCAGACCCTCGCTCATGCGCCCCGCCCCGCTGTGCCGGCGACCTGCCCGAGCAGTTCGCGGTCGGCCCGGAACGACAGCAGAGAGGCTGCCTCGTCGACGGGGTGGAAGCGGGCGTCGCGGATGCCCGACTCGGACACGCGCGGCGTCGCGCCCCGTGCCCGCATGCGGAACCAGGTCACGTGGCGCGGCACGCCGCCAGCGTTGACATAGCTGGTCGTGAACTCGGTCGGGTCGTCGCACCAGGCTTTCACGCCGGTCTCCTCCTCGACCTCCCTCAGGGCGGCCTCGAGCGCGGTCTCGCCGGCCTCGATGTGGCCCTTGGGGAACACCTTCTCGCCGCTCGCGAGCGTCAGCACCAGCACTCTTCCGGCATCGTCGAAGACAACCCCTCCGGCGCCGGGCACGTGCGTCGCGGCGGACATCGGGCCCATGCTATCACCGTGCAGCACGCAAGCCTTGGCGGGATGGCGGCGCGAGCGCCGCGGTCGCCGGATCGGAACTGCCGTCGTTATCGACGAGCGAGCGTGCCGCCGTTCCTCAGGAACGCCAGTATGCCGTCGGCCAGCCCGTCGGCGAGCACCTGCTGGTAGGCGGCGTCAGCCAGCTTGGGACCCTCGGTCGGGTTGTTCACGAAGCCGAGCTCGACCAGGATGGCCGGGATGCGCGCCGTCTTGAGCACGTAGAACAGGTTCGTCCTCACGCCGCGGTCCTGGGCGCCGGTGGCCGCGACCAGACGTGACTGCACGGAGTCGGCCAGGGCCAGCGACAGGTTGAACTGGGCCTCCCGCAGGATGTCGGCCGCCAACTGGTTCGCGATCTGCCGCGCCTCCGCGGTGAGCTCCTCGCCCACCGCGCCGCCGCCGTTCTCCCGGATCGCGCGGTCGATGTAGGACGGGTCGAGAGGCTCGCCGAACACCCACGTCTCGATGCCCTCGGCCTTGTTGCTGGGGGCGGAGTTGGCATGGATGGACACGAAGATGTTGCGTTCCGTGGTCGCGAACTCGGAGCGTTGCTGCAGCGTCAGGAACGTGTCGTGGTCGCGGGTGAGTATGACCTCGAGCCCTTCGGCCTCGAGCCGCTGCTTGAGAAGCAGCGCCACGCTGAGCACGACGTGCTCCTCCACCGCGTAGCGGGAGTTCGTGCCGGGGTCGTGGCCGCCGTGCCCGGCGTCGATGACGACGATCTGCTTGCCTTCCGGGGCCTGGGCGAGGGCCTGAGGGCCGCCAGCCTCGGGCTGACCCATGGCGGTGACAGCGTCGCCGGAGGCGTCGCGCGCGAAGTCGACGTAGAGGGTGGTGCCGTTCGTCTTCGCCACCGTGCCCACCGAGTAGCCGCGTCCAGTGGGATCGAGGTCGAACAGGGTGCTCACGGTTAGGTTGACGCGGCCGGCCTGGCTCGAGACGCTCACCGTCGCGACGTTGTCGTCGTGGACCTGCACGGCGGTGGGCTCGGCGCGGGAGTTGGGCACGATGATCACGAACGCGCGGCCGCCGGCAGCCAGCTGATACGTGGCGCCGACGGGCAGGTCGACCGCCACGCGTGTCACGCCCCCGCTGACGCCCACGCGCGGCGGGGCCAGCATGTGGCCGAGCAGGTCGACGGTCTCGATCGTCACCAGCTTCGCGCCGGGATCCCAGTCGCTCTGACCCTCGAAAGCCGTGACCAGGGGCGTGATGGGCACGTACGAGACCCCGTCGACGAGGATCGCCATGGGGCTCTCCAACGTGTTGGAGCCTCGCAGCGGCGGGTCCAGCTTGACGATGCCGGGACGCTTCACCAAGCCGGCCTCGACGTCTGCCGTGGCCTCGAAGGTCACGGTCCTGTAGCCGTCGGTGAACCGGAGCAGCTTGGCCTCGCCCAGGTACTGGATGCCGAGGTCCATCGCTTCCGCCAGCGCCGAGGCGCGGGCGTAAGCGTTGGTGCTGTCGCCGTGCGCGATGAAGTAGTAGGGGCCCGCCTCGACGAGCTCCCCGTCGACGGCCAGGTAGTTGTAGCGCTGTTGCGCGGTG
This sequence comes from Trueperaceae bacterium, assembly GCA_036381675.1. Taxonomy (GTDB): domain Bacteria; phylum Deinococcota; class Deinococci; order Deinococcales; family Trueperaceae; genus DASRWD01. The sequence goes on along the minus strand of DASVCK010000044.1, from coordinate 1,223 downwards.
GCCAGGCCGACGAGCATTGCGAAGAGAACGGCTAGAACACGCTTGGACACGTCGCGGGCGAGTCTAGCATCGGCCGGCGCGCGCTCCGCATGAGAGAGTTCGCTTCCAGCGGTGCGTTCTCGGGTGCCCGGGTTCCGTGGGCCCGCCCGGCCGCTATCATCCACGCATGTCTCGCCGCCGGCCAGGGGAGAGGATGCGCTCGGCGCGGCTCTACCTGAGGTCACTGAACGACGAGGTCCTCTCGGCGAGGCACTCCCAGGGGGCGCGGACCAGGACGGCGCACCTCCTCGGCTTCCTCGCGCCACTCCAGGCAGCCGCCCGGGAAGTCCTGGGGCCCGCTGGCGAGGTCTCGCTCCTCGTGGCAGGCACGCGCGACTGGCAGCTGATCTGCAGCTACCCGTACGGGCTGCCGTTCACGCGCAACGTGCCCGGCGGCTCGGTGATAGTCGCGGCGGCGGACTACCCGGAGCGCATGACCAGGCGCTTCGACGACCTGTTCCTGGCGGCCGGCAAGGCCGGCGTCTCGCCCGGCCACGTCAGCGAGTTCCTCGACCTGATCGTGGGCCACGAGTGGGGGCACGCCATCGCCAACCAGTCCGGGCTGCGCACCATGGTCAGGTGGCTCGACGAGTTCATGGCGACCTACATGTTCGTGCAGGCGCTCGTGTCGACCGGCGGCTCGGCAGGCGAGAGGTTGCTGTCCCAGTGGGCGGACGTTCAGGTCGCGGCCACGGCGGAGCTCAAGGCTGCGCTCGACGAGTTCGAGTACCCACGCGGGCGCATGGGACTGCCGCAGATGCTGTGGTTCCAGGGAACGTTCATGCGGCGAGCGCTGGAGCTCGCCCCGCTGCGGGGGTGGGACCTGGTGCTGGCGCTCAGGTCGGCGCTGCCCGAGGTGGGTGGACCGGGCGCTTCGCGTCACAGGGGCGACGTGGCCCGCGCCCTCATCGACGTGGAGCCGAGCTTCAGGCAGTGGTTCGCGGTGTTCGGGGAGGAGCCGCCAGGTGAGAGGGAGGAAGCGGAGCCGGCTGAAGGCGTGCTCGAGTGACTCCGGCGCTCTCGCGTCCGTCCCTGTGGGTTCAGGCAGGCGCCGGCGCGGCCCCCCGCAGCTGTTCGAGGAGCGGGTCCAGGTCGCGCCTCAGCTCCTCCGGGCAGGCGGCGACGGCGGCCTCGGCACGCTCCAGCGCCTCGGCGAGTCGCGCCTGGTCGCCCAGTAGCGTCGC
>DASVCK010000043.1:0-9000 GCA_036381675.1 Trueperaceae bacterium | reverse complement strand
GGTCGCCATGAACGCCCTGGCCAACCTCCTGCCCCTGTTCGGACGAGCCACCGGTGAGGTATCCGACTCGTACCCGAGCCTGTTCACGCCCGCTCCCTTCACCTTCGGAGTGTGGGGCGTCATCTACCTGGCTCTGGCAGGGTTCGTGATCTTCCAGGCGACGCGTGCCGGACGGACGGAACCCAAGCTCGACGCCCTGCGGCCGCTGTTCGTGTTGAGCTGCCTCCTCAACGTGGGGTGGCTACTGGCATGGCACGGCATGCAGATCCCGATCAGTGAGGTCGTGATGGTGGCGTTACTACTGGCGCTCATCGCCATCTACCGCGCCGCGGGCGCATGGCGAGGCCAAGAAGGCGGCGCGTTCACCTGGCTCGTGCACGTGCCTTTCAGTCTCTACCTCGGTTGGATCTCTGTGGCAACGATCGCGAACACGAGCATCTTTCTGCTGGACATCGGGTTCGACGGCGGCTCCGCGGCGGTCGCGCTGACGGTGGCAGTCATCGCGGTGGCAGCCGTGCTCGGGATCGTGGGAGTGGCCCGTCGGCGTGACGCCGCTTTCGCCTTGGTCATCGCTTGGGGGCTGACGGGCGTGGCGGCGGCGCGTGCTGACGAGAGCACGCTGCTACTCACGGTCGCGGCCGTCGGGGCAGTCCTGCTTCTGATCGCGGCTGTCTGGGCGGCTTTCGACAGGTCGAGAGGGCGCGCCCTTAGGGCGTGACGGCCGCCTAGAGACCCCGATTTCATTTCACCTTCCAGTGATTCACCTAACAGTGAATCGCTTACTGGTGAAGCATGATCGGGTCAGATGGCCACGCCCACAGACAACCCGTTCCTGATCGGCGAGCACGTCTCGGGCTATCACTTCGCAGACCGCGAGGAGGAGGTCGCCCTGATACGCCGCGCCATGCTGTCGGCCTCGTCGCTGCTCGTTTACGGTCCGCGGCGCATGGGGAAGAGCTCGACCATAAACAACGCGGCAGACTCCGCGCGCAACTCGAGGCCCAAGCCCATCGTCGTCTCGGTCGACGTCGCGACGGCTACCAACCTCCACGACGTCTCCGCGCGCCTGCTGCGCTCGCTCTTCCAGGAGACACGCTGGCTGAAGCTCCGGCTCGAGGACGTGTTGGGCGGCCTGGCCCCGCGCGTGACGGTGAAGCTCGACGAGCACGGCGGGCCGCCATCGTTCACGTTCGGGATCGACCGTCGGACCGCGGGCGAGGAGGAGCGCAGGCGCGCGTTCGAAAGTGTCTTTGACCGCCTGAGCCACATCCGCGAGACCAGCGGCCGTCCGGTTGCCGTCGTGCTCGACGAGTTCCAGGCCGTACGCACCTTCGCTGGCGAGAGCTCCGAGTGGCACCTGCGCGACGTCATCCAGCGGCACGGCGATCTCGCCTTCGTCTGCGCCGGCTCGCAGGAGTCGCTGATCCACGACATGATCGGCCCCAAGCGGGCCTTCTACAAGATGTTCGAGATGCTGCACCTGGGGCCGATCGCCACGGCGGTCTTCTCGGTCTGGCTCGAAGAGCGACTCGCGAGTGGCAGCGGTGTAGGTACCGGCGTGGGGGCGGAACTCTTGCGTCTGGCCGGGCCAAGGACACAGGATGTCGTGCAGGTCGCGCGACAACTGTACTTCAAGGGGCTGGCCGCGAAGCGCGCGGTAGAAGTCGCGGACGTCCAGGTGTCGTTCGACGAGGTCGGCCGTAGCGAGGAGCCGCTGCTGCGCAGCATCTGGAACGGCCTCTCGGCCCAGCAGCAGGACGTGCTGCGCGTGGTGGCCCTGGGCGTCGAACAGCTCTACTCCGCCGAGGTCAGAGACCAGTACGGGCTGCCCGGGGCGTCGTCCGTGCATAAGGCGGTAGAAGCCTTGAGCGCCCGCGGCTTGCTGGTGCGAGAAGAAGACAAGGTCGTGTTCGACAGCCCGTTCTTCTTACGGTGGGTGCGGACCGAAGTGGCGTCCGACCTGGGGTGAGGGCCGGCGGCAGGTCGTCGGGCGGCAAGCGGTGTCGGCGTGGCCCAGGTTGGGCGCGAGTCCTCGCCCAAGGGGGGCGAACATGAGTATGCCGCTTGCGCGGCTAGGAGGACTCGTGGCCAGAAGGATCGACTACGGCAGGTTGGGTAACGAGGGCGTCGCGGCTCTCGGCAAGTTGGAGGCTTACGTCAGGCGCAGCGGCCTGGAACGATCTCTCCTCGAGTTGGTCAAGACGCGCGCTTCGCAGATCAACGGCTGCGGCTACTGCCTGGACATGCACACGAAAGACGCTCGCGCGGCGGGCGAGACCGAGCAGCGGCTGTACGTGCTCTCCGCCTGGCGGGAAGCGCCTTTCTACACGGAACGAGAACGAGCGGCCCTCGAGTGGACCGAGGCCATCACGCTGATCTCGCAGAACGATGTGCCTGACGAGCTGTACGAGCGCGTCAGGCAGAACTTCGACGACAAGGAGCTGGTGGACCTCACGCTCGCCATCACGACGATCAACACCTGGAACCGGTTGGCGATCGGGTTCCGGACCGAGGTGGGCAGCTACCAGGTACGCACGCCGGCGACGTCCTAGCCGCTGCGCCGCACCATCTCTCGGATCCAGATGGGCGCGAACGGGGAGGTGCAACCCTTGGGCGTGGGGTAGTCGCGGTAGACGCCCAGCGACTCGCCGATAGCGAGGGCACGCTCGCGGTGCTCGGGGAAGTGGATACCGATGCCGGCCAGGGTGTTGTTCATCGTCCACTGGGGCTCGGGCGCGGCGCCCTCCATCTCGACCTCGATGCGATCCAAGAGGCCGGGAATGCCAAGCCCCTCCGGGTTCTTGCCTACGCGCTCGGCCGTCAGGCTCCAGTAGGCTCGGGCGGCCCAGGGGTCGGGGTCGTTCTCCCACCGTTGGCGGAGGGCTTCCTTGTCGACGTGGTGTCTGAGCACGTTGGAGTCGAGCCAATCGAATACCTGCACGAACCCGGATGACCGGACCATGGCGTCCACCTGGTCGGCCGTCAGCAGCTTGGCTTTGAGCAAGAGCAGCGCGAGGAGGCGGGCGTCGATGATGCCGGTGTCCCAGAGCTGCAGCGCCAGCTCGTGGTCCGTCCGGATCTCCTTGGCGACCTTGCGGATGTTGCCCATCAACACGCCGTACTGAGGCAGGTCGCCGGCGCCGCGCTTGACGTTCTGAGCGCGCACCTTCGCGTCACCGAGCCCTTCCAGTTTTGCGAGTGCCTCGGCGAAGTTCACGGCTCGATGATGCCACTTACCGTGCCGCCGGCGCCGGATGCAGGGAGTCGTGGCGGGAGGGGCAGGCGCTTGTCGCCGGTCATGATGTAGCCGTCCGCGGCGACGTCTACGTCCTCCCCGAACATCACCGGCGCGCCGTCCGGTCGCGACGCTGCGAGAGCGCTAGCGAACCAATCCTTGTAACTCGGGTCCTGGCCCTGACCGGCGGCCGCGACGTCTGGGAAGCGCTCTACGAACAGGCTTGCCAGTTCGACTCCGCCCAGGTCTTCTGCACCGTCCCAACCGAAAGGAGCATCGTCGCCCCGGGTGGTCCCGAACGCCGCCCCGGGGTAGAAGCCGCCTCTGAGGAGATAGCCGTTCGCCTCGAACTGACTTGCCGGCGCGACGCCGTAGCGCCAGTTGAGGCCCGTGGGGCTGATGCCGGAGCAGAGCCGCAGTCGTTCGTAGCCCAACTGGTGCAGCTGAGCGACCATCTCCATCACGGCTACCGGCGTGAACATCCCTCCCGAGGATAGTGTTTCCCGCGAAGTGAAGCGGCTCTGCAACGTTGCGCGCCATCGTGCACTTGACGTGCAACATTTCGTGCACTAGCATCCCCTCAACCTGAGAGGTGAACATGTCGACGGCTCTCAAGAGAGCGGTAGCGGACTACCCCAACTCCCTCACCGAGGCGGACGAACGCCTGGTGCGCGTGCTGCTGGCGAACCCCACGGAGTCGGCGTTCCTCTCCGCCGCGGAGCTCTCGAGGCGCGCCGGGGTGCACCAGGCGTCAGCGGTCCGCCTGGCTCAGAAGCTCGGCTACACCGGCTACCCCGAGTTGAGGAACGCCCTGCAGGCCGAGCTCGTAGGCTCGAGGGAGCCCGCGGAACGCGTGCGCAAGCGCCTCAGCCACATGGAGAACGACGTGCTGGGGCAGTTGGTGGCCAGCGAGGCCGAAGCCCTGCTGAGCATCCCGCAGCACGTGTCGCAGGCGCAGCTCGAGGAGGCGGCGCGACTGCTCATCGCCGGCGAGCGAGTGTTCGTTTTCGCGCGCGGGCACGCCACAGCCCTGGCGAACCTCGTGGACAGACGACTGCGGCGTTCGGGGTTCGATAGCCGACCCATCCCGTACGAAGGCCGCGATCTCGCCGAGCACCTGCTGACCCTCCAGGCGGCCGACGTAGTGCTGGGATTCGCGTTCCATAGCATTCCGCCCGGCCTCGTCCCCCTGCTGCAACATGCCAAGGACGTGGGAGCGAAGACCGTCGTGATCAGCGACCTACTCGGGTTGCTCCTCAGGCCCCAGCCCACGAAGCTCCTCTCCGCTCCGCGCGGCGAGGAGGCCGAGTTCCAGACCCTCAGCGTTCCCATGGCGCTGACGAACGCGTTGGTGCTCACCATCGCGCGCTTGGACGGCAACCGGTCACTAGCCGCGCTCGACAGATCAGCCGACCTCATCGAGCGCTTCACCGAGGACGAAGGGAACGGGTCGGATCCCGAAGGAGGAAAGCCATGATCAGAAGGCTCTCGGCCCTAACGCTCGCTGCGCTGCTCGGCCTGGCCGGGGCGCAGGACTACGACGCGATGAGCGTGGACGAGTTGTACGCGGCGGCTCAGGAGGAGGGCTCGGTCGTCGTGTACTCGTTCACCAGCCGCATCTTCAGCGTCGAGGAGTCTTTCGAGGCCGCGTTCCCCGGCGTGGACCTCGTACCGTTCGACATCTCGTCCACCGAGCAGATCGCCCGCATCCGATCCGAGATGGGCGCGAACGTGCAGAACGCCGACGTCGCGTACATCTCAGACGCTCCGGTCGTCCTGACGGACCTGGTGGCCGACGGCTACCTGGTGGGTTACGTGCCGCCGTCGTTCGCAGACCGCATCCCCGCCGAGTTCCAGGCGCCCCTCCTGGGGCACCGACTCTCGACGAAGGTCCTCATGTACAACGAGGAGGCGTACCCGGACGGCAGCCCCGTCACCAACCTGTGGCAGCTAACGTTGCCAGAGTGGAGCGGCAAGGTCGTCATGGTCGACCCGCTGGTGCGCGGCGACTACCTCGACTTGATGACCGAGATCGTCCTGCGCTCGGACGAGATGGCCGCCGCCTACGAGGAGCAGTTCGGCGCGCCCGTCGAGCTGTCTGGCGGCGCTCAGAACGCCGGCGAGCAGTTCATCGTCGACCTCTTCGCCAATGACGTCGTGCTGGTCAACAACACCGACGCCGTCAACGCCGCGGTTGGCGCTATCGGCCAGGACGACCCGCCGGTCGGCTTCACCTCGTACAGCGACCGCCGCGACAACGAAGACGAGGGGTGGGCGCTCCAGGTCTCGAACGACACCGCGCCCTCTCCGGGCATCATCTTCCCGGCTTACCTCGGCGTGCTGCAGAACGCCCCGCATCCGGCAGCCGCTCGCCTGCTCATCACGTACATGATGGGCGACGACTCCGACACGGGCGGCGAGGCGACGGCTCCGTTCTACGTAGCTGGCGACTACCTGACCCGTACCGACATCGCGCCGCATCCCGACGCGATCCCGCTGGAGGAGTTCAACGCCTGGCGCATGGACGCCGAGGCCAGCGCGGAGATCCGCCAGCAGGTCGCCGACCTGATCCTCACGCTGCAGTAGGGGCCCGACTAAGACGTGATCGCCACTGCCACCACCAAGCGTCAGTTCCGAGGCCGGCCAGGTTTCTGGCTCGGCCTCGGGCTGGCCGTGCTGCTCGCTCTGCTCGTGGTGGTGCCGCTGGCCCGCATCCTCCTCGTGACGGTGGACGGGGAGGGTATCTCCGTCTGGCGCGACGTCCTCACCGGGCGCATCGCACGCAACCTCTTCTGGCTGCCGTTGCGCAACACGCTCGTCATCGGCCTGCTGGTGGGGCTCGGCTCGAGCCTCGTTGGCGGCTTCCTCGCCTGGCTGGTCGTGTTGACCGACATCCCCGGTCGCAAGCTCATCGGCACTCTCGCGAGCCTGCCCTTCGTCATACCCAGCTTCGCGATCGCGCTCGCCTGGCAGGTCTTCTTCCGCAACGAACGCGTGGGCGGTACGGTGGGCATCTTCACCGAGCTGGGCATGGCCGTCCCTGACTGGCTGGCATGGGGCTTCATGCCGATCGTGGTGGTGCTCATTACCCACTACTTCTCTCTGTCGTACCTGCTCATCTCGGCTGGCCTCACCTCGGTGGGGGCCGAGATGATCGAGGCCGCCGAGCTCACCGGCGCGGGCCGTACCCGTATCTTGCGCTCCATCACGCTGCCGGTGATCCTGCCGTCCATCCTAGCCGGCGGTCTGCTGGCGTTCGCCGAGGGCGTCGGCAACTTCGCCACCCCTGCCCTGCTCGGTCTGCCGGTGCGCTTCCATACCCTCTCGACGCGCCTCTACGGCATGATCTCCACCGGCCAGGTCGAACGGGGCTACGTGCTCTCGATCTTGCTCATCGTCATCGCCGCTGCCTTGCTGTGGGCCGGCAACCGCTACGTGAGCGGCAGGCGGTCGTACGCGACGATCACCGGCAAGGGCTCACGGACACGGCGCTTCGCGCTAGGGCGTTGGAAGTGGCCGCTGTTCGGCGTTGCCATCACCATAGGCACGTTCACCACCATCTTGCCCGGCATCGCCCTCCTTTTCTCCAGCCTCTCGCTCAAGAAGGGCTCCATGCTCTCGGGGCTCACGCTGCACTACTGGTTCGGGACCTCGGACCCGTCGATCGCCCAGGGGCAGGCCGGCGTGTTGAGGAACCCTCAAGTCCTCTCGGCCCTCGGCACGACCGTGGCGCTCGGCCTGGCCGTCGCGCTGGCGGCCGTGGTGGTCGGACTGCTCCTCGGCTACGCAACGTCACGCCTGAGAGGCGGTTGGCTGGGCGACCTGATCGGCCAACTGGCTTACCTGCCCATACTCATCCCCGGCATCGCTCTCGGGGCCGCATACATCGCTCTGTTCGGCCAGAGCATCGGGCCGCTCCCTGCGCTGTACGGCACGTTCGCCCTGCTCGTCATAGCCGGCGCGGCCTACAACCTGCCGTTCTCGTCACAGGCCGGCTCGGCTGCCATGCGACAGGTGTCGGGCGAGCTGGAAGAAGCCGCACGCATCACCGGCGCGCGCTTGACGCGCAGGCTGAGGGACATCTTCGTGCCGCTGACCGCGCCGGGCCTCATCGCCGGGGGCGTGCTCGTCTTCGTGAAGATGGTGCGCGACCTATCGCTGGTCGTGCTGCTGTACACGCCGGCCACGCCGCTCTTGTCCGTCACGGCGTTCCGCTACGCGAACGAGGGCTTCCTCCAGTTCGCCAACGCGATCACGATCATCATCGCGAGCATCTCAGTCGTCATGACGTTGCTCGCGCAGTACCTTCAAAGGAGGAGCCAGCCATGGGCGCAGCGGTGACCCTCGCACCGGAACCGGCCTCCACGCCGGCGTCTCGCGGCGGTGGGATCAGCATCAGGGGTCTAGACAAGACCTTCGAGGGTGGCGTCAGAGCGGTACGGGACGTGTCGCTCGAGGTGCCCGAGGGCGCCTTCCTCGTTCTGCTGGGGCCATCGGGTTGCGGAAAGACGACGATGCTGCGCATGCTGGCGGGCCTCGAGCACCCGACCGGGGGCGAGATCCGCTTCGGCGACACGGTCGTCGCCAGCGGTACGGGGACACTGGAACCGTCACGCAGGAACGCCGGCTTGGTCTTTCAGAGCTACGCCCTCTGGCCACACATGACGGTGCGCGGCAACGTCGAGTGGCCGCTCAAGGTCGCGGGCTGGGACGGTAAACGGCGGGCGGAACGCGTCGCCGAAGTGCTAGCTCTGCTGGGCATACAGGAGCTGGCCGCGCGCTACCCGAACGAGGTATCGGGAGGGCAGCAGCAACGCGTCGCCATCGCCCGCACGCTGGCGCCTCGACCCAAGGTCCTGCTCTTCGACGAGCCGCTGTCCAACCTGGATGCCAAGCTGCGCGTCGAGATGCGCGCAGAGCTTCTGCGCCTACACCGCGCAACCGGCGCCACCAGCGTGTACGTCACGCATGACCAGATCGAGGCCATGACGATGGCCAGCCACGTCGCCGTCATGAACCATGGCGTCCTGGAGCAGTTCGGGCCACCGCAGGACCTGCTGGCGTCGCCGGCCAGTGCGTTCGTCGCCACGTTCATCGGTACCCCGCCAGGGAACCTGTTGCCGGTCCGGGTGGTTGGCGGCCGGTACGTCTTCGGCGACACGGACATGGGCGAGGCGCTTGGCGCCGTTTCCCGGTCCGCTAGCGCCATGTCGGCGGAGCGCTCACACGTACAGCTACTCTTCCGACCCGAAGACCTGACAATCCAAGAACGACCCGGAGGGACAACGTTGCCGATCGACCTGGCAGAGATAACGCCCATGGCGGGCCGCTACGTCATCACAGGTTTCCACGATGGCAAGCGGCTCACGGCCGTAAGTGACCGTGTGCCGGACGCGCCACTGGGCGCGACGGTCCACCTCACATTCCCGTCCAGCCCGGCAGCGGTCTTCGACGACGAGGGGGCGCGCATAGCGTGACACGCCTGCTGCTGGTTCGACATGGCGAGACCGCTTGGAACAAGGAGCGCCGCCTGCAGGGACAGGAGGACATACCGTTGTCTCCTCGCGGGCTGGATCAGGCGAGGGCCCTATCTCCGGTGGTGCGACCGTTCGCGCCTGCGACGGTCATCGCGTCCGACCTCCAGCGTGCGAGGCAGACAGCAGAGGCGTTGGGCTACGGCGACTGTCGCTCCGACGTGCGTCTGCGTGAGGCTGACCTTGGCGAGTGGGTGGGCCTGAGCGCTCAGGAGCTCATGGCCACGAAGG
>DASVCK010000042.1:0-6986 GCA_036381675.1 Trueperaceae bacterium | reverse complement strand
GTCATCACCAGAGTGGGCGACACCGACCTGGAGGAGGTCGGAGCCGCCGGCGTCGGCTTCGTCCTGACATCCAGCCTCGAGGACCGCAACGTAGACCTCACCGTCAAGCGGAACGGCCGCGAGACGATCAGCCTCTCCCTGGCGCCGCGCTACCTCGTGCAGGCAGAGCTGCGGCGTACGGCCTCGGCCGCAATGCTCGAGGACGGCGTCGGCTACGTGTACGTGCCGTCGTTCACCTTGAGCGGCACCGGCGAGCGCATACACCGTCTCCTGGCCGGCCTGCGGAGCCAGGGCGCCATGTCGTACGTCCTTGACCTGAGGGGGAACGGTGGCGGCAGCCTGGCCGAGCTGGGCGTGATGATGGGAGCTTTCGTCGACGGCGAATGGGCGAGCGCCGAGGCGCGCGGCCAAGTCGTGTGGACGGCGGAGTTCGAGCGCGCTGCCGGCGACGGCGTAGGCGTGGCCGTGCTGCGCGAGGTGAACGGTCGCGTTCTCCGGGCCGCTACCATCGAGCAGCCGATCTACGTGACGGAGCCGCTCATCGTCCTCGTCGATGAGGGCACGAGCTCCGCCGCCGAGGTGGCGGCGTCCATCCTCCAGGCCACGGGGCGGGCGCGGGTGGTCGGCGTGCTCACCTCAGGCAACGTCGAGGTCGTGCGTACCTACCTGTTGCCGGACCAGAGCCAGGTCCTGGTCGCGGTGGCGAACCTCCAACTGCCCGACGGACGCTCTCTCGACCGCGGTATCCAGCCGGACGCCGAGGCGCAGGTGGACCTGATGGAGCTGGCTCGCGGCTACGACGCCCCGGTGGCGGAGAGCTTGAGGTTGCTGGCCGGCCTGCCGTTCAGCCCGGGTCGCTGGTTCTAGGAGAACCTGGCGGCGGCTGCGAGGAACGAACCGGGAACGTAGCGGTGAACGTGGAGTGGTGCGCCCGACAGGATTCGAACCTGTGGCCTTTCGCTCCGGAGGCGAACGCTCTATCCGGCTGAGCTACGGGCGCGTCCTGCGCGCTGCGCACGCCTAGAAGCGGCGACACGACAGCCCAAGCAATATAGCATCGCCCGGCGCCTGGCCGGGGTAAGCCGGTCTGTTAGACTCCGGGGCGTGCGCCGCGCAGGGCTGCTGTTCTTACCCGGTCCGCCGGCCACCACCTGGAGGACCTCAACCGATGAAGATCAGCAATAGAACCCGGACGATCATCCTGTGGTGTATCTCCATAGGTCTGCTCCTGGGTATGGTCATCACCTTCACGCCCACGATGGGGCTCAACCTGGGCGGCCAGGAGGCGCTGCGCGGCACGGTTCAGATGACCGTCAACGGCGCCGAGGTGCGCGAGGCCGACGTCCTGCAGCTTCAGCAGCAGGCCCCGTTCAACACGATCAGCGAGGGCCCGGTCGCAGACCAACTGGAGCGCCTCCTCGTGGACACCCTCATCCGCCAGGAAGTGGAGCGCCAGGCGGCCGCGCCGGTCCGCGTCTCCGGCGGCGAGGTGCGCCGGGAGGTCAACGAGTTCCGCGAGTCCCGCGGTGTCGCAGGACGCGGCAACGACAGGGCGTACCTGAACCTGATCGGTAGCGCCGGGTTCAACGACGAGATGTTCCGGGACTACATGCGTGACCAGCTCAAGTACACGAAGTGGCGCGAGTCGCTGGTGGACGGCGTGACGGTAAGCGACGCCGAGGTCGAGGCCTACTACGAGTCCCACCGGTCCAGCTACCAGAGCGAGGAACGCGTTCGCGCCAGGCAGATCGTGGTCGAGGACGCCGAGACGGCCGAGGACATCGCGACCCAGCTCGCCGCGGGAGCCTCCTTCGCGGACCTGGCGGCTCAGAACTCGATCGAGCTGGCGGCCAACCAGGGCGCCGTCGGCGCCCAAGGAGAAGAGACCGAGCCCCGCGCCGTAGGCAGAGCGGCCTTCCCGACGGCCGTCGCCAACGCAGCCTTCGGGCTGCGGGGAGCCGGCATCACGGACGTCGTGGAGGCGGCTGGCGGCTTCTACATCGTGCAGGTGCTCGAGTACCTACCGTCTGACACCCGTCCTCTAGACGAGGTGCGGGATCAGGTCGCGGAGGACGCTCTCGCCGCCAAGCAGCAGGGCGTCGTCGAGGCCGAGCTTGAGCGGCTGCGCGACGAGGCCGTCGTGGCTTTCCCGGCCACCAGCACCCTGTCGTTCGAGAACGAGGTCGTCGCCGAGGTAGGCGACGCGCAGATCACCGAGGCGCAGCTGGACCGGGCCACCTACTTCAACCCCGTCATGCAGCAGGCGCTGACGCCAGACATGGCAGACATAATCTCTCAGATATTCCGTCCCAACGTGCTGCAGCAGCTCATCAGCACCGAGCTCGCCTACCAGGGCGCCCAGGAGCTCGGCGTCGAGCTCGTAGGCACGAAAGCCGGAGTGGCGCAGGCGGCTCTCAACTACGTGGCGCGCGACGCCACCGTCACCGACGACCAGATCCAGGGGTACTACGAGTCGAACGTGGCTGCCTTCACTCTGCCAGCTGAAGCCACGGTTACGCAGGCCACCTTCACGGACGAAGCCTCTGCCACCGCCTTCAGGCAGGCGGTGCTCGGCGGCGCCGCGCCGGCGGACGCGGCCGCAGAGCAGGGCGGGGAGGTCACCGATCACGGGCGCGTGCGTCCCGGCGATCTCGAGTCCGACCTCGACACCGCCGTGTTCCAGACTGACGCGTTCGACCCCATCGGCGGCGGTCCACAAGGCGTCTCGGACGTGCTGGTTATCGAGCGGCCGGTCGAGCCGGAGCCAGACGCGGAAGAGACCGCCGAAGAAGCGGCGGGGGCGGAGGAACCCGTCGCCGAGGGCGACGCCGAGGAGCAGACGGAGCCCGAGATGGTTCAGGAGTTCGTCGTGCTGGTCGTCGACCGCACCGACGCACGCGTAAGGCCGCTCGCGGACGTGCGGGCCCAGGTGGAGAACCAGGTTCTCGCCACGAACCGCCAACAGGTCCAGCAGGAGTGGCTGGACTCGCTGCGCGACCAGATCGAGGTCCACGAGTACGTGATCATGGACGTCGACGACGCCGCGGACGAGTTGCCGTTCACCGTGCCCGAGCCCGGTGAGCAGCCGGCTCAGGATGATGGAGCCGCCGGAGGAGAAGCGACGGACGAAGCCGCGCAGGACGAAGTCGTGCAGGACGAAGCCGCGCAGGACGAAGCCGCGCAAGACGAAGCCGCGCAAGACGAAGCCGCGCAGGACGAAGCGGGCGGCGCTGACGGGGCCGAAGGCCCCGCTGCGGACCAGGAGGAGACCCCAGAGGGCGCGGGAGAGTAGCCGTGACCGAGCCGGGTCGTCGCGCGCTGGTAAGCGTCTCTGACAAGTCCGGCGTCACGGAACTCGCCCGCGGCCTGGTCGAGCTTGGCTACGAAGTGGTGTCCACGGGCAACACTCTGAAGGCCCTCGAGTCCGAGGGCATCCCGGTGACCGCAGTCGCGGACGTCACCGGGTTCCCCGAGATCTTGGGGGGCCGCGTCAAGACCTTGCACCCCGCCATCCACGGCGGGGTGCTCGCCAAACGGACGGCCGAGCACGCAAGCGAGATCGCCGAGCACGGCATCGCTCCCGTGGACATCGTCGTCTCGAACCTCTACCCCTTCAGGGAGACGGTCGCCCGGCCGGGCGTGAGCCTCGCAGAGGCCCTGGAGCAGATCGACATCGGCGGCCCGGCGATGATCCGGGCTGCCGCGAAGAACCACCCCTCGGTGGTCGTCGTCGTAGACCCAGGCGACTACGCGAGCGTGCTGGCAGACCTGCGCGACGGCATAAGCGACCAGAGGCGGCGGGCGCTCGCCCTCAAGGCTTTCGCGCACACCGCCGCCTACGACGCCGCGATCGTGGCGTGGCTGCAGCGTGAAGATCCCTTACCCATGTACCTGAACCTGGCGCTCACCCGCGAGCAGGAGCTGCGGTACGGCGAGAACCCGCACCAGGCGGGGGCGAGGTACCGGCACGTGGGCGAGAGCAGCGTGTGGGACGCGATGGTCCAGCACTCCGGGCAGCCGCTCTCGTACCTGAACCTGTTCGACGCCGAGGCTGCCTGGCGACTGGCGCACGAGCTGCCGGCCACCGCCTGCGTGATCGTCAAGCATGCCAACGCCTGCGGCGCCGCCGTCGCCGGCGACCTGCTGACGGCCTACGAGCGGGCCTTCGCCGCGGATCCCAAGTCCGCCTTCGGCGGCGTCGTGGCGCTGCCGGGGGTCGTAGACATGACGCTCGCGGAGCGCATCGCGGCGAACCCCAAGGCCGACGTGATCGTAGCTCAGGGCTACGCGCCTGAAGCGCTCGAACTGCTGGCGCGCAAGCGGAAGAACACCAGGGTCCTCGAGATGGCGCCACCGGGTCCCAGCGGCCTGGACCTCAGGCGCCTCGACGGCGGGCTCCTGGTACAGCGGCCCGACGAGGTGGAAGGCCGTTCCGGCTGGAAGGTCGTCACGCGGAGGAGGCCGACCGAGGCGGAGTGGGTCGACCTGGAGATCGCTTACAGGGTCTGCGCCCGCACCTCATCGAACGCGATCGTGCTCGTCAGGGACGGCGTGGCCGTGGGAGTCGGGGCAGGTCAGCAGAGCCGCGTCGACGCCGTCGAGATCGCGGCCAAGAAAGCTGACGGCCGGGCAGCGGGCGGCGCCTGCGCATCGGATGCGTTCTTCCCGTTCCGCGACGGGGTCGACGCCGCGGCGGCGGCCGGCGTCACCGTCGTCGTGCAGCCGGGCGGCTCCATCCGCGACGATGAGATCTTCGCCGCGGCCGACGAGCTGGGATTGGCGATGGTCGTCACCGGCCATAGGCACTTCAGGCACTGACCCAGCCAAGGAGTCAGGCGCCTACCTCCAGCCACTGCAGGATCGCTCCGGCGATCGACTCGGGGTCAGCGTCGTGTGCCTTGCCCTCGAGCGTGGTCAGGGTAGAACCCGGGATCTGATCCGCGCACTCCTGAGCAGCCGCCCTGAGCTCGGCTGGGCTAAGGTCGCCCTCGATCACGAGCGTTGGCACATGCACAGGAAGCTCCTCGCCCGGGCCCAGCCTCACGCTGCCCGTCACCGCCAGCTCGTAAGGGAGCGTATGCGCCATCGCCACCAGGCCCGGCCAATGCGGCGCCTGCCTCATGCCCGCGACCATCTGCTCCGGCAACCCGACCACGTTCACCAGGAACTCCACCACGGCGTCAGCTCGCCGGCCGGCGGCGACCATCTCACTGACGCGCGCCGCGAGGCCATCGTTCCTCCCGGTCTCCTCGGGTCGTAGCGCCAGCGGCGGCTCGAAGAAGACCAAGCGTTCCACCTCGAGGCCCGCCAGCACCGCCTTCAGGGCCAGCACGGCGCCCGACGAGTGACCGTAGAGCATGGCTGTGGCGCCGAGGTCCTCGAGTAGCGCCGCGACGTCCTCGACCTCTCTCTCGACCGCGTACTCCGGCCCGTCGCCGCTGTCGCCACGGCCGCGCCTGTCGAAGGTCACCACCTGGAGATGCGGGGCCAAGAGCCGCGCGAGCGGCAGTCCGGCCGCAGGCGAGTTCCGGTCGTTGAAGGCTCCGCCGACGAGGACGATGGGATGGCCTGCGCCTGTCACCTCGTACGCGATCGTGGTGCCGTCGTCCGAGCGGACTGTTCGCATGCGTCACCTCCTGTAGACCCTGGCGTCCATGGCGTCACCACGGGTTCCGGCGGGCCGAAGGGGACCGTCGTGTGCGTCCGCCAAGGTCGAGCATGGTACCCCTCGAAGGCCAGATAAGCGCCTCCGGCGCGGGCTCGTCAGGCTATCGGCCCTTACCTCGCATGCACATCTACATAGCGAGTTAGAATCACTACATCGCCACCATTGGTAGGCGCTAGACTGGCCGATACAACATCTTGTAGGTCGGCGCCTCCAGCGCGGGGTGCAGCAGCCACAAGGTAGAGGCAGTCAAGGTGGCCCGGCGGACAGAGATCCGGTCGGGGCGCGGGAACCACCTGACACCTGCCGAGTCTCGTCCAGCCGGGGCGCTGACCGACGTCGAGGGGAAGTGAACATCGTGGGCAAGCTCTCGTCTTCCAACGCCAACGCAGCCACGTTCGGAGAACACGCGGTGAAGGTTGCCAGGCGCCAGTACTTTCAACCGGGAGACGAGACGGTGCTCGACATGTTCGAGAGGGTGGCCACCTGGGTGGCCCAGCCCGAGCCCGAGCACACCCGCGAGGACACCGCCGCCGAGTTCTACCGCCTCATGGCCGAGCAGCGCTTCTGCCCCGGTGGCCGCGTACTGGCCGGGGCGGCGACCGAGCACGGCAACGTCCTCAACTGCTTCGTGCAGGACGGTAGCCCGGAGCCTGAGGGCACGAACGCCTGGGTCCTGCGTCTGGCCACCAAGTTGGCGCTCGTCACGAAGGTGGGCGGCGGCAACGGCCTCAACCTCGACCCCATCGCGCCCAAGCGCCGCTTCGACGGGCGTGTGGGCACCTTGTACCTGACCGTCGACGCCTCCCATCCCGATCACGACGCGATCCAGACCGGCACGTTCCTTGACCTCGTGCGCAACGAGCTGGTGACCAAGGGCTACAGGGTCGCGAGATTCGTCGAGAAGCCTGAAGCGCCCTTGGGTGCGGAGCTCATCGAGGTACCCGACTCAGTGGAAGGTATCTGGGACTCCGCCGGTGCCGCAGCGGCGCGCCTGCTCGCGGGCCGCGACGTGCTTATCGACCTCTCGCTGCTGCGGCCGGTTGGCACGGTGGTCAGGGGGTCAGGCGGCACGTCGTCTGGGCCGGCTAGCTTCGCGGTTGAGATCTTCGACAACTTCGCTGTGTGGGCTGGGTTGGGTGGAGCGGACCATGCGGGGCCAGTATCCACCTTACGGTATGTTTATGCGCCCACATTAAGGGCAATCAGACAGGGGGGCACGAGGCGTGGCGCCGGGATGGCTACCATCTCTATCACGCATCCTGACGTCACAGACTTCATAACTGCCAAGGACCTGGAGCGGGAGAGGGACGAGGGTGAT
>DASVCK010000041.1:0-21597 GCA_036381675.1 Trueperaceae bacterium | reverse complement strand
TCCGTCGTCCGTCCCTCACCCGAAGGAGATCCGCCATGGCCGAGGTCGAGAGCTTCACCCTGGACCACACCGCCGTCAAGGCGCCCTACATCCGCCTGATCGGCGTGGAACAGGGACCGCGCGGCGACGAGATCTCCAACTTCGACGTGCGCTTCGTTCAGCCGAACGAGGGCGAGATCCCGACGGCGGCGCTGCACACGATCGAGCACCTCATCGCCGGCTACTTCCGCGACGCGCTGGCCGAACGTGACCCCTCCCAGGTCGTCGACCTGTCACCGATGGGCTGCCGCACGGGCTTCTACCTGACGGTGCTCGGTGAGCCGCGGCCCGAGGACGTGCTCGCGGCGACGGAGGCCGCGCTGGAGGCGGTCGCCGCCCACGATGGCGAGATCCCGGGGTGCAGCGAGGTGTCGTGCGGCAACTGGCGGGACCACTCGCTGCCGGGCGCCAAGGCCTGGGCGCAGAGCGTGCTCGAGGGCGGATTCATCGTCCAGGATACCGTTCCCATCCAGCACTAAGGTCTACCCGTAAGTCCGTCGTGGACGGGCCAGATGTCTCTCATGAGAGCCCGTGGCATAGTGCCGCCATGGAACGAAAACCCATGATCCTGATTGTCGAAGACGAGAAGGAGATCGCCAAGTTCATCGACCTCGAGCTCCAAGCGGAGAACTACGAGACGGTGGTGAGCTACGACGGCGTCACCGGCCTCTCGAAGTTCCGCGAGCTGAACCCCGACCTGGTGGTGCTCGACCTCATGCTGCCGGTGCTGGACGGCCTGGAGGTCGCCCGCCGCATCCGCAAGACTAGCAACACGCCCATCATCATCCTGACCGCCAAGGACTCGGTGGACGACAAGGTGACGGGCCTCGACTCCGGCGCCGACGACTACCTCGTCAAGCCCTTCAGCATCGAAGAGCTGCTGGCCAGGGTGCGCGCGCACCTGCGCCGCGTCAACCCGGCGGTGACCGGCGAGGTACGGGTCGCGGACCTCGTCATCAACCTTGAGGGCCGCGAGGTCTTCAGGGACGGCAGGCGCATCGAGCTCTCTGCCAAGGAGTTCGAGCTGCTCGAGCTCTTCGCGCGCAACCCCGGCAAGGTCTTCAACCGCTTCGAGATCGAGGAGAAGGTTTGGCCCGAGTACACCGGCGGTAGCAACGTCGTAGACGTCTACGTGGGCTACTTGAGGCGGAAGCTCGAGGGCGAGGGCGAGAGGCGCCTCATCCATACCGTTCGCGGGGTCGGGTACGTGCTCCGCGAGGAGTGAGCGGGCACGCCCAAGACGCTCACACGTGACGAGTTCGTTAGACGGTTAAGGTTCGCGCGGGGAGTGACTGTCGGTTGGGACTGAGACTGCAGCTGACCCTGGTGTTCGGGGTCTTCATCGCCCTCATCCTGGGCGCGGTGGCGGTGTCCGTGTACCTGCTCACCGAGCGGTCGCTGGCAGCCGGCGTGGACGAGCGCGCTGAGCTGGCGCTCTCCGAGCTGGTCAACAGCCGCTCGCTGCTGGCTCAGACCGCGGGCCGCCTGCCGAGCGATGCCGGCTACCTGATACTCATCGTCGGGCAGGCCGGGTTCAGGCCAGACAGCGTCGCTGCGGTGCGCGACGGCTTCGCCATCGAGGGTGACGAGAGGATCGTCGCCGAGATGTCGGACGCCTCGCTGGAGACGCTCGTCGAGCAGGGCCGGGTGCGGACGTCGATCGGTTCGGGCGCGAACCGGATGCGCGTGCACGCCCAGTTGGGCACGTTCGTGTCCATCGGCCGCGGCGGCCCGCTCGGGGCCGCGTACTTCGTCACGATCCCGGCGGGTCTCATGGCGATCACCCTCGATCAGCTGGCGCGCGACCTGATCATGACTGTCGTCCTCGCGTTCCTGGCCTTCGGGCTGGGCGTCTGGGTGCTGTCGCAACGCGTGCTGGGCCCGCTGCGGCGCGTGACGGCAGCCGCGGCCGAGGTCTCGGGGTCCGAGCTGTCCCACCGCGTCCCCGTGCCCGAGACCAAGGACGAGATCCACGACCTCGGCGTGGCCATCAACAACATGCTCGACCGGCTGCAGGAGTCGTTCGAGACGCAGCGCCGTTTCACCGCCGACGCCAGCCACGAGCTGCGGACGCCGGTCACGGCCATCGCTGGCCACGCCAGCTACCTCGTGAGACGCACGAACCCCACGCCACTGCAGCAGGAGTCGCTGACCGTGATCCAGCGCGAGGCCGAGCGGATGGGCAAGCTGGTCAACGACCTGCTGGAGCTGGCCAGGGCCGACGCCGGTTTCACCGTGACCAAGGCGCCCATGAACCTCGTCGAGGTCGCCGAGGCGGTGCGCGAGGAGGTGTCGCGCGTCGTGACGAACGCCGAGGTCAGCGTCAGCGCCCCGCGCGCGCTGGCCGAGGTGATGGGCGACGCCGAGCGCCTCAAGCAGGTGGTCCTCAACCTGGTGCTCAACGCGATCAACGCCGGCGCGAACCGCGTGACGGTGAGCGTCCTGCAGGAAGCCAAGCAGGTGAGGCTCGAGGTGCTCGACGACGGTGCCGGGATCCCGCCAGAGGCGTTGCCGCACATCTTCGAGCGCTTCTACCGCGTGGACGGTGCGCGCAGCTCCCGGGGCAACGGCAGCGGCCTGGGGCTGGCCATCGTCAGGTGGATCGTCCATCAGCACGACGGCACCGTCAGCGTCGAGTCGCGGCTGGGCGAGGGCACCGTTTTCACGATCGTGCTGCCAGCTCTCGACCCCAAGAAGACTGGCGAGGTGCGCCCACCGGGGCCGCCGGGGGGCGTCGAGCGGCGCGCCCGGCCCCGTACGCCTGAGCACGAGAAGGCCTAGAAGACCGGCGGTCCGCTCCGGCGCGACCGCGTGGACGCCTAGACGATCCGGACCCCGGCGCCCTCCACGACCTTGCCGATCTCGATCAGCTCCGGGGTCACGGTGAGCGCCTCCGTCACCCTCGCCGGGTCCACGGTGACCACGAACCCGACGCCCATGTTGAAGACCTCGAACATCTCTGTCTCGCTCACCCCACCGGCCTCACGGATGAGCGCGAACAACGCCGGTTCGTCCCACGAGCCGCGCCGCACCTGTGCACCCAGGCCGGCCGGCAAGGTGCGCGGCAGGTTGCCAGGCAGCCCGCCACCGGTGATGTGGGCCATCGCCTTGACGAGGCCGCGGTCCAGCAGCGGGCGCACCGCGGGCAGGAAGCTCCTGTGCTCGGCCAGGAGCGCGCGCCACACGGTCCCCACGCCTGGCACCTCGTCGTCCAGCCTGCCCTCCAGGGCGCGCCGGGCGAGGCTGAAGCCGTTCGTCTGCAGCCCGCCGGACGGCAGCGCCAGGAGCACGTCGTCCGGCCGAACCGCCGAGCCGTCGACGATCCGGTCACGCTCGACGACGGCCACGATTGTCCCGGCGAGGTCGAACTCGCCCGGGGCGTACACGCCGGGCATCTCGGCGGTCTCGCCTCCGAGCAGCGCCATGCCTGCGGCGCTACACGACGCGGCGACGCCCGTGACGAGGGCCGCGGTCGCCTCCGGCTCGAGGCGGGCGCTCGCCACGTAGTCGAGGAAGAACAGGGGGACGGCCCCCTGCACGAGCACGTCGTTGACGCAGTGGTTGACGAGGTCGCGCCCGATCCCCTCCAGCACGCCGGGCTCATGCCGGTAGCGGTTCGCCAGGACCGTCTTGGTGCCAACCCCGTCGGTCGAGGCCACCAGCACCGGGTGATCCAACCCGGCGGGAAGCTCGAACAGCCCGCCGAAGGCACCCAGGCCGCGGATCACGCCCTGCGTGTAGGTGGACTCCACCGCACGTCTTATCAAATCGGTGGTCCGCTCGGCCGCTCTAAGGTCGACGCCGGCCCGCTCGTACGCTGCGCCCTCCGCATCACCCATGGCAGCGATACTAACCATCGCCTAGGAGCCGGCGAGGACGCCTCACCCCCTGGCTAGACTTGAGCCCGTAGTGCCAGACGCCGTAGACGTCCTCTTCCCGTTGCCGCTGGGCGCGCTCACCTACCTGGCGCCGCTCGAGGACCGGGGGCAGGAGAGCCCGGTGGGCAGGCGCGTGATCGTGCCATGGCAGACCGGCGTGCGGGTCGGCTTGGTTGTCGGGTCGCGCACAGTCGACGCCGGGCGCGGCCTGGAGCTGCGCCATGCGCTCAGGTACATGGGCGACGCGCCCTACCTCCATGCCGATCAGGTGAAGGGCATCGACTCCATCGCACGAGGTGCCGGCGTGCCCGCCGGTCTGGTGCTGTCGACCCTGGGCGTGCCCGGGCTCAACCCCGACCTCGAGCACGAGGTGCTGCTGCGCTCCGCAGCGGGCAAAGATCTCCGCGGAGACCTGGCCGTGGGGGAGTGGCTGCCGGCCGAGAGGGTGGAGGCGAAGCTCCTGGACGTGCTGCGCGCTCAGGGGCTGGTCGACGAGGCGGTGCGGGTGCGCCGGAAGGTGCACACCGTGCTGGTGCCTCGCCGGCACCCCGACGACGGCTTGGAGGGACCGCGCAGCATCAACCAGCGCCTGGCGCTGGAGCGCCTGTGGGAGCTGGAGGAGGTGGACAGCGCAGCGGCCCTCGCACGCGATGTCGACGTGTCGCAGAGCGCGGTGCGGGCCCTGGTCACTAAGGGCTACGCGGCCTACGTTGAGGTGGAGACGCCCACTCCGCCCTTGCCGGAGCCGCCGCTGCTCGAGGACCGCCTCCTGGAACCAGCGCCGGGGGGCGCTGCGCCCCGGTCGGACGGCTACGTGGTGGGCGGATCGCGCCGCTCGCGGCTCGCGGCTCTGCTGCCGGTGCTCACCGGCGACCTCGAGGAGGGGAAGAGCGTCGTCGTCGTTGCCCCTGAGAACACCGTGGCGCGTGAGGCGGCGGCGTGGCTGGCCACTCGACTGCCCGTGAGGTACGTGACCGGCGACGCCACGGACGACCAACGCGAGGACCTGTTCACCCAGCTGCCGGACGCCGGCCCTGTCGTCGTGATCGGCAGTCACTTGGCGCTGTTGGCGCCCGCTCCGAGGCTGGGGCGCGTGGTCGTGCTCGAGGCCGGCAGCCAGACTCACAAGCTGCGATCGGGCGCGAGGCTGTGGCTGCCCAAGGCGGCGCGCCGGCTGGCAGCGGCTACCGGAGCGCGCTTCACCCAGACGGACGTCGTGGGCAGCCCCGAGCTGATCGCGATGGGCGAAGGCGCCGCGCACACGCTCCTGCCCCTCCCGGACCTGAGGGTGCACGTCGCGGACATGACGGGCAGCCCCAACTGGCCGCTCCATCCCGACATGCAGCTGACCTTCAGGCAGGTCGTCGACCGTGGCAGGCAAGCCGTGCTCATCGCGCCCAGGCGAGGCTTCTCGGGCGCCTACGGTTGCCACTCCTGCGGGTGGCTGGCGCCTTGCCCCAACTGCGACCTCACCTTGCGGTTCCACCGCGAAGAGGGCACCTTGCGATGCCACCAGTGTGGCCACCGCGAGCCGGTGCCGCACGTCTGCCCGCAGTGCGGCCAGACGGACCTGGGGGCGCTCAGGGGGGCAGGGACACAGTGGCTGCTCGCTCAGCTGCAGAAGCTCGCGCCTCAGTTCCCCATGTACCGCTACGACGCCGACAGGCGTGACGATCTGAGCCAGCTCTACGCCGGGGAGCCAGGCGCGGTGGTGGGCACGACGGCAGCCTTGCGGCTCGAGCCGCTACCCAGCCTCTCGCTGGTCGTGATCGGGCTGTTCGACGTCCACCTCGCCCTGGCCGACTTCCGGGCGGAGCACGAGGCGCTGCGCATGCTCCTCGGCCTGGCGGAACTTAGCGCAGGCCGGCGCCCGCTGGTCGTGGTTCAGACGTTCGCGCCGGACAACGCCGCACTCAGGGCGGTAGCGAGCGAAACGCCGGACGTGGCCGTCCAGGCGCTCCTGGGCCTGCAGCTGGAGCGGCGCAAGCGGTTCGGCTACCCTCCGTTCACCACGCTTGCCAAGGTCCAGGTGACCGCGAAGGAACAGGCGGCCGCCTCCAGGGCGGCGCAGGCCACGGCCGACCAGTTGCGGCTCGCCGGAGCGGGCGACGATGAGATCCTCGGGCCGGAGGCCGCCCCCGTGGCCCGCGTGAAGGGCCGGTACGCCTACCAGCTGCTGATAAGGGCCCCGGACGAGGACCGCATGGAGTCGCTCCTCGCCTCCCTGCCCGACCGGTTGCCGGGGGCGAGGCTCACCGTCGACGTGGACCCGGTGGACGTAGGAGAGCTGATCGAGTAGGGCGGGTTCGTAGGGGTAACATCGTTGACGCCATGTTGGTCAACCGCCGCGCCTCGCACGAGTATGAGCTCTTGGACCGCTTCACCGCGGGCCTGGAGCTCACCGGCAGCGAGGTCAAATCGCTACGTCAGGGCGGCGGCTCGATCGCCGAGGCCTACGCGCAGGTGCGCGGTGGTCAGGTCTACGTGGAGGGCATGAACATCCCGCCGTACAAGGACGCCAGCTACAACAACCACACGCCCACGCGGCCCAGGCGCCTGCTCCTCAAGCGGAAGGAGATCGAGGAGCTCGAGCGCGCGGTGAGCCGCAAGGGGCTAACCATCGTGCCGCTCAAGCTGTACTTCGACGGTGGCTGGGCGAAGCTGGACATCGCCGTCGGCAGGGGCAAGAAGCTGCACGACAAGCGCCGCGACGCGGCCGCCCGCGACGCGAAGCGTGAGATGGACCGCGCGCTGAAGGGTTCCTGAGTGAGCCGGCGTTCGGCCTGGCGCGTCACCGTCGCGGCGCTGGCGGCACTGGCGCTCGCTGGGCTTCAGGTGGCCCTCGCCCAGCCTCGGCTCATCGTCAACGGCAGGACCATAGAAGGCAACACCACGGCGCTCGTCAGCGGTGTCAGCTACGCGCCTGCCGGCCCGCTGGCGTCGGCTTTGGGAGCCACCGCGGCGGTGGACACCGGCAGGAGCCTGGTGGTCCTCGACGCCGGCGGACGTTTCCTCCAGCTCCAGATCGCAGGCTCGCCGGAGGCCGCCACGACGGTGGAGGGCGCGATGCGCTTGGACGGTACGGTCGTGCCCGGCCCGGCGGCCGTGGCGTCCGGTGGCGACGTCTACCTGCCCGTGAAACAGGTCGCCGAGGCGCTCGGTGCCAGCGTCACCTTCGTGGCCTCGGAGGGCACGGTCATCGTGGTTCAGCCCCGAGCGCGGTTGACCGGGATGCGGGTACTCAGGTCGCCGGAGCGCTTGGAACTGAGCCTGAGCAGGCCCGTACGCTACTCGGTCTTCTACAACGAACCGGTGCAGACGCTGCAGGTCTACTTCGAGAGGACGGACGTCGAGGTGCGACTGACGCCGGTGGAGGGCGAGAGGTTCGTGGTCGCCGCCGCGCTGCCCTCCAGCGGAGGGGTCGACGCCCGCGTGCAGATGAGGGAAGGGACGTCCTACGACGTCTACCAGGTTCCCGACGGGGCCGGTTTCCGCCTCGTGATCGCGTTCGGAGCCGCAGGGGAGAGCCCGCTGGCAGAGGGCATGCGCATCGTCATTGACCCAGGTCACGGGGGCCAGGACACCGGGTTGGTGGGCGAGGCCGGGAGCGAGAGCAGCCTCACGCTCGCCACGGCGGAACGGCTCGCGGCCTCCCTGCGGCAGCGCGGCTTCGACGTGGTCGTGACCAGGGACGGCGACTACACGGTGCCGGTGTCGGCCCGTTCGGGCGCGGGGATCGGCGCCGACCTCTTCATCTCCCTGCACGCGGCCGACGTGCCGCCGGGCACCTACAACGCCTACTACCTGGGAGACGCCACGGACGTCGATAGCCTCGACATGGCCATAAGGGAGAACGCCGCCGCGGCCACTGCCGGCGTAGGGAGCGACGATCAGACCGACCGGCTGCGGCGCGAGTTGCTGCTGGGCCTGGTCCCGGACCTCGAAGCCGGCCGCAGCTACGCCGAGGCGCTGGGATCACGGCTCTTCACCATCGGCGACTATCGCGCCGGGCAGGTCGCCGCCGCGCCGCTTCAGGTGCTGGGTGGAGCGGCCGGTAGGGGTGTCCTCCTCGAGTTCGCGCCCTCCGACCTGGCGTCCGGTGAGCTCTCGGCCGTGCTCACCGAGGCCGTCGCCGACCTGTTGGCTCAGGTCATGGCGACGGACGGCAGGTGACCTCTCAGACGTGGAGGAAGCTGGCCGCGGCGGCGTTGACGCCGCAGGTGCTCGTCATGCTCCTGTTGCTGGTCGCCGCCACGGCGCTGCTCGTGGGCATGAGGCGCGAGCCGTTGCCGCCGCCGCCCACGGTGGAGCTGACCAGCGGCGATGAGGCGTTGGTGCCCGTAGACGTCAGGCTGGTGATGGTGGACGCCACGGGGCTCGAGTGGCAGAAGTCGGAGCGCGTCCAGTCGCGGCCGGGAGCCTCGGCACGACTGACGGCGGTGATGGCCGCGCTGCGGGAGTCACTCATCGACGAGGGGGTCTGGCCCGAGGCGCTGCCCGCGCCGCAGGTGTTCTTCGAGACCATCGAGCGCCGTAGCGTCGCTGTCATCGACATGCGGCCCCCTGACGACATAGCCGTCAGTGTCGCCACCGAGAGCGCGATCGCGAGGGCGCTGCGTGGCACAGCCGAGGTGAACGGCGCGGACGAGGTCGTGTTCCTGAAAGACGGCTCACCGGCGCAGACGCTTCTGGGTCACGTCGCGGTGCCGAACTCGCTCTGAGGGCAGGCTCAATACGCCGCGGTCACGCGGCCGGCAGCAGGCGCCTCCCGACTATGGGTACATGCGGGTGAGCATGCGCGGGAACGGGATGACCTCGCGCAGGTGGTGGCCGCCCGTCAGCCAGGTGAGCAGGCGCTCGAGGCCGAGCCCGAAACCAGAGTGCGGCACGCTGCCGTGACGCCTGAGGTCGAGGTACCACCCGAAGGCGTCCATCGGCAGGCCGTGCTCGCGGACGCGCTGCTCGAGGAGGTCGGCGTCGTGGATGCGCTGCGAGCCCCCGATCAGCTCGCCGTAGCCTTCCGGCAGGATCAGGTCAGCCGCCAGGACGCGTTCCGGATCGCCCGGTACCGGCTCCATGTAGAACGCCTTCGCCTTCGCGGGCCAGCGCTCCACGAAGATCGGCTTCTCGGACCGCTCGCCCAGCATGGTCTCGTGCGGAGCGCCGAAGTCCTCGCCCCACTCGATCTTCTCACCGCGTGAGGCCAGGTACTCCAGGGCGTCGTCGTACGTGATGCGCTCGTAGCCGCCCTCGGTGGCCGGCCGCAGCTTCGCCGGGTCGCGGCCCAGCATCTCCAGCTCGTCGGCGCGCTCCTCGAGCACCCTGCCGGCCAGGTAGCCGACGTACTCCTCCTGCAGCCGCATGTTGCCCTCGTGGTCGAGGAACGCCACCTCGGGCTCGATCATCCAGAACTCGAGCAGGTGACGGCGGGTCTTGCTCTTCTCGGCCCTGAAGGTGGGCCCGAACGTGTACACCTTGCCGAGCGCCATGGCGCCGGCCTCGGCGTACAGCTGGCCAGACTGGGCCAGGTACGCCTTGTCCTCGTCGAACAGGTCGATCTCGAAGAGGTTCGTCGTGCCCTCCACGGCTGTGGGCATGAACAGCGGCGTGTCGAACCTGACGAAGCCGCGCTCGGCGAAGAACTCGTGGGTGGCGCGCTCCACCAGGTCGCGGATCCGCATCGTCGCCCAGGGGCCCTTGTGACGAAGGTAGAGGTGCCTGTGCTCGAACAGGAAATCGACGCCGTGCTCCTTGGGCGTGATGGGGTAGTCGTGGCCGGCGGCGATCAGCTCGACGCCGGTGAGACCTAGCTCCACGCCGCTGGGCGCTCGTTCGTCGGACCTCACGGTGCCCGTGACGTTGACGCTGGACTCCTGCGTGAGGCTCTTGGCGAGCTCGAAGACGTCCTCGGCGACCTCCGACCTCACGACGACGCCCTGCACGAAGCCGCTGCCGTCCCTCAGCTGGAGGAAGGCTATCTTGCCGCTCGACCTCACTCCGGTGACCCAGCCGGACACGGTCACCTGCTCGCCGACATGGCGGGGGAGGGCAGCGATGGTGGTTTGCGACATGAGGGGAAGTCTACGACGGACTCAGGCGCCGGCTCAGGCGATACGTAGCTCCCGGGCCTCGTCCATGGCTTCCGCGGCGCCGCACTCCTCGACCGACGGTACCACCCGGTCGAAGCGGGCCAGCACGGCAGGGGCGGCGTTGGCCATGACCCTGGGGTGACCCACGACCTCGAGCATGGGGACGTCGTTATCGCTGTCGCCCACGGCCATGATGTCCTTCAGCGGGACCCTGAGGTGCTTGGCGACGAGCTTGACGGCGCTGGCCTTTGACGTACCCGCCCGGGTGAGGTTCACGAAGGCGATGCCCGGCAGGGCGGGGCTGGTGGCGGTAGCGGTCGAGATGCCCGCCGGGGTGCCCGCGAGCAGCGCCTCGTGCTGGCCGAACTTCGTCACCCACTGCGCCCTCACGACCGGCTCGTTGCGGGCCACGTCCTCGAGGTCCCTCACGATGGCCGTCGCCCCCAGGAGCTTCGCGTGGCGCTCGGACAGCTCGGTGCGCTTGCCGACGAACAGGTCGCTGGGCGTGTACAGCTCGAGCACGGCGCCGGAGTCGCGGGCGAGCTGCACCAGCGCCAGGATGTCGCTCTCCTTGAGCGCGGTGACCTCGATCGTCCTGCCGTCCGGGTAGCCGATATGGGCGCCGCTCTGGAACACGTGCGGGTTGTCCGGCCCGATGCGCTCGGCGATGCGCTGCGCCACGCCGAAAGCCGGCCTGCCGGTGCAGATCGCCACCTTCATGCCTGCCTCGCGCGCCCGGTTCACCGCCTCCCAGACGCAGTTGCGGACCTGGGCGTCGGCTCCTATGACGGTGCCGTCGAGGTCGAGCACGACGAGCGGGATCAAGACGCCCTCACGTCGAGGCCGAGCTCGTCCAGCTGCTCCTGGCTCACCGGTGCTGGTGCGCCGGTCAGCGGGTCAAAGCCGCGCTGGATCTTGGGGAACGCGATCGTGTCGCGGATCGAGGCGGTGCCCGCCAAAAGCATGACCACGCGGTCGAAGCCCCAGGCGATGCCGCCGTGCGGCGGCACGCCGTACGAGAGCGCGTCGAGGAAGAAGCCGAAGCGCCTGGCCGCCTCCTCCTGTTCGATGCCGATCGCCCGGAACATCCGCTGCTGGACGTCCTGGCTGTGGATACGCAGGCTGCCGCCCCCCACCTCGTTGCCGTTGAGCACCATGTCGTAGGCGTACGCCCTCACGGCGCCGGGGTCGGTCTCCAGCAGCTGCAGGTCGTCGTCGTGCGGCCTGGCGAACGGATGGTGCATGTAGGTCCAGCCGCCGTCTTCGGTGCGGTCGAGCAAGGGGAAATCCACGACCCACAGGAAGTCGAGCTCGTCCGGATCCGGTCTGAGGTCGAGGAGAGAGCCGAGCCTGGTCCGGACGGCGCCCACCGCGGTGCAGGTCGTGGACCACGAGCCGGCCGCCAGCAACAGGGTGTCGCCAGGGTGCGGGGCCAGGCGTTCCAGTGCGGCGCGCTCGGTGGCGCCCAGGAACTTCGCGATGGGGCCCGAGAAGCCGTCCCCGGCGCGTCTCAACCAGGCCAGGCCGGCGGCGCCGTGCACCTTGGCGAGCTCCTCGAGGTCCCCCAGCACCTTGCGGGAGAGGGGTTCGGCCCGAGAGGCGTCAACGGCGAGGACCTTCACGACGCCACCGTTGGCCACGGCCCCGGCGAACGCCTTGAAGTCGGAGCCCAGGAACGCCTGGGTCAGGTCCAGCAGCTCCAGCCCGAAGCGTCGGTCGGGCTTGTCGGAGCCGAAGCGGTCCATCGCTTCGCGGTAGGAGAGGCGGGGGAACGGTACCTGGATCGTCCGGTCCAGGGTCTGCTTCACGACGTGGGCCATGAGCCCCTCGTTCAGCTCCAGCACATCGTCCTGGGACACGAACGACATCTCGATGTCCACCTGCGTGAAGTCCGGCTGTCTGTCGGCCCGCAGGTCCTCGTCGCGGAAACATCTGGCGAGCTGGAAGTAGCGGTCGACGCCGGACATCATCAGCAGCTGCTTGAAGAGCTGCGGGGACTGAGGCAGGGCGTAGAACGTGCCGGGCGAGAGGCGCGACGGCACGACGTAATCGCGGGCGCCTTCGGGCGTGCTCAGCGTCAGCATGGGGGTCTCCACCTGCACGAAGCCCCGCGCGTCGAGGTAGTCCCAGATGGCCTTCGTGGCCTGGTGCCTCAGGAGCAGCGGCCGCAGCGCCTCCGGACGTCTCAGGTCCAGGTAGCGGTAGCGCAGCCTGATGTCCTCCGCGACCTCGGAGGCGTCCACGCTGCCGTCGACGAGGAAAGGAGGCGTCTTGGCAGTAGACAGAACGGTCAGACTGTCGGCCACTACCTCGACATCGCCGGTTGGGGTCTTGCCGCGCTGGCTCTCGGGCCGCAGACGCACCGCGCCGCCTACCGCCACCACGTACTCGCTGCGCACCGACTCCGCCGCCTCGAACGCCTCGGCGGCGTCCGGCTCCACGACGGCCTGCACGATGCCCGTGCGGTCTCGCAGGTCGAGGAACACGAGGCCGCCTAAGTCGCGCCGACGGTTGACCCAGCCCTGTAGAACGACGCGGGCGCCGTCGTCACCCGCGCGCAACTCCCCGCACATGTGGCTCCGGGTCATGCCGGGGACTCTAGCAGGGCCCCGAGTTCCTCCTGGCTCACCTGTCGCTGCTGGCCTGAACGCAGGTCCTTGAGCTGCCACGCTCCGGCTTCGCGCTCGCTCTGGCCCCGCAGCGCGGCGTGCGTAGCCCCGCGCCTGTCGGCTTCGGCGAGGCCTTTGCCGGGAGCCCGTCGCTGGTAGGCGAACTCGACGCGGCCCACGGCCCGTAGCTCGGCCGCCAGGGCCGCAGCCTCGGCTACGGCCGCCGCGTCCAGCGGCACGAGGAACAGGCTGGGAGCGCCCTCGCCTGCCGTGTCCAGGCTCGCCTCCTGCAAGAGTGCGTCTGCGATGCGTTCCAAGCCGAACGCCCAGCCCGTCGCGGGCAAGTCGGGGCCGCCGAGGAGCTTCAGCAGGCCGTCGTAGCGGCCGCCGCCGCCCAGCGCTGACTGGGCCCCGATGCCCTTGTGATGCGCCTCGAACGCCGTGCGCCGGTAGTAATCAAGACCCCGCACGATGCTCCTGTCCACCTCGTAGGGGACGCCCCAGTCGTCGAGGTAGCGGCACACTTCCTCGAAGTGCTCGCGCGCTGGCTCGCCCAACCGGTCCAGGGGCCGGTCGAGCGCGGCGATGATCTTCTGATCGTGGGCCTCCTTGCTGTCCAGCACCCGCATGGGGTTGAGTCGCAGGCGTTCGCGGCTGACCTCGGACAGCTCCGACGACCTGGGCCCCAACTGCTCGCGGAGGTAGGTGTTGTACGCGGCGGCGTCCTCCGGGTCGCCCACCGAGCCCACCATCATGACGTGGCCCTTGAGGCCGCACTCGGCCAGCACCGTGTACATGAGCTGCACGGCCTCGGCATCTGCCAGGGCAGAGTCGCTGCCCACGACCTCATAGTCGATCTGGTGGAACTGGCGGTAACGCCCGCGCTGCACGTTCTCGGCGCGGAACGCGGGTCCCCAGCTCCAGAGCTTCACGGGCGAGGGGCGCGTGTGCATGCCGTGCTCCGAGAACGCCCGCATGATGCCGGCCGTCAGCTCGGGGCGCAGCGCCAGGCGGCGGCCCCCGCGGTCCTCGAAGACGTACATCTCCTTCTTGACGACGATGTCGGAGGACTCGCCCACGCTCTTCTCGAAGACCTCGGCATACTCGAACATGGGGACAGTGATGTGACCGGCGCCGGCGTTGCCGAGCACCCGCTCGGCGGCCCCGACGATCGCGCTCCAGGCCGCCTGTTGCTCAGGTAGGACGTCGTGGGTGCCCTTGGCGGAAATCAGCTTCATGACGGACGAGTGTACGACCAACGAGAAGCGGGCGGCCAAGGCCGCCCGCCAGTCAGGTGCTCGTGCTGGAGGACTCTAGGGCAGGTTGGCCGGCAGCCCGTTGCTGCGCACGCCGTTGACGACGACGAACACGAAGCCCGAACCGGCGCGCTCGGGCGCCACGAACTCGATGCGGGTGGGGGACCAGGAGCTGGCCTCTGCCATGATGCCGCCGTCACCGTTCACGTCGGCGCCGACGAGGACGAAGCTGTTGTCGGCCTGACCGCCGAAGCCGTCGCCGAAGTAGCGGCCCTGCAGGACGACGGTGCCGCCGGGGCTGTCGGGCACCGTGACCGAGAACAGCGTGGGGATCACGTCGTTCTTGACGGTGGCGGTCGGTGCGCAGGCGCTCAAGGCCAAGG
The DNA here is from genome assembly GCA_036381675.1 of Trueperaceae bacterium. Lineage (GTDB taxonomy): Bacteria > Deinococcota > Deinococci > Deinococcales > Trueperaceae > DASRWD01. The sequence goes on along the minus strand of DASVCK010000041.1, from coordinate 7,343 downwards.
CCACGAGGCCGAAGATCAACCAGGCGAGACGCTTCACTATGTCCTCCTAAGCGCCGAGACTAGTTACGTCCCTGGCGCTGAGTCAATGCATTGTTTCATAGGCGCTGTCCGGCAGCGTATGCAGTTGCCCACGAGGCCGCGCGACGGCCAGCGGATTACCATACCGGCCGGTATGCCCGTAGACGTCGTCATCGACACGCCGGCCCTGGCAGAAGAGGTGACCGAGCTCGTGGCACAGCGGCGCCTCGTAGAGGTCAGGCGGCGGCTGTCGGAGCTGCAGGTCCAGGACCTCGCCGAGGTGTTCAGGCACATGGAGCACGACGCCGAGGCGGTCGCGTACCGGGTGTTGCCCAGGCAGCTCGCTAAGGACGTCTTCGAGTACCTCGACCTCAACGACCAGGAGGCGCTGCTGCGGAGCATGGGGGAGAGCGAGGTCGCCGACGTCCTCAACGAGATGTCCCCCGACGACCGCACGGCGCTGCTCGAGGAGCTGCCCGGTGAGGTCACCAAGCGGCTCCTGAACCTCCTGGACGAGGACGAGCGCCGCGTGGCCACGCGCCTCCTGGGCTACCCGGAGGAGTCGATCGGGCGCCTGATGACGCCGGACTACGTCGCCGCCAAACCGCACTGGACGGTCGCCAGGACGCTCGAGCACGTACGCGTCTACGGCAAGGACTCGGAGACCCTCAACGTCGTCTACGTGACCGCGCCCGGCGGCCGTCTTATCGACGACCTGCGGATGCGCGAGCTGCTGCTCGTGGACCCCGAGACCGTCATCGCGGACCTGATGGACGAGCGCTACGTGTCGCTCAAGGCGTCGGACGACCAGGAGGTGGCGGTCGCCGAGTTCCGCAAGCACGACCGGTCGGCGCTGCCGGTGACGGACAGCCAGGGCATCCTCGTCGGCATCGTGACGGTCGACGACGTCCTGGACGTCGCCGAGGAGGAAGCGACCGAGGACATCCAGATGCTCGGTGGTGTGTCCGCCCTGGAAGAGCCCTACCTGAAGGTCTCACTGGGCAAGATGGTGCGCAAGCGCGCCTTCTGGTTGGTGCTGCTGTTCATCGGTCAGACCCTGACGGCGACTGCCATGGGCTTCTTCGAGTCGGAGATCGCCAGCGCCGTCGTGCTCGCGCTGTTCCTGCCGCTGATCATCTCCTCGGGTGGCAACTCCGGCTCCCAGGCCGCCGCGCTGGTGACGCGCGCGATCGCGCTGGGCGAGGTGACGGTGCGCGACTGGTGGGAGATCGCGCGACGCGAGCTCGTGGCCGGGCTCGCGCTCGGCCTGCTGCTGGGCGTGCTCGGGTTCCTGCGGGTGGCTATCTGGGGTGTGTTACTGAACGCCTACGGGTCACATTGGCCCCTCATCGGCCTCGTCGTGCTGCTGGCGCTGATCGGGGTCGTCCTGTGGGGCTCGCTCACCGGCTCGCTGCTGCCCATCGTCCTCAAGCGTCTCGGCGCCGACCCGGCGGCCTCGTCCACGCCCTTCGTGGCCACGATCGTGGACGTCGTGGGGATCGTGATCTTCTTCTTCCTCGCGAGGCTGGTGCTGACAGGCACCCTGTTGTGAGCCGCCCCGACCGATGCTTCCGGCCGGGGCGGCAGGAGGTGGGCCCGGGTCGAGCCTAGGGCTCGTAGGGCTGGTAGACGCAGGCCTGGAAGCAGAACGCGTCGATGGACATCACGTACTCGGTGTAGTACGGGCCGGAGAAGTTCGGCAGAATCGACAGAAGGTACGCCGGGGTACCACCTTCCGTCGGGATGGCGATGCTCTTCGTCTGCCCGCAGGTGATCGTGGTGCCGAGCTTGGCGCCGTCCTCGTTGCGAAGCTCCGCCTTGATGGGGCTGGGCGAGCTCGGCTCCGAGCACTCGAGCGTGAACTCGACGGACGAGACCTCGCCCTCGCCGTGCAACAGCTCGAAGAGGATGAAGTCGCCCGGGTCCTCTGGATCCCCGATGCGCTCGCTCAGTCGCAGCCCCTTCACGTTGAAGTCCTCAGGGTCGTTGAACAGTAGCTCGTCGACCGAGACGGGTGCGCCGCCGGTGTTGCGGAACCGCGCCGAGAGGCCGGGCACGGAGGCGGAGTCGCCGTCGTTGGGGGCCACTGGGAGGTACATGACCTGCACGACGGTCGTCTCGTCAGGGATCACCAGCGCCGAGGCGGGCTCCACGGTCGCCGTGTAGGTCAGGCCTCCGTCGACGACGTCGTTCGCAAGCGTCTCGTAGAACCCGGGGGTGAGGCCCGCGAACACCTCGCTGGCGGTGAGGGTCTCCGCGAAGGCGGGCCCGGTGACGTCGACGTCTGCGAGCACGCCGCCCGGCAGGCCGGTGATGTCTACCTGAAGCGTCCCGGTCTGAGCCGGGTCGAGGAACGTGTAGGTGACGCTCACCTGCGCGGACCCGCCGGCGGGAACGGTGGCCGGCGAACCAGTGACGGTCGGGGCGTAGACGTCGCCGCCATCGTCCACTTGGGCGGCCGTCACCGCGTACAGGCCCGGCTCCACGTCGTCGAACGTGACGCTGGCCGTGGCGGTCTGGGCGAAGCCGTCCGGCCCGGAGATGTCGACGTCGGCGTCCACGCCACCGGGCAGCCCGGTGATCGTGACCTCGAGGGAGCCAGGCTCGGTCGAGACAGCCGCGTAGGTCACGGCGGTCACGGCGACGTCGTCCGCCTGCACGTTCACGGTGCCCGGGTCAGCGGTCCCTGCGTACTCCACGCCGCCGGTGGTCACGTTCGCGGCCGCGATCGAGTAGGTGCCCTCGGGCAAAGCGCCCAAGGTGTCCGTGTTCGTGACCGTCTCGCTGAACCCTCCTGGCCCCGTCACGGTCACGTCGGCGGCCGCGCCCGCCGGCAAGCCGCTGACGGCTATCGCCAGCGAGCCGAAGCCTTCTTCCTCCTGAGGCGGGGTGGTGCCGGTCTGGCACGCCGCCAAGGAGACCACCAGGGCCAGCAGCAGGGCCGCCTTGGTCCCAGATCGCCACTTCGATGAGTTCATCCCGAGCCGTCCTTCCCGTTCGGTCCACGGTCAGCGCCATGGCGCCGGCCCTGCCGTTGGGATCTCGAACGGAGGACATACTCGGGAAGCGCTCGTTACGCCGGCGTTATGCGTTCGCTCGCGTTCAACGGCGCCCTAGCAGGCGCATGATCACGAGCACGATGACCGCGATCGCCACGAGCCCGAGCATGACCTTCAGGATCACGGTGCCGATGATGAAGGCCAGGTAGATGAGCGCCGCGGCTACGATCGCTCCGATCAGGGATTGCAGGAACCTCAAAGGCCTCTCCTCTCGATTCCGACCGCCCAGCCGTCCGAGGTCACCGTGCCGCCTGGCCCGTCGCCTCGGTCACCAGCTGCGCGCCCAGACGCAGGACGTCCTCGACGAGCGACTCGGCCTGCTCGAAGCCGGTGCGGGCACCAATGAAGCAGGGCCGCAAGGCCAGGACGCCGTTCACTCGGGTCGTGCTGGGCAGGTTGCGGTTCTCGCGCACCAGGCGCCGGTAGAGGCGCCGGTTGAGCTCGTCCAAGTCGGTCACGCCTTGGTCGACGTAGCGGAAGCAGCAGATCGAGAGCGTGGGCTCGAGCAGCAGCTCCAGGTTCGGATGCCGCCTCGCGACGTCCGCGATGTGTTGCGCCATGTCGTTGTGCCGCCGCACCCGGTCCCTTATGCCCTCGACGCCGATCTCGCGCAGCATGGCCCACACCACGACCCCCCGAGCCGGGGCGCTCAGCTCCACGCTGTAGTCGAAGTAAGGTATGCCGAAGTGGTCCATGGAGTGCTCGATGGAAGCCTCCTGGCCGCCAGGCTCGACGTTCCCCTCCAGGTAGTCGGCCGGCGTCTGCGTGAACGCGCGCTCCAGCAGCGAGCGGTCCCTCACGAACGTGGCCGCCACGCCCACCGAGGCACCCAGCCACTTGTGCGGATCAACGATCACCGAGTCGGCCTCGGCGTGACCGTCGTACAGAGGGGCCTTACGGTCGTCGAGGATGCCGGGTAGCCCGTACGCGCCGTCGACGTGCAGCCATACCCGCTCCTCGCGAGCCACGGCCAGCACATCGCGCAACGGGTCTATCGCGCCCGTGTTGGTGGTGCCGGCCGTGGCGACGATCGCCACGGGCAGGACACCGGCACCCTTCTCGACACGGATGAGGCGCCGCAGGTCGCCCACGTCCATCCGCCCGGCGGAGTCGGTCGCCACGATGCGCACCGCACGGCGGCCCAGACCCAGGACGCCCGCCGCCCGCTGCACGGTGTGATGGGCCTCGGCCGTGGCGAACACGGCTGTCGGCCTGTCCACCCCCGCAGCGCCCGGATCGTGCCCGACCTGCTCGAAGGCCCACTGCCTGGCCGCGCCCAGCGCCAGCAGGTTGGCGGTGGACCCGCCGCTGCTGTACACGCCCTGGAACCCGTCCAGCCCGAGCATCTGCGCCAACCACCGCAACGACAGCTCCTCTAGGAAATTGAACGCCGTGAGCGTGTAGCGCTGTGGGGAAGCGACGTTCGCCGCCGTCGTCGCCAGCGTAGAGGCGGTGGTGCCGCCGGTCGTGATGAACCCCGTGAAACCGGGCTTGGGGATGGCCGAGCCGTTGGGGATCACGACCTCGATCAGCTCGCGCTCCACTGCCTCGAGGCCGACGCCGTGCTCCGGCACAGGACGGTCGAGCACTGCCTCCCAGGAGTCCCTCGACCGCAACGGGTCCGGCTGCTCGAAGCGCAAGTAATCGTCCAGCGCAGCGCCCAAGCGTGCCAACGTGTGCTCGAGGTCTCCGGTCTGCGCCGCTTCCTCACGAGGGATGACCTTCATCGCGTTCTCCCTTGGGCCAGCGCCTCGCCGCCCCCGACCGCCGGGGCCGCCCCGGCCACCAGCCTAGCCGGCAGCCGCGTCGAGGCGAGCACCGCCGCAGACGCCGCCCCCACCAACAACACGAACAGCAGCCGGAACTCCGGCACGGACCCGGTGGCGCCCAGCACGGCGGCGATGCCGGCCGAGCAGGAGATGCTGCCCAGGTAGCGCATCGTCGAATAGAGCCCCGCCGCCCTGCCGGCTTCTTCGTGACGGGCAGCCTGCAGGGCCGCCGTCTGGACCGGGGCGGAGGAGAGCCCCATCCCTACGCCGACGATGATCAGCGGGAGCAGCAAGTCGCCTTGCGACCACCCGGCGTTCACCAACGTGAACATGAGGACTCCGCCGACCGCAACGACGCACCCGGCTAACGCCGGCAAGCGGTTCCCGTACCTGTCGGAGGCCCAGCCGGCGACCGGCCCCAGCAGCATCATGGGCACGGACATGGCGGCGAGGACCAGGCCGACCTGGTGCGGCGGCCAGCCCAGGATCTGAGCCGCGAACAGGGGCACCGCCAGGAAGATCGTGTACATGGTCATGTTCGAGAACATCACCGTCAGCCCGGCAGCCAGGTAGCCGCGGCGCGAGAAGAGACCCAGGTCGAGGACCGGCGAGGCCGCTCGTCTGGCGTGCCGCCAGAACCAGGCGCCAGCCACGATGCCCAGGACCGCCAGTGCCGGCGTGGAGATGGCGGGCGCGTCGGGCACGCGCCATACGGTCGCGGCGAGGGCGAGGCTGACGAGCGAGACCAGGAGGAGCACACCGCCGAGCAGGTCGAAGCGGCTGCGGCCCGCCGCCTCCTGCCGAGGGATCCGCACCGCCAGCACCATGGCCGGGACGATCACGAAGACGTTGGCCAGGAAGATCCAGCGCCATCCGAACGCGTCGGTTATCAGACCGCCAAGCGGAGGGCCGAGGGCGGCCGCGGCCCCTATGCCGGTGCCGATGAGCCCGAGGGCTCGACCCTGCTTATCGCGCGGGATCAGCGTCCTCACCAGGGCCGTGCCGTTGGGGAGCGTGATGGCGCCGAACACCGCCTGGGCGGTGCGCGCGGCGATGACCGCCTCGATGCTGGGAGCGAGCGCCGCGACCAAGCTGGACAGCAGGAACCCGCCCAGTCCGAGCACGACGAGGCGCCGGCGGCCGAACCGGTCGCCGAGGCTGCCGCCCAGCGGCTGCATGGCGGCCATCGCGACGAGGTAGGAGACGATCACCCAGCTGCCCCACGTGAGCGAGGCGCCCAGGTGCCCGATGATCTCGGGCAGAGCCACCACGATCATCGTCGAGTTGAGCGGGGCGAGTGAGCCTGCGAGCAGCGCTGTGCCTACGACGAGAAGGCTCAGATGGCGTCGAGAGGTCAGCTTGGATCAGCCCTCCGAGAGGACTTTCACCGTGCCGGCCAACCCGTCCACCTCGACGAGCATCCCGTCCCTCAACACGTCCGTGGCCTTGGCGATGCCGGAGATGGCCGGCAGCCTGTACTCGCGCGCTATGACGCCCATGTGGCTCAGCACGCCGCCCGCCTCAGTCACCAGAGCGGCCGCGGTGGCGAACAGAGGCGTCCAGGGCTGTGACGTCGAGGTCGCGACCAGCACCTCGCCAGGCCTGAGCGCGCTGGCAGCGTCGAAGGTCATGGCGACCCTCACGACCCCGTGGGCGACGCCCGGCGACACGCCCACGCCCTGGAACGTTCCTGGCTCCAGAGCGGCCTCTTCCTTGGGCGCATCGGGAGGAGCCGGCGGCGGCGTACCGATGGTGTCCGGTACCTCTGCGTCCGCGTACCGCTCCAGCTCGGCGGCCCTGTCCGCGACGAGCGCACGCAGGTCCTGCGATACAGGGGCGCCGGATGCCAGGGCCGTCAGGGCCGCCAGAAGCTCGGCGAGCGTCAGATGCGACATGTCGTCCGGATGATCGAGATGCCCGGCGCCGGCCAGGCGACGCGCGACCTCGAGCAGCACCATGCGCATGGCCGCGGTGCACTCGTAATCGATGACGAAGTTGTGGTCCTCCTTGAGCCTCACCGCCACCTGCGCTTGCCGCAGCCGGTGCTCGAACTCCTGGCGGAACTGGCTGGGATAGTGCTCGATGGCCGCCCGGGCCGCAGCGATCGCCCGTTCCCGTTCTTCCACCCGTGCCGCTTCATGGCGCCGTGGATCCGCCTCGGGGTTGGCGAGCGCGTCCTTCACTTGAGAGAGAACGGGAGCGGGGTCCTCAGCAAGCGTCTTGGAGCTCAGGCTGAAGCTGGTGGTGCGGCGGCCATAGACCTGAAGGTAGTCGTCCAGGCCCGCCAGGAAGACGTCAGCTCCCGGCGTGTCGCGGAGGCGGACCAGGGCCTCGCGCGGCTCGCTGCCCATGATCACGGGTACCACGCCCGGCACTGCCGCGGCCAGCTCCGCCAGCCGCCATACTGACCGGCCGGCCGCCGCGGTGAAGCTCTCGAAGCCCTCGATCAGCGCCATCGCGTCGAGCCGCGTGGCTCCCTCGAAGACCTCGCCGTACG
>DASVCK010000040.1:0-3361 GCA_036381675.1 Trueperaceae bacterium | reverse complement strand
GCTTCACATGTCCGCGGGCGGCGCGTAGTGTACCACTTCTCCCTGGGGCAGCCGGGACGCAGACGGTAGACTCTGGTTCGTGAGTAAGGGCCGACGGGAACGACAACGTAGGGCCGAAGGTGCACCTGACATCGAGGCCCTCGGCCTCGTCCTGACGGCCCTGGGGCTTTTCCTGGTAGGCGTCCTGGTACCCGCGATCCCGTCCGGCGAGCTCGGTCGTACGGTCCGAGCGGCACTGGCCGGCAACGTCGGCTGGGCCGCGTACGGTCTGCCCGTGCCGTTCGTCGTCCTCGGCGGTCTCTTCCTGCTGCGCCGCAACCCGCCTTGGTGGCCACGCCTGCTGCTCGGCTACCTGGTGGCCCTGGCGGGTCTGTGGGGCGTGACCGTAGGGGGCTGGCCCGAGCTGGCCGGCGAGTGGGGCTCGCTGCTGCGCTCGAGCCTGGGGCCGACGTGGGGTGCCGTGGCTGTCGTGCCCGCGGTCGTCGTCGCCACGGTCGGCCTCGATCTCCTCTGCGGCTGGCGACCCATGACGAGCCTGACAGCCGCCCTGAGAGCGGTGGCAGGCGCCGTTAGAGCTGCGTACGTGGCGGCCGCCACGGCCAGGCGCGCCGCCAAGCAGCGGGCGGCCTTCCACGCGGACGCCGCTCAGGTGCGCAAGGGCCTCTCGGAGCTGGACCGCGACCTGCAGGCGCTCAGCGAGCTCTACCCCGGCAGTGCCGAGCTGGACCGGTGGCGTACCGAGGTCAAAGCGATCCATCGGAACATGCGTTCCCCATCGGCCCCGGTGCTGCGGGACGGGCGTGCCGACCTGAAGGCGTGGCGCTCGGCGGTCTCCGATTTCGCCAGAGATCGGGCGGGCGACCTGTCGTCCCACCTCGACTCCGAGGCGGCGCTGCCCCCCGACCCCGACGTTGGCACGTTCGATGCCTGGTGCCAGGGCCTCAAGCAGGTCATCGACGACCCGATCACCGAGCAAGGCAAGGCGGCGCAGGCCGTCGACCGTGTGCGTAAGGCCTTGGCGCTGGACCTGACCGCGCTCATCGAGCGCAACCGGCGTCTCACGCGTGAGCGTGACCTGGACAGGCGTGCCCTGAAGGGGATGGAGCCCAGGCGCCTCGCCGAGGCGTCGCGCGCTCACGTGAAGCGCACCGAGGAGCTCAGGCAGTTGGAGGGCGAGGCCGACCGCCTCAGCCTCGACGCGGAAGCGCTAGAACCGTGGCGCGAGCTGCTGGCCGACCTCGGCGAGGTGATGGCGGGGCCGCCCGTCGAAGAGGTGCTCGACCACGACGGCACCCTGGCCGGTGAGTTCGACGCCAAGGGCAGGGAGATCCTCACTCAGCTCGAAGGTTGGCGCGCCGCGCTGGCCGCGGTGGCCCAGCGCGCCGCTCAGCAGCGCGAGGCGATGGTCGACTGGACCGGTCCCTCGACGGGGACTGCGCAGGAGAGCATCGCGTGGCCCGGGCCCGACGTGGCCTCCTCGTGGGAGGAGACGGAGGATCTCGACCAAGACGAGACCGTCGAGGAGGCGCTCATCGACGACCTGGTCGCAGTAGCCGACGGGCGGCAGCAGCCCATGGCCGCGACCGCCGCCGTGGCGCGTGAGGCGCCGCTGTCGTTCGGGCCGCCCCGGGTGGTCGTGACCGAGCCGGAGGAAGAGGAGGCGCAGCGGTCCAAGCCCGAGCCGGTGGGCGCCATCCCCATACAGGTGCCGCCGTACACGCTCCTGGACGAGCCGGAGTCCTCCCAGCAGGACAAGGAGCAGATGCTGCAGGAGCACCGCGCCCGCGTGAGGCAGATCGACGAGACGCTCGCGAACTTCAAGCTGGGCGGCCGGGTAACGGCCGCGGTGAGGGGCCCCACGGTCACCCGCTTCGAGGTCGAGCCGGCGCCCGGCGAGAAGATCAGCCGCTTCGCGAACCTCTCCGACGACCTGGCGCTGGCCATGGCTGTGGGGTCGGTGCGCATCGAGGCACCCATCCCTGGCAAGAGCGTCATCGGCCTCGAGGTGCCCAACGCCCACCGCGAGCTGGTGCGTTTCCGCGAGGCGGTGGAGTCACCCTCCTTCCGGCGCAGCAAGGCTCGCCTGCCGCTTGTCCTCGGCAAGTCCATCGACAGCGAGATGACCGTCGGTGACCTGGCGCGGATGCCGCACCTGCTCATAGCCGGCTCCACCGGCTCAGGCAAGTCGGTGGCGGTGAACGCGCTCATCGCCTCCCTGCTCTTCCGCTTCCTGCCCACCGACCTGCGGTTCCTGATGATCGACCCCAAGATGGTCGAGCTGACGCCGTTCGACGGCATCCCTCACCTGCTGAGGCCTGTCGTAACCAACCCGAAGGACGCCGCCGGCGTGCTGCTGGGGGCGGTGACTCACATGGAGCGGCGCTACCAGATGATGTCGAAGATCGGGGCCAAGAACCTCGATCAGTACAACGAGAAGGCGCGCAACCTCGACATGCCGGAGATGCCCTTCATCGTCATCGTCATCGACGAGCTCGCCGACCTCATGATCACCAGCCCCAAGGAGGTCGAGTCCTCGATCATGCGGCTGGCCCAGATGGCGAGGGCCACGGGCATGCACCTCGTGCTGGCCACGCAGAGGCCGTCGGTCGACATCCTCACGAGCCTGATCAAGGTGAACGTGCCGGCCCGCATGGCGTTCGCCGTATCGAGCAGCCACGACTCCCGCACGATCCTCGACGGCATGGGCGCGGAGCGGCTCATCGGCCTGGGCGACATGCTCTTCTACCAACCCGGCCTGGTGAAGGCGGTGAGGTTGCAGGGCCCCTTCGTGAGCGAGAACGAGGTCGGCCGCCTGGCCGAGTTCCTGAGACGCCAGTACTTCGACGACGACTTCGTCGAGGCGTACGGGGCGGATTTCGACCCGCCCCCGGCCGACGACTCCACCGCCGCCGGCTTCATCGACTGGAACGACGACAAGCTGAGGGCAGCGGCCGAGCTGGTCATCAACGAGGGCCAGGCGAGCGTGTCACGTCTGCAGCGGCGCCTCTCCGTGGGCCACGCCCGCGCAGGCAAGCTGATGGACTCGCTCGAGGCCCTCGGCGTCGTGGGACCGCACACGGGCAGCAAGCCGCGCGAGGTGCTGGTCGAGTTCGAGGAGCTACCGAACATCTTTGGGAAGTAAGCCTAAAGAGCGCTGGCGACGTCGGTTCTCGCGAAGTCTCGACCCTTGTAGAGCAGAGGGAACCCGGTGGCCTTGGAAAGGGCGTACGAGTAGCAGTCGCCGAGGTTCAGGCCCGCCTCGTGGTTGCCCTTCCCGAAGCGCCTCCACGCACCCGTGGCCAACTCGGCCTGTTCGGCGTCGAGTGGGACCGTCGCGGTTCGAGTCTCCTCGAGTAGAAGG
>DASVCK010000039.1:0-12649 GCA_036381675.1 Trueperaceae bacterium | reverse complement strand
GACACGGCGATCGTGATCATCACGGACGCCACCACGAGGCCGGCAGCCGCGTCACTCGCGAGCGAGCCGCGCCTGGCACGGCTCGCCGCGAGCTTCATCTGCGGGTCATCGAGGCCCGCGCCTCCCTGCATCGATCAGTTGGTGGCCGAGCAGTACTGCACCACAGCGGGAGCGTTCGGGTCCCCAGACGGAGTGAAACCAGGCAACAACGGCACGTTGTTCAGGTCTGTGCTGGAGAGCGCTGGTGGGACGTGCAGGGGATCGGCGGGGTTCCCGGCGGCGCAGTTCGGGCTGGCCTTGCGCTGGTCGAGCGCGATGAACAGCGACGCGATGGGAGCCGAGAACGAGGTGCCGATGTACGCCAAAGCGTTGGCTTCGTCCGCCCTCAGGAGGATCACGTCACCGGCGGCCACCACGGTGGCTGCGTTCGAGAACTCCGACCTGCCACCGAAGGTACCGGAGAACCCCTGCGATCCGACGCTCACCACGCCTGGCGCCGCTGCTGGGAAGAGCGCGAAGTCAAGGCCGTAGTTGCCGGACGCCGCCACGTTCACAATCGCCTGGAAGCCCGCGCCACAGGGCTGGCCCGGAGCGAACTGCGGGCACTCGAGGTGGTCGAGCAAGGCGTCGTCGAGTGCCTCCACAGGCTCCTGCACGGTCTGGGCGAGCGACTGCGCGGTCTGACCCGTCACACCGTTGTAGGCAAGCAGGGCCATCACGTAATCCTCGAACGTGACCGTATCGGCATCGGAAAAGTCCTCGAGCACGGTGCACGGGACGATCGCGAAACTCATGTTGACGACTGCGCGCCGGAACCCGGCGTTGTAAGCGTTCTGCATGGCTGCCTTGAGGGCGAGCGCCGCGACGTCTGTGTCGATGTGACCACTAGAGTCCCGCGCGTCGACGGCCTGTAGCCGGATCTTCGCCTTCGATCCGAACTCGATGTAGTAGGGGTTGTTCGTTGGGCTGGCCTTGCCCTTGCCGAGCAAGCTCTCAAGCAGCGTGCGCAGTTGGTGGAAGACCAGGGCACCGTGGCTGTAGGAGTAGCCGAGGGTGTCAGTGAGGGGGTTCGCTCCGGCCATCAAGGCGTCCAGATCGTCTTCGAGCAGGCCGGCCGGCAGCTGGTAAGAGCCACCGAAGTCGTCAAGAACGAAGAGGGCGGTTGCCCCACCCTTCGTCGCCGTGTCGTCGAGTTCGCCGTCGAATGCGACGAAGATCGAGTCGAGGGCAGCCGGGGAGACAAGCCGACTCGACAGCTCAGTGAGCGGTGCGGCGAAGAGGCCGCTGCCAGCCCCAACTGCTTGAAGGCCCGCGCCTACAGCCTGAAGCCCGGCGCCAACGGCCTGCAGGCCCGCTCCAACTGCCTGAAGGCCCTGGCTGGGCAGGGCGACCTCGTCGGCAGGGCAGCTGCGCGCTTCGGGATCCAGGCCGCCCTGGCCGGACAGCGCCGCGAGCTCCTCGAGGCTCTGGGCGACGAGGACCTTGAAGCTGACCTCGAGGCTGCTGCCGGAGGAAACGGAGATCATAGTGTCGCTGCTGCCGCCACCGCGGCCCTTGCCGCTCTGCTCGACGATCCTGACGTTCACGTACCCGAGGCACTCGCCCTCGTACTCGTTGCAGACCGGCAGGTCGCCGGAGCCGGGCATCCGGATCTCGACGCGTATGCGTTCGGCTACAGAGGGGGCGAAGACGGGCCAAGCTAGGCGGTAGGTGTCTCCGTTCCGGGTCAACACTCCGCTTGGCTCCATCGGAAAGGTCCGCAGCGCGGTGCCGATGGCCTGAGTGTCATCGGGCGACAGCGCGAACACTGCGACCTCGACGGGCAGCCCGTTGGCGAACTCGCCTACGAGCTGAGAGGTACTGCCTATGGGTGGCAGGTAGCGAGCACGGAGGGAAAGGTCCGGCGCGAACGAGGCGGCCAGCTCCACGCTGGGCTCGAGCTCCTTGAGGAGCTGATCGGCGGATGGCTCGTTCGCCTGTTGACAAGCGGTGGCGACGAACAGCAGGACGAACGCTCCAAGAGCGATGCCCGCGGCCCGCCGCGCTGACTGGTACTTCTCGAACATCCCAGACCTCCCGTAACCACGCCATCGAAGCGAAGACGCGGTGAGCGCTGGAAGACGTGAAGGTAGAACGCTCTAGGCTCGACAGATGATATGGCTTCGGACGTGTAGGACGTCCACACTCCTCACGCGGGTTGCCGGCTCGCGAACATGCCGCCACCGCGGACGGCGTGCTCCACGATGGCGGCGAAGCCCAGACCGGCGGCGGTGGTCGCCGCCCGCTCCTGCTCGGCCTCGTCCACCTTCGTCCCAGCATCGTCACGCACCTCGCTCAGCGTGCGCTTGACATCCTTGTCGGGAGCCGCCCCTATGGACTCGAGGAGGTTCTCGGCGCAGGCGCACAGGGTCAGCGCCAGCATGGGGTCGTCCGTCGCCGCAGCGAGCCCCACCAGCGCGGTCGCGGCCTCCCTGCGGTTGTCGATGGCGTGCGCCAGCTCGAGGCTGCGCAGGTACAGGTCACGCGCGGCGCCCCTGTCTTCGCTCGCCCTCGCGATGTCGCCGAGGTTGTTGAGGCTCACCGCCATCCCCAGCTTGTCTCCCAGGCTGGTGCGGGAGGTCAAGCTCTGCTCGTAGAGGCGCTTCGCCTGCTCGGCGTCGCCTCTCTCTGCAGCCATGAAGCCGAGGTTGTTGAGAGCCACGGCGGTGCCCGCCACGTCACCCAGGCGCCGCCTGATCGCCAGGCTGTCGCGCAGCAGGTCCTCGGCCTCTGCGTTGCGCCCGTCGTTCGCAGCTATCACGGCGAGGTTGTTGAGAGCGTTAGCGACGCCCAACTCGTCGCCAGCCTCGCGCCTGACGCCCAGGCTCTGGCGGAACAGGTCCTCGGCCTCGTCGGCCTTGCCACGGTAGAGAGCCACGTTGGCCAGCCCGTGCAGGGCGCGCGCCCTCGCGGACGCGTTCGTCAGCTCGGTCGCCACGGCCAGTGCCTCCTTCAGCATGGCGGTCGCCTCCGGGTACGCCCCCAGGTGCCAGAGGACGTTGCCACCCAGCGCGAGCAGCGACTTGACCAGCTCGTCGGGTTGCTCGAGCCGCCTGAGGACCTTCACGGACGCCTCGAGCAGGTCGCGCGCCGCGGTGTGGTCGCCCTGACGCTCGCGCAGCTCGCCGAGCAGGCGACGCGCCTTCGCCTCGGCGAGCGGTTGCCCCTGGGTGGCGGCGGTCTCCAGAGCCTGTGTCAGCCTCGCCTCCGCGCGCTCGTTGTCGCCGCTGAACGACTCGACCTCGCCGAGGGCGAGCAGCGGCTCGATGACATCAGCTCCGTCGACGATGGCAAGGAGGCGGGTCAGGTAGGCGGCGGCGGTCTCGTTGGCGTAGTTCGCCTTGGCGGCGACGCCGGCTTGCCATAGGAACTCACGACGCTTGGGCAGGTCGTCGGACCTGTCGTAATGGAAGGCGAGCTCGTCGAGGTGAGGGTCGTCCGGGCTCGCTACCGAGGTCTCGACGTAGCGCGCCAGGCGTCCGTGCAGGTCGGCCTTGATGGAGTAGGGGAGGCTCTCGTAGGCGGCCTCGTGGGTGATGGCGTTGACGAAGCCGAAGGCCAGCGGCACCTCGGTGACGAGGTTCGTGATCGTAGCCCTCGTCGCCGCGCGCAGGTCACCGAGGAGCTCTTCGCGGTTGCGAGAGGTGCGACACGCCAGCAGCCAGTCGACGAGGAACTCGCGGCCGATCACGCTGGCCACCTTGAGGCTGACCTGCTCCTGCTCGCCCAGGCGGTCGAGGCGGGCCAGGGTCAGCGCTTGCAGCGTCTGCGGCAGCTCGGTCTCGCCGAACGACAGTCCGCCGATGTCCCGGGTAAGCAGTTCGTCAAGCAAGGCGAGGAGGAAGAGCGGGTTGCCGTCGCTGCGCTCCAGCACCTGTTGCAGCACGTCCTCGGGGAGCGCCTCGGCCTCGCGTGCGCTCAGCTCGGCCGTGACCAGCTCCTCGGCCTCCCTCGGACGCAACGGACCGAGCAGCACCTGAGCGGCTCCGGGCAGGAACGGCGCCTTGGACCTCTCGCCGACGGACGAGCCGGGCCTCCCTGCCGTGATAAGCGCCAGCGGTAGGTCGGCGATGGACCTGGTGACGGCCTCCAGGAGATCGCGGGAGAGGGGGTCTATGCCGTGCACGTCCTCGAGGACGATGACCAGGGTGCGACCCAGGGCGGAGAGCGCGAACGAGCGCTCCCGCAGCAATGAGACCAAGAGGTCCAGGCGGGAGGCCGGCCGCAGGTCCGGGCCCAACGAGGCCACGAGGTCGTTCTCCTCGATCACCACGTCTAGGACGGGTGCCAGCAACGGCGAGCGAGGCGCCAGCTGAGGGTCGATGCGCGCCACGGCCGCCTCGACTGCCGCGCCGCGGGCGGCCGGTGGCGCCGTGCGGTCGAGCTGTAACAGGTCGTTGAACACCGTTGACCAGACGCGGTAAGGAGCCTCGCCCTCGAACGGCTGGCTGGCGCCGGACAGGACCTCCAGGTCGCTAGTACCGACTGCTTCCAAGGCGGCGGCGACCAACTGCGATTTGCCTATCCCCGCCTCGGCCGTCAGCTGGATGGCCTGGCCGCGGCCGAACCGCGCGCTCATGAGGCACTCGGAGAGCACCGCCAGCTCCGACTCACGGCCCACGAACGGACGTGTGCGGTCAGAGACCTCCCTGATCAGCGTGGAGCGCCCCTCGGCGCCCACCAGTTCGCTGACGGCCACCGGTTGGGGTGCGCCCTTCACGGGCACGGTCATCACGTGCTTGAACTCGAAGCCGTCGCGGCATGCGCGCACGAAGGCGGGGCTAGCGTAGGCGGTGGCCGGCGGGGCCAGGCCCATGAGGCGGGCCGCCATGTTCGTTTCGGGACCCAGCACGCCGTAGGTGCGGCGCGTGGTGCCCCCGTACGCTCCGGTCCTGGCCGTCCCGTAGCCCAGGCCGATGCGGACTTCGGTGACGTAGTCGAAGCGGGATGCCGCCCTCCTGAGCCTGGTCGCGGCGGAGGCGCAGCGGTGGGCGTCGTCGCCGAACGAGGCCGGCGCTCCGAACACCGCGTAGAGGTAGTTCCCTTTCTCGCCTATGGTCAGCTGCACGACCGACCCGCCGACGGCCCCGACTTCGCGCTGCACCCAGCTCACGAACTCGTCGAGCTTGGCGATCGCCTCGGCGTCGCCGTCGTAGTCGATCCCGCCGAAACGCATGAACAGGGCGGCCACGGGCCTGAGCTCCGTGAGGAACTCGCCTTCGCCGGCTTCGAGTCGGCGCCGCACCGTGGGGAGCAACCAGGGACGTAGTTGGTCGAGGTCATCGGCAACCGGGGGTGCCCGGAAGTCTGCGCTGGAGGCCGACAGGCCGTCGAAAGGAACGACACGGTGCGCGCCCTCGTCTACCCGTTCGGTCTTCAGCCAACCGTGGATCGCGGTGGCAGTGGCGTCGTCCACGATGACGTCGCCCGACCCGGCCAGCTCGTTGAGGCGCTCGATCCTGGCCACGGTCTCGCCCGCGACCATGTCCATGAGCTGTACCTTCGGGTCTCCGACCACGGCTCTGGTGACCGGTCCCGCCGTGACAGAGACCTTGAGGCTCAGGTGGATCGACTCGTTGGGCAAGCCGGCGACCTGTAGCGCCGCGAACGGTGCCATGGCCCGCTGCATGGCTCCGGCAGCGTCCACCGCCGTGCGCCCGGAGTCGAGCGGGAACCAACAGAGGATCGCGTCGCCGCTGAAGCCGATGACGTTGCCGCCCCGACAGGCGCCTTCCTTGATCAGCGCGTCGTAGAGGCGGTTGAGGTGGCGGGCGACCTCTTCGGCCCCGCGTCTTCTGCCGAGCGCGGCGACGAGCTTGACCGTCAAAGCGGTGAAGCCGGACACGTCGGCGAACAAGACGCTGCCCTCGGTGCGGTGGGCTCCGGACGCCATAGGGCCGCTCCGGCGGTCCTCGGGCGCGTACGTCCCGAAGACCTCGGCGACCTGTGTGGTGCCGGACAACCTTTCCACCCTCGCCGGCCATGTTACGCCCCCGGTGCCGGCGTTCATCAGGGGCCCTGCGGGCGCCCAAGCGGGCCGTACGTGCGAACATCGCGTGGTGCGCAAAGGCATCCTGCTCGGCTTCGCGCCCGGCTCCGCCATCGGCGTGGGCCGCTTCGGATACGGGCTCGTCCTGCCGCTCATGCAGTCGCAGTTGGGCTTGAGCCTCTCGCAGGCTGGGCTGGTAGGCAGCGCGAACACCGGTGGCTACCTCTTGGGCGCGCTGCTGAGCCACAGGGTCCTGGCGGCCGTGGGGTACCGCAGGGGCGTGTACGCCAGCCTGTTCCTTCAGGTCCTGACGTTGCTGGGGCTGTGGCTCGGACCGTCGTACGAGGTCGTTCTCGCGCTTCGACTGGTGCAGGGCGTCCTGGGGGCGTTCGTGTTCGTGGGTGGCGCCGCGCTGTTGCTGGCGAGCGGCGCTCGCGCTACCGCCATGGGCTTGTACTTCGGCGGCATGGGCGTTGGGCTGATCCTGTCGACGGGCGCGCTGCCGCTGGCCGATGGCTGGCGGACCTCGTGGGGACTGCTCGGCGGCCTCGGCCTGCTCATGGCGCTGGTCGCCGTCCTCGCTGCTCCGGGGCTGCGGGAGCCCGAGCCGCGCAGGCTGGAGGAGGGCGGGGGCCTGGCTGGCTTGATACCGACGCTCGTCGTCTATGGGCTGTACGGTGCCGGTTACATCGGGTACATGACCTTCGTGACCAGCGGCCTGGCCGTGCCCCTGGCGCCGTTCTGGATCGTCCTCGGCGCGGGAGCCATGCTCACGGGCATCGCCTGGGGCCGCGTCATCGATCGGCTCGGAGGCGCCGGGTCGCTGAGGCTGATCCTCTTCGTGCTGTTCGTGAGTAGCCTGGCGCCGCTGCTGAGAGTCGTGCCGTACGCCTCCGCGCTGCTGTTCGGCGTCAGTTTCCTTGGCGTCATCACTGCCCTGACCACGATGTTCAGGGAGCGGCTTCCTCCGGGGGAGTGGGCCAGGGCCATGGGCTTGTCCACGGCCGCCTTCGCCACCGGTCAGGCGCTGGGCCCCACGCTGAGCGGCTTGGCCGGGGACGTGTTCGGAGGAGTATCGGCCGCGCTCTGGGTGGCGAGCGCCTTGCTGGCTGCCGGCTTGGGGCTGGCCTTCGTGCCGCTGCGAGGTGTCCTGCCCAGCTCGGGCCCGCCCGGTTAGAGCGCGGCCGGCTCCGGCCTCAGTTGGTGAGCCCGCGCTCCCGGGCCCAGACGACGGCCTCGGCGCGCGAGTGGACGTCGATCTTGGCGTAGATGTTGGCCACGTGGTTGCGCACGGTGCGGGAGGATATCTTCAGGTCTTCCGCGATCTCCTCGTTCGTCATGCCCCGGGAGACGCGAGTGAGCACCTGGTGCTCCCTGTCGCTGAGTGTTTCGCCGGTCTCCAAGGGCTCGCCGGTGCCCTGAGCCTGGGCGAGTCGCTCGATGAGCCTCTGACTGAACCAGTTGGTGTCCGACATGACCTCCTGTATGGCGCGCAAGAGCTCCTCCTGGGAGCGCTTGCGGTCGGTCACGTCCAAGAAGTTCAGAAGCCAGCCGAACGAGCCGTTGATCCGGATGCGGTCGCCCGAGGCGAGCACGTCGCGAAACGTGCCGTCCCTGGCCCTCAGCCTGAGCTCGAGGTCATCGAAGCGCTCGCCCCTGGCGTGCGCGGCCTCCAGGCGGTCGCGGTCGCGGCCGTCCGGCCAGAGGCTCAGGCGTTCGATCGTCGCACCTTGTGCACGGTCGGCGGGGTGGCCAGTCAGCCTCACGAAGGCGCGGTTGACCTCGATGAGCGTCTCGCCCGACTCGTCGGTGATGCAGGCCGCCACGCTGCCCAGCTCGAACGCTTGCTTGAACCTCACCTCGCTCCGGCCGAGCTCCTCGGTGCGCTCCGCGACCACTTGCCCGAGGCCGCGATTGAGGCGCTCGAGCTCGGCGTTGGCGAGTTCGAGCTCGCCCTGCGAAGCTCGCATGGCAGCCAAGGCCCGGGCCCGTTCCACCGCCGGCCAGATGCGCCCGGCGGCGTCGGTCAGCATGTCGACCTCGTAAGGGTCCCACACGCGTGGGGCTGAGGTAGAGACGGCGATTCCCCACACCGGGTTGTTCGGGCCCTTGTCCAGCGGAACGGCCACGAACGACGCTATGCCAACGCTCAGCAAGCCGGCCCTGCGCTCCTCGCTGAACCCCGCATGGGCGCTCACGTCTTCGACTATGAACGGTCCCTCCTCGAGCGGAACCAGCAGCTCCGGGAAGTCCGAGCGCTTCACGTCGCCCTCCAGCGGTGCGAGGTCGCCACGGGCGTAGCCCGGCCCGACGGTCATGCGGTCTTCGCCTTCGTAGAAGCGGTAGAAGAAGCAGCGGTCGGCCCCGACGTGCTCGCTTATCAGCGAGGCAGACAGCCGCGCGATCTCCTGCTCGGACTCTAGGTGGCGCAGCTCGTCGCTAAGGGCGAGGAGGAACCGATGTCTGTCACGGGACGCCGCCTGGGCGGCGCGTTGCCGCCTCAGAACCGTCACGTCCACCGTCGCGCCGAACGCGTTGCTGGGCTTGCCGTCCAAGCCGTACAGGATCTGGCCGCGCACCGCCAGCCAACGAACGTCGCCGTTGGGCCAAGCCACCCGCACGTCGATATCGAAGGTCCCTGTCCCTAGCGCGGCTGCCAAGCCCGCGTTCAGCACCGCACGGTCCTCGGGGACGACGTGATCCTTCGCGGGTTCGAGGCACCAGTCCGCCTGTTGGCCGTCGAGCCCGAACAGTTCGACATGCGACGGGCCGGGGTCGCTCCCAAGCTTCGTTACGTCGAGCTGCCAGCCCCTGACCGATTTCGTCTGGTCGGGCGCTGGAGCGTCGCCGCTCGCCTCCGCCACGACGGCACTCTAGCGCGAGGGACGGTGTTGGTTCGTGTTGTCGCGCGCCCGTTTTGCGTGGGGGTTTCTCTCTTCTAGGAAGCGCGAACGGTTCGTCGTCTCCAGCCTACTGTTGCTGGGCCGGAGGCGCCTCCAGAAGCGCGTTGTAGATGCGCGGCGTCTGGTGCACGTAGAGGCAGTAGACGCTGCTGCCCTTGAACGCCGCGGCGGTGAAGGTCGCGTATCCGGTCGGCCACGTGGCCGTCACGGCGTCGTCCGTCTGGGCGACCTTGATCTCCGACGCCCCCATGGAGGCGGCCACCCCGTTCAGGCCGTCGGCCACGGCGAGGCCGGGCGGAAGCTCGCCGCTGACGTAGGTGAAGACCATGTCCGGGTGGATAGGCGTGAGGAGGTCGGCTTGCTGCACGACCTGGGTGTCCGCCAGGCACCTCCGCTCGGCGATGTCGCTCACGTAGGTCCACCCGAGCGCGCCTGGCTGCGGCTCCCGTGGACGAACCAGGTGGTTCTGGATCAACGTCGAGATCTGGTCGTTGGGATGCTGGGTCATCACCCGCCAGATGACGCGTGTGGCGGGCTCGTAGCGCCAGGGGTCCGCACCGGCCCACAGCAGGGCGGACACGAGGTCGGGCCGCTCGGTCCGGATCGCGTAAGCCAGCGGGGTCCAGGAAGCGCTTGTCACGTGATTCGGATCCGCTCCGGCTTCCAGCAGGGTGGGTACCAGCTGGGGGGCGTGCTCGATCGCGTACATCAGACCGGTCTGTCCATACGTATCCGCGTACCACGCGAGGCGCACGTCGTCCTGCAGCGCTTGGTGCACGGCCGGCACGTCGCCGGTCTTGACGAGTCTCAGGAAATCCTCACCAGACATCGCGTTGGCGATCGAGGCGAGTAGCAAGGCGATAAGGCAGAACGACTTTCGCACGGTGCGAACGGTAACTTCTCTGAGAACGACGGCTCTGTGAAGTTCCCCAAGGCCGTCTCGTTCATTAAGACGCTCTCATGTTGTCGCTTCGGTGCGCGTAGGTCGGAGCGGTGAGGCTCTAAGCCGCCGGGGAAGTGGTCTGCGCCTCGATGATGTCCACTGCCATTCCAGGTAAAATGGCTGTATGCCCGCTAAGAAGCAGACCGTTCGAGCGCGGTCTCAGGCTCGGTCCATCGCTGCCAACCTGAGGGTTGAGGGTTATTGCCTGACGCCTAGGCAGGTCGGGACTATCGCCGACGTGATAGACGGTAAGCGGGACGCGGGGCGCGAGATCCTTGAGCTAAAGGCCGCCCTGGCAGCGCGTGTACAGCTCCGAAGATAGGCTCTACTGCTACCCGGATAGCTCCACTCTCAAGAACCTGCTCGACATCCGAGACGCTGCGGCCCTGGCCGAAGCCGAGGGTTACATCGTCGGCCTCAGGATGGCTGAGGTGGTTCGTAGGCCTTCGAACTTCGTGTTCAACTTCGAGTTCTTCAAGGACTTGCATCGAGGCCTGTTCCAGGACGTGTACACGTGGGCTGGCGTGACGAGGCGCGTAGATATGTCCAAGGGCCACACCCGCTTCGCCGTATGGGAGCAGGTCGAGGCAGAAGCCGAGAGGTTGTTCAACTCCACTGTTCCGCAGCCAACGCCGAATTCAGGCGGTAAGCGACAGTGGTTCATAGGCACGGCTGCGCCATTCCTAGTTGAAATGAACGTGATACACCCGTTCCGCCACGGTAACGGCCGGACGACACGACTATTCATCGAACTGTGGGCCGCCTCGATAGGCCTCCAGTTGGACTGGGGCCGCGTCGAACCGGAGAAGATCTTGGAAGCGATGATCCATGGCGTCACTCATGACGACAGTCTGGCGCGCGAGGTGCTCGATGTTTGCATAGTGCCGCCACCGAGGCGGAAGCTGGCTACGTAACAGTAGAGGGTCAACAGTCCCTGCGTTGGGAGCCTGTGGCGGCAGGCTTGGTTTTGCGCCGCTTCCAACTGCGTCAGGCCTGGCAGGAACGTAGGCGCATCGAACCGAGGACTCGAGTGGGCGTGTACCTGGTCTGGACCCATTAAGCGGAATCCCGCGCCGATGTGCTCAGCGCGGGATTCCTGTCGTACACGTCCTGGACGTGACTGTTGCTTGGTCGGGGTGGCCGGATTTGAACCGACGACCACTTGACCCCCAGTCAAGTGCGCTACCAGGCTGCGCTACACCCCGTCACCGACGCGTTTTCTGTCGACATGACGCCCGCCAACATCACTTGACTGGCCGCCCTGCCGGCTCCAGAGCTTATCACGGGGGCGTAAGACGCTGCAGCCCGGCGCGTGCCGACCTCGTTAGCTCCTCCGGAGTAGATCCCATGCCCATCGCGCTCAGTGCTCCGGACAGCGCGAGGCTGGCCATCCCGTGTGCAGCGCTCCAGGCGAGCAGGGCGAACGGCGGTAGCTCTGCACCGGACCGTGCCAGGGCGCCGCGTCCGCCTTCGGTCGCAGCGCCGCTTGCCTCCGTGGTCGCCCCCAGGCTTGCATCCGCGGTAAAGCTCGGACCCGCGTAAGCGGCCGCACCACGCAACAGGGCAGACCTCGTCCTCGACCTGGCTTGCCTTAGCTCTTCGGACGCTTCATCCACCAGATCTGGTCTGAACATGACCGAGAAGTGGCCAGGGTGGTCCAGTGCGAAGCGCACGTACGCGACGCCGGCCTCCAGGAAGTCGTCTCCGGCAGCGACCAGTCGGCCTGCCAGGAGCCTGTGCCCTTGCGCTGCCAAGGCCGTCAGCACGCCACGCTTGTCGCCGAAGTGATGCCGGGGCGCCGTGTGGGTGACACCCAGCTCGCGGGCGAGTTCCCGCAGGCTCAGCCCGGCAGGGCCGCGATCCGCGACGACCCTCGCGGCCGCCGCCAGCAGGTCCTCTTTGAGGCTTCCGTGGTGGTACGCCATCGCCGGTAGCTTACCGGTGGAAAGATACGAGGGCCGTGTGATAACTTACCGCTGGTAAGATTCTCCCAGGCGGTGCAGGGTCGTCTTGGACGGAAGGTGGTGACCATGAACGGAACCGAACCTCTGTTGAGCGTGGCTACGACCAGGACCGTAGCGGTCGTGCTGCTTACAGTGCCGTTCATCGCTTTCGGCGGGACGTTCCTCTTGCGGGTGGTCCAGGGCGGCTTCCCTGCCTCCAATTTCCAGAAGAGCTTCTTCGGGGGTGGGCATGCCCATGCTGGCGTCCTGGTGATCCTCGGGATCCTCCTGCGGGTGATCGTCGACCTCGCGGGCGTAACGGGACTCGCCGCTACGCTCTCGACGGGGGTGCTGTGGGCCGCCATCCTCATGCCCGCTGGGTTCTTCCTGTCAGTGCTCGCCAAGGGCGCCGAGCGACCCAACGGGCTGGTCGCGCTCATCTGGCTCGGCGCGGTGAGCCTGGTCGTGGGCGTCGCGTCCGGAGCCATAGGCCTGCTTGGCGTGTGACGTCCCCGTAGAACGCGATTGCGAGGGCCGCTGTCCCGCCTCTTGACATTCAAGTGATTACTTGAATAATGGAGCGGTGATAGGAAGCGCTCCTCAGGCACTCACTCGCACGTTCGCGGCTTTGGGCGCCCCAGTGCGTTTCACCGTCGTGCAGCGCCTGGCGGAGGGCGACGCGACCGTGGGCGACCTAGCTGCCATGTTCGACATCACGGTGCAGGGGGTGTCCCAGCACCTCGACGTTCTGGAGCGAGCAGGACTCGTCTCGCGTCACAAGGAGGGGAGGACCAGGCGGGTGAGTCTGGAGCCCGCGGCGCTCGGCGAGGCC
>DASVCK010000038.1:0-4459 GCA_036381675.1 Trueperaceae bacterium | reverse complement strand
CGACCCCAACGACGGACTTGGCGCGCTGTACTCCAGCCTCTCGCAGTTGCCGCCGGAGGAGCGCGGCGCCATCGAGGCAGACCTGCGGGCGGCCATGGAGTCAGGACCCGACCTCGCGATGGTGGACTCGGATAAGGGCATCACCAACCTGCACGTCCCGAGCGACGTCATCGTGGACGCCTCCATGCCGGCCGCGATCCGCAACTCCGGCCAGATGTGGGGGCCCGACGGCAAGCCGCACGACACCAAGTTCGTCATCCCTGACAGCTCGTACGCCGGCATCTACCAGGTCGTCATCGACGACTGCAAGGCGAACGGAGCCTTCGACCCGCGCACCATGGGCTCGGTGCCGAACGTCGGGCTCATGGCGCAGAAGGCCGAGGAGTACGGCTCTCACGACAAGACGTTCGAGATGGAAAAGCCGGGGACCGTGCGGGTCGTCGCAGCCAACGGCGACGTTCTGGTCGACAGGCCGGTCGCCGATGGCGACATCTATCGCACGTCCACAGTGAAGGACGCTCCGGTGCGTGACTGGGTAAGGCTGGCCGTCGAGCGCGCACGGGCCACGGGGGCGCCGGCCGTCTTCTGGCTCGACCGGAACCGTCCGCACGACGCCCAGGTCATCGCCAAGGTGGAGCGCTACCTGAAGGACCACGACACCAGCGGCCTGGACATCCGGATCCTTGCTCCCGAAGAGGCGATGCGGTTCTCACTGGAGCGGATTCGTAGGGGCGAGGACACGATCTCGGTTACCGGCAACGTGCTGCGCGACTACCTGACAGACCTCTTCCCCATCCTAGAGCTGGGCACCAGCGCCAAGATGCTCTCCATCGTCCCGCTCATGAACGGCGGTGGCCTCTTCGAGACCGGCGCCGGCGGCTCCGCGCCCAAGCACGTCCAGCAGTTCGTGGCCGAGAACCACCTGCGGTGGGACTCCTTGGGCGAGTTCCTGGCGCTCGCCGCCTCGCTGGAGCACCTCGCAGCGAAGATGGACGAGCCGCGCGCCCAGGTGCTCGCCGATACCCTCGACAGGGCCACCGCCCGCTTCCTCGAGAGCGGCAAGTCCCCATCACGCAAGGTTGGAGAAATCGACACCAGGGGCAGCCACTTCTACCTGGCGCTGTACTGGGCTCAGGAGCTCGCCAGCCAAGCCGAGGACCGCGACCTCGCGGCTCGGTTCGAGGCGCTGGCCAAGTCCCTCACCGAGCACGAGGAGCGCATCGCCGCCGAGCTGCTCGAGGTGCAGGGCACGCCCGTTGATCTGGGTGGCTACTACCTGCCTGACGAAGCCAAGGCGTCGGCCGCCATGCGGCCCAGTCCGACGTTCAACGAGGCGTTGGCCGCTCTGTAGCGTGAGCATGGCCGAGTACGACGTCTCCCCGGAGCGCGCTTTCGAGCTGCTGCAGACAGCCGGCGCCGCAGCCCCCGTGGGCACCGAGCGGCTGCGGGCCGGCGCTGCGCTCGGCCGGGTGGTACGCGAGGAGTTGGCCAGCCTCGTGGACCGGCCACCTGCCGACGACTCTGCCCTCGACGGCTACGC
The DNA here is from genome assembly GCA_036381675.1 of Trueperaceae bacterium. Classification (GTDB taxonomy): domain Bacteria; phylum Deinococcota; class Deinococci; order Deinococcales; family Trueperaceae; genus DASRWD01. The sequence continues at coordinate 2,919 of DASVCK010000038.1, read as the reverse complement.
TTGTCGCGTCCAGGACAGCGCGGATGCCTCGCCAGACAGACCGGTACATCTGAAGCTGGTGGGGCGCTCGCACGCCGGCTTACCGCATCTGCAGCCGTTGAGCCCAGGGGAAGCCGTCTACGTCGCCACCGGCGGTTTCGTGCCGCCCACCACTTCCCAGGGGCAGGTCGGCGTTCTCGGCGTGGAGCACGCCTCAGACGATGGCCGTACGGTCGTCCTGACGCGCCCTGCCAGCGCGACGGCGGTGCGTGCCAGGGCTAGGGACCTGCGCGCGGGGCAGGTCTACCTGCGTCCGGGCGACGAGCTGGGGCCCGTCCAGATCGGACTCGTCGCAGGCATGGGCCATGTCGAGGTGACGGTGGCGCTCAAGCCTCGCGTGGCCATCGTCTCGACCGGGGATGAGCTGGTGCAGCCGGGCATGACCACTGCAGCGGGCCAGATCTACGAGTCGAACCTGCCGACGTTGGTGGCCGAGGCGACGCGGAGCGGCTACGAGGTCGCCTGGGCGGGTCGTGTACTGGACGACCCGGACGAGCTAGCGACCCTGCTCGACGACCTAGGCGCGAGAGAGCTGAATCTGGTGATGACGATCGGCGGCATCTCGAAGGGCGAGCGGGAGCCCGTCAGAGGCGTGCTCGAAGCGAGCGGTCAGACGGTCTTCCAGCGCGTATCCGCGAGGCCCGGCGGCCCGCTCACCTTCTTCCGCTACCGCGGCACACCCGTTCTCGCCCTGCCGGGCAACCCGGTATCCAGCCTGGTGTCGTTCCATCTGTTCGGGCGCGCCTACCTCGACGCTGCCATGGGGCGCTCGAGCCCGCCGCCCTTCCGCTCCCGCTTGCGGGCGACGGCGACGCACGACCTCAAGCCCGACGCCAAGACGGTGTTCCACCGCGGGTTCCTCCAGGTCGACGAGCACGGGGCCCGCGTGAGCCCGTTCTCCGACCAGTCCTCCGCCGTCACGCGGTCCCTGCTGGAGGGCGACTGCCTCGCCGTGGCGCCGCCCGGCGGGGTGCGGGCCGGCGACGTCGTGGACGTGATCCCGCTGCCCAGGCCGTGACGGCCTCCGTGAGACCGGCTGCGCCCCCAGAGCGCCCGCTGCCGCGGGCCTTCTACGAGCGTCCGGCCGACGAGGTCGCGCCGGACCTGCTCGGCAAGCTGCTGCTCGTCCGAGAGCCGGGCTCGACGGCGTACCGGGCGGGGAGGATCGTGGAGACGGAGGCCTACGTGGGCCAGGACGACCTGGCGTGCCACGCCTCGAAGGGCTTCACCAAGCGCACGTCCACGCTCTTCGGGCCCGCAGGCCACGCCTACGTCTACCTGATCTACGGGATGTACGACCTGTTCAACGTGGTGTGCCAGCCCGAGGGGGTGCCGCACGCGGTGTTGGTACGGGGTGTGGAGCCGCTCTCGCCGGCCAACCCGTTGCTGGAGGCTGCGGACCTGGCGATCGTCCCCGTGCCGCAGGGAGCGCGCGGCGACGGGCCGGGTCGCCTCACCCGCGCCCTCGGCATCACGCTCGCTCACGACAAGGAACCGCTCCACGGACCACAGATCTACGTGCTGGACGGCCCCTCTCCCGGGAGCGTGAAAGTCACGCCGCGCGTCGGTGTGTCTGGGTCGGGCACGTGGGCGGATGCGCCACTCCGCTACTTGGACCCCGCGAGCCGACACGTCTCGAAGCCGCCGCCATCGCAGGTAGGTAGCGGCAGGGTCACCGGGCGCTAGTCGCACGGTGCATTACCACGGCGCCGACAAGCTTCCCTAGCTCTCGGGCGGGTACTCCTCGCGCGGGCTACGCGTGACGTCCCTGACGCCCTCCTCGTAGGGCTCCACGTGCACGGTCATCTCGAGGTCCTCGACCGCCGACCTGACGCGCCTCTCGACCTCCCTGGCCACCTCGTGGGCCTCGTCTACCCGCATGTCGCCGTCCACGAAGACGTCGACCTCGGCGAAGCGGGCGACGCCCGACCGGCGCGTCTTGAGACGGTGGAAGCCCAGGACCCTGTCCACGGCGTCGATCTCGCTCATGATCCTCTCCTCCTCCGACTCGGGGAGCCGCTCGTCGAGCAGTCGCGAGAAGGAAGAGCGCATCACGCGGACACCGGCGAACACGATGTTGACTGCGACGGCCAGCGCCACCAGGGGGTCGAGGGGCAGCCAGCCTGTGAGCCGCACTAGTCCCACGCCCGCCATGGTGCCCACCGACGTCCATACGTCCGTCAGGAGGTGGGTCGCGTTCGCTTCCAGTGCAGCCGAGTCCGTGACCTTCGCGACGCGGAAGAGCCGGAGCGCCAACAGCCCGTTCAAGACGAGCGCCGCGCCGGCCAGCGCCAGTCCGAGCCCGACCTGCTCGAGGGGTTGCGGGTCGAGCAGCCTCCTGACGGCGGAGACGCCGATCACGACGGCGGCAACGATGATGAGTGCCGCCTCGAGCACGCTGGAGATGTACTCGGCCTTGGCGTGACCGTAGGGGTGGCGGTAATCGGGAGGGGTGGAAGCCACGCCGATCGCGATGATGAGGGCGACCGCCGCCACCAGGTTCACCAGCGACTCGGCAGCGTCGGACAGTAGCCCCACGGAACCCGTCACCGCGTACGCCCCGAACTTCAGGCCCAGGATGAGGAAGGCGCCCAGCAGGCTGAGCGTCGCGGCCCCGCCTCGCTCAGAGGCCTTCTTCGTCGTCATCCTCCGCCGGCTCAGCGTCGTCTCCATCGTCCGGTTCGAAGCCCTCGACGGCCTCGCCGCGCTCCAGGCGCGCCATCAGGTCATCGAGCTCCTCGCCCTCGTAATCCGTGACCGTGGCAGCTATGAGCTGCATGGCTGCGTCCGCCTGGTCCCTGGGCACGAGCACGTGAGTGGCGGTGATGTTCGTGCCGCCGAGGTGAGAGAACGTGTCGGACTGGAGGTCGAGCCCCCGCA
>DASVCK010000037.1:0-4054 GCA_036381675.1 Trueperaceae bacterium | reverse complement strand
CGCCGCCTCTGGCGCTCGCCGAGGCACCGGAGGCGGCCGCGTTGCGTGGGGCGGCCGTCCACCTGCTCGAGGGGGCGGGGTAGGGTGGAGTTTCGGCATCGCCCACCGCCGCGCCCATGGAGCCGCCAGGAGCGCGCTCGCGTGTCCACCCTGGAGATGAGATGAGGTTCGCGTTGACGTCGCTGCTGCTGTTCTCCTTGTCCGCTGGTGGTGCAGGGTGGGCCCAGGGGTCGGACGAGATCTGCCGGGTGGCGGAGACGTTGCCGCCGCCCGAGAGCGGCCAACCCGCCGCCGAGATGAACGCGCTCTTCGACCTCCGTGGTCCGGGCTGGACGGGGGCGGACAGCACCTACTCGGTGCCGCTGCCGGACGGCCGCACGGTCTGGCTGTTCTCGGACACTTTCCTGGGCGTCGTTGACGACCGCGGCGGCCGCAACCGCTTCTCGCCCCTTGTCAACAACACGCTCGTGGTGCAGGACGGAACGAAGTTGACGACGCTCCACGGCGGCGACCCCACGCTGCCGGCGTCTTTCTTCCCCTCCCCGACGGGCGGCAAGGACGACTGGTACTGGGTCTACGACGGCACCGTGGAGAGCACTGCGGGTGGCGACAAGCTGAGGGTCTTCCTGCTGCACTTCAGCCGCTCAGGCGCGGGCCAGTTCGGGTTCCAGTGGCGGGGCAACGCGTTGGCCACAGTCTCCCTCCCCGACCTGACCCTCGAGTCGATCGTGCCCGTGACGGGCGAGGGCGGCGTCAGTTGGGGCGCCGCTCTGATGGAGACGTCCGAGCACTCGTACGTCTACGGCACCGAGGACCTGGGGGACGACAAGTACATGCACCTGGCTCGGGTGACCCGGGACGGTCTGACGGGGTCGTGGGAGTTCTGGGACGGCAGCGACTGGAGCACCGACCCTGCCGCCAGCGCCCGGCTGCTCCACGGCGTCGCCAACGAGTACAGCGTGACCGCACACGACGGCGGGTACGTGCTGGTGACGATGGACACCAGCACGACCTTCAGCCCCGATCTTGTCGCCTACACAGCTTGCGACCCCCAAGGGCCGTGGGAGAACCGCACGCTCCTCTACCGCACACCCGAGTCCGGCCAGGGCGATCTCATCACCTACAACGCGCACGCCCACCCGCAGCTGACGGACGAGCGCGGCTGGGTCGTGAGCTACAACGTCAACAGCCGCACCTTCGGGGACCTGTTCCTCGACGCCACCATCTACCGCCCACGCTTCATCCGCGTCCCGTTCGAGGAGGTTCCGAACACCGAATGACGAAGTACGCCGACCCGCTTCTCCGCCCCGCCGGGGCCTTCGATCCCCATCCCGCGTACCCGGTCGAGCCAGGCAAGATCGTCCGCGACCTGGACGCCCTGACTCGCCTATTGGCCGAACAGCGGGTGGTCGCGATCGATGGTTACGTCGGCGTTCTGTGGGACGAGTTGCGAGCGGCGCTGGACGAGAGGTTCGCGGAGCAAGGCGTGCACGTGACCTGGTTCGACGTCGGCGAGGCGCTGCTGCCAGACGCGGCGATCGAGGAGTACGTGGAGCCCTTCCTGGGCGGCGACGACCCGGTCTTCGGCACGCGGTGCCCCGGTCGCCTGGAGGACCTCTTCCACGCGGAGAAGCTCGCGGCCATGCGGCCCGCAAAGAACGGCGTCTCGATCCTCTACGGGTGCGGTGCGGCGCTGGCCGGTTGGGACGCTTATCTGGCGTATATCGACCTGCCGAAGGACACGATCCAGCACCGGGCCAAGGCGCGAGTCATCACCAACCTCGGCCGGGCCGCGCCGGAGGACGCCAAGGCAGTGTACAAGCGGTTGTACTTCGTCGACTGGCCGCTGCTCAACCGCCACAAGCAGGAACTCGTGTCGCGCCTCGACCTCATGCTGGACGGTCAAGAGGCACGCGACCCGAGCTTCATGACCGGTGACGACCTGAGGGCCGCGCTGGACAGGATGGGCCGCAGCTACTTCCGCACCCGCCCCTGGTTCACGCCCGGGCCGTGGGGCGGACACTGGCTCGAGGAGATCGTCCCCGGGCTGCCGGAAGACGCCCCGAACTACGCCTGGTCGTTCGAGATGATCGCGCCCGAGGCCGGCCTCACGCTGGCCAGCGGGGAGGAGCGACTGGAGGTCTCGTTCGACACGCTCATGTTCCACGACGCCAAGGGCGTTCTCGGAGAGCACGAGACGCGTTTCGGTACCGACTTCCCGATCCGCTTCGACTACCTGGACACGATGGGCGGCGGCAACCTCTCGTTGCAGGTGCACCCTGCGCCGGCTTACATCCGCGAGAGGTTCGGCGAGCCGTTCACGCAGGACGAGACGTACTACCTCGTGGACTGCGCTCCTGACGCCAAGGTCTACCTCGGGTTCCAGTCGGGCGTGGACCCCAGCGAGTTCAGGCGAGAGCTGGAGGCGAGCGCGCGCGACGGCAGCCCCGTGGACGTCGAGAGGTACGTGTGCACAGTGAACGCCGAGCGGCACGGCTTCTACCTGATCCCCCACGGCACCGTGCACTGCTCGGGCACCGACAACATGGTCCTCGAGATCAGCGCGACGCCGTACATCTTCACCTTCAAGCTCTACGACTGGCTGCGCCTCGACCTCGAGGGCAGGCCGCGGCCGCTGAACATCGAGCGCGGGTTCGACAACCTCGACTTCTCACGGCAAGGCGAGGTCGTGGAGAGGGAACTGATCTCCAGGCCGCGCGTGATCGGTGAAGGCGACGGCTGGCGACTCGTCCACCTGCCCACCCACCAGCACCACTTCTACGACGTACACCGGGTCGAGCTCTCGGGTCGCGTCGAGCAGATAACGGGCGGCTCCGCTCACGTCCTGAACGTCGTGGAGGGCGGTCCCGTGCGGCTGAAGACGCCCGGCGGCGAGGCGGTCTTCAACTTCGCCGAGACGTTCGTGGTTCCCGCCTCCACCGGCCGCTACGAGCTTGTGAACGAGGGACAGGTGGCGGCGAAGGTGGTCAAGGCGTTCCTCAAGCCCTCTTCGGGCGCTACCGACGCGGCAGACATCGGCAACGGCACTCCAACTCGACCGTGACGACGCCCGCCCGCTCGGGCTTCGTGCCGGTGCACGGCACCGACGTCTACTACGAGGTCTGGGGCGACGGGCCGCCGGCGCTGCTGATTCACGGGGCGTTCGGATCGACGCGCCAGTTCTCAGGTCTGTTGCCCGCGATCACGCGCAGTCACGCCGCCGTATGCATCGACCTGCAGGGCCATGGCCGCACGGCGGACCGTGACGAGCCGTTCAGTTACGAGCGCTTCGCCGATGACTGCGCTGCCGTTCTCGATCACGTGGGGGCCGGCCCGGCGGCCGTCGTGGGCTACTCCATGGGCGGCGGCGCGGCGCTGCAACTCGCCTTTAGGCACCCCCGACTTGTGGCGCGGCTGGCCGTTCTGAGCGCTCCCTTCCGTCATGACGGCTGGCATCCCGACGTCCTCGCCAACTTCCGCGCGACCGGGTCGCATCAGTGGCCGGCCGTGAAGGAGAGCTCCCTGTACCGCGATCACGCCGAGATCGCACCCAGGCCAGAGGACTTCCCTGAGTTGCTGGACAAGCTCGGCGCGCTCCTCGGACGCCACGAGTACGACTGGACCGAGCAGGTGCGGGCGCTGGAGATGCCGGCCCTCATCGCGCTCGGTGACGGTGACAGTCTCTCACCCGTTCACGCCTCGGAGATGTTCGCCCTTTTGGGCGGGGGTCGGTGGGATGGTGGACTGGAGGGCAAGGGCCTGTCGCGTTCGGGACTCGCCGTGCTGCCGCGGACGACGCACTACGATTTGCTGGCGTCACCGCTGCTGGAGAGCGTGCTGATCGAGTTCCTGACTGACTATGCGGCGTAGCAGGAGCCAATGTAGTTTGTAGTCCGACCGAGAGAGTGCATGATCCCTGTGCGTCGCTGACGTGAGCGAGCGGTCCGATCTGGCGTACGGGAGGCGCGACCGGAGACGTATGGGCGACCTACTGCTAGGCATCGACGTCGGTACATACAGCAGCAAGGGTGTATTGGTCTCGCCGGAAGGGCGG
>DASVCK010000036.1:0-10173 GCA_036381675.1 Trueperaceae bacterium | reverse complement strand
GCCCACCGTTGACGGCCTCCGTCACGGCGACGGCGTCGTCCCTGTCGCACAGCGCGTTGATGCCGCGTGCGCCCCAGTACCAGCCCGCGGCCAGGGCGGCCAGACGCGGGGTCTGCAGCTGGTCGGGCTCGGCCTCTAGGTCCACGCCCAGCGCCTCGCCGATGGCCCGGTAACTAGCGCGTCCCGTCACCTGCAGGATGCCGCGCCCACGGAAGCGCCACCCGTCACCGGAGCTCTCCGGCCCGTTGCCCATCCGGTCGGCGTAGACCTTGTTCGCTATGCGCTCAGGCTGGCGCGCGTAGTTGGCGGCGCTCTTCTCGTCGAAACGGCTCGGCCAGGTGGCCAGCAACCCGGGCGCGCCGTAGTTGAGGTTCTCGACAAGGGCGGTGTAGCGCGCGGACTCGTGCGCGGTCTGCGCCAGGAAGTGGGCGAGCCGGAGCGGCGTGGTGATCTCGAACTGGGCGCATGTCTCCTCCAGCGGCGCCCTGAACGTCTCGGCGACGCTGGGTACGACGGCCTGCAGCACTCCGGGGTCGATCGTGAAGCCCGGACCGCCCGGCCGGCGCCCGCCCCCGCCTGTCGGGTCGGAAGGCGGCACCAGCGACTCGTGCGCCCCGCCGCGACGTGCCATCTCCTCGCCCAGGCCCGCTAGCAGCTGGTCCATCCGGGCGGCCACGTCTGCTGTGCGGTCGGCGCCGGGCTCGCCCGCGTAAGCGTATGGGTCCACGCCGCCAATCTAAGGTCACCCCATCGTCGCCTTCCAGTGGTCGCCGGGCGCTCTCATGGCGTGCGCGTACCCTCGGAGTCGTTGGAGGTGGCACATGACCTCGCTCACCGTCTGGAGGTTCGAAGGCCCCGATAAGGCGGCCCAGGCTCTCGACACCCTGAGGGGTCTTCAGGCCCGGGAGCTGATACGCGTGATGGACGCGGCCGTGATCTCGTGGCCCGCCGACAGGCAGGCGCCGCGCGTGAGGCAGGCCCTCAACCTGGTGGGGGCCGGCGCGCTCGGCGGCACGTTCTGGGGCACCCTCATCGGGCTGATATTCCTCGTCCCCCTGCTGGGCGCGGCCGTGGGCGCGGCGGCCGGGGCGATCGGCGGGGCTCTGTCTGACATCGGGATAGACGACGACTTCATAGCGAGCATGCGCGAGAAGGTCACGCCCGGCACGTCGGCGCTCGTCATGCTGGCGAGCACCCAGGCGCCCGACCGGGTCGCGGAGAGCATCCGCCCGCTCGAGCCGGAGTTGATCAGCACCAACCTCTCGGCCGAGAACGAGAGGCGGCTGCGCGAGCTGTTCGAAGAGGACAGCGCTTGGATGCCCGAGGGGCCGGGGGCGGCCACGCAGGAGGCCGCACAACGCTAGACACGGTCTGGCGACCGTCAACTGACTACGCAGGGACCGTTACAGACGGCTCGGGACCGCCGCAGCGCATACCGGCGGTCCCGAGAGTCGCCGTGGTCCTGGGCTCAGGCCTCGCCCGAGGCCAGCAGCTCCACCAGCTGGTCGGCGCAGATGCCCCAGCCCTCGTAGAAGCCCATCTGCACGTGCTGGTCGTAGGCTTCCTTCGTCCAGTGCTTGATGCGGTACACGGCTCTGGTCTTGCCTCCGCCGATGTCCTCGAAGTTGAGGTCCATGGTCATGAACGGCCGCTCTGACGGGGTCCAGGCAGAGACGTAGGCGTCGGTGGAGACGATGCGACGGTTGGGCACGATATCTAGGTACACGCCCCTGTTGGGGAAGTCGTTGCCGTCAGGGTCGCGCATCACGATCGTGCTGCTGCCGCCCGGCCGCACGTCCATCTGCGCGCTCGGCGTGGTGTACGGCTTGGGTGCGAACCACTTCTTGAGGATCTCCGGGTCGGTCCAGGCGCGGAAGATTCGGTCAGGGGTGGCGTCGAAGACTCGTTCCAGGACCAACTCGTGCTCGGTAGATGGTGTGACTGTGTCTGTCATGTCTGCTTCCCTTCTTAGGCTTGCAGCGGACTCTGGGCGGCCTAGTTGGGGAGGTCGCCGGCGGTCCTCAGGAGACGGTCCAGCCTGTCCATGCTCTCCTCCCAGGCTTCGCGCTGGCCCCTGAGCCAGTGACCTACCTCGTCCAGGGTCTGCGGCTCCAGCCGGCATGGCCTGCTCTGGGCGACGCGGCCACGCGAGATGAGGCCGGCGCGCTCTAGCACCTTGAGGTGACGGGAGATGGCGGGAAGGCTGATGTCGAACGGCTCGGCCAACTCGTTAACGGTGGCCTCCCCGCGTGCGAGACGCGTGAGGATGGCTCTCCGCGTTGGGTCCGCCAAGGCGGCGAACGCGAGGCTCAGTTGGTCGGCGGCGGGCATCAGTATTTGACCTCCTCGTTATCTAACTTGTTAGTTAAGTTAGACCTCGCGGCCCGCGCTGTCAAGTCCCCGGCCGCGGGCGGGCACGACAGGGTCTATCGGCTGCGGCTCGAAGCCGATCTACTCGGCGGCTGCCGGTCGCTCGGTTCGCGTCTCGTAGTTGGGGCTGAGCACGGCCCAGGTACGCAGCTTGGCCAGGTCCACGCGCTGGCCGCTGTCGGAGATGAAGGTGATCCCGGAGCCGTCCACGACGTCCCACGTTCCGTCCACGGCCTTGCCGTTCAGGTACAGGGTCGCCGGCCCTGAACGCACCGGGATGTAGAGCCTGCCCGCGTCGTCATCGGGGATTGGCACGGCCTGGATGCTCCCAACCAGCACGGCCTGGGTCTCGAGTACCTGGCCGTCCGGCTGCACGGCGGGGTCCCCGGCGCGAACCCAGCGGTAGCGCGCCGTGAGCTCGTTGAAGCGGAAGCCGCTCGTATACGCGCCGTAGCTGACGCTCACCTCGGAGACGTCGCGGGCGTCCGGGGCCGGGCTGTAGATCGCGTTGGCGACCAGGCGCACCCGTTCGGGGACGATGGTCCGCACGGCCGCCCTCAGATCGCTGCCCAAGGAGTAGAGGTTATAGGGAGCGGACCTCTCCCCCGCCCGGGCGAAGAGATCGCCCGAGGTGTAGGCGTTCAGCGTCGGCAGCTCGGCTCCCGCGATCGCGACCATGGCGTCGGGCGAGCCGCCGTCGTGCACCAGCACCGCCTCGCTCCGTTGCGCCAGCTCGACGAAGTAGGGTCTGGCGCTGCGCACCGGACCGACGCGCTGAGGGTCCTGGGCGTCGAAGAACGCGAGCAGGCGCGTGATGCCGCCCTCGACGGGCATCTCGACGACGAGGCTGGCCTGGGCCAGCCCGCTCTGCGGGTAGCCGTTGGCGTTGTCGATGACGACGGCCAGCGCGCGGTCGCGCTGCTGGCTCATGGCGGGCCGGGCGGGCGGCTGCCTGGCCCCGTCACCGGCGCCCACGCCGTCAGGGCCGCCGGCCAGCCCGCGGGCCGCGGCCGTGGCGTTCGGGTCGGGCGGGCCGGCCTGTCCAGGGTCGAGGGCGTTCCCACCGGGAGCCCTGGGCGACTCCACGGTCGCCCGGATGTCAGTCGCGCCCGCCTGAGCGCCGGCCGTGCTGGGCGCACCCGGCGCCTGGGGCCCCGTGACCTCGGCCCTCAGCTGAGGCACGGCCAGCGGGCGGGGACGTGCCACCTGAACGGTGGGCGATACATCGAGCGCTACGGCCTGGCCGACGACCGCGCTGACGGCCGGCGGCGCGAGGCGCCGCGTGCCGGACACGCTGGCCGCCACGCCCTGGGTGGAGAGGCTGACGGAGTTGGCCACGGACGCGCTCATCTGCGGAGCGTCGAGGGGCACGGCCTGCGCCACGGAGGCGCTCACCTGTGGGCTCGTGACGGCCACCGCGGACGAGACCTGGGCTGCGGCGGTGGGTGCCTGCAACTGCACCGGCTTGGCGACGCTCGCCGTGGCATCCGGAGAGGTCAAATCGCGAGCCTGCGCGACGCTGGCGGCCGGCGCCAGGGCCAGGGAACGCGACTCGGCGACCTGGGCCTGCACCTGCGGTTCCGGGATCGTCACGGGCGCCGCGATCTGACGGTTCTGGAGCACCTCCAGCTCGACCTCGGGCAGCTGGCTGGCGGGTGCCTCGGCGACGGGCAGCTGTGGCGCCTCGGCCGCCAGCTCCTGCAGCTGAGGCGGTGGGGGCGTCACCTCGGCGGGCTGGACGGGAGCGACCTCGGGCGTGGCAGCCGCGGCGGGCGGCGCCTGCGGGGCGGGCGGTTGCTCGGTGACGGTCTGCACTTCCTCGGCCGTCGTCTGCTCCTGCGGCGCGCTCATGGCCTGCGGGTCGCCGGCCTCGGTGGAGGCGACCTGCGGCTCGGGTGTCTGGACCGTGGGCGCCTCGGCGGTGGCGGCCTCCGTGTACTCCTCGGCGAACGCGGGCGTGCCAACGTCTATGACGATGAACGTGGGCAGCGGCTCGGGCTGCGGCCTCGAGACGATCCAGACGATCAGAAGCAGGGCGGCCAGGTGGAGGAACACGGACAGCAGCGCCGCGCGCCGCTTGTCCCTGTCCTCGTAGAACCGCTTGACCCCGTACGCCGCCATCCTCTAGATCAACCGCCTGTTGCGATGACTATGCGCTCGGCCCCAGCCTGGCGCAGAAGGTCCATGACGCGCACGGCCTGGCCGTGCTGCGACGAGCTGTCGGCCCTCAGCACCACGGCGGTCTGGCCGCTTTGCTGGAGCGCCTGGCGCACCATGGCCGGCAGCTCGGCCTCGGATACCTGAGCACCGCCGAAGAAGACCTCACCCAGGCCGTTGATGGTCACCGTGGGCAGCTCGCTGGGCGAAGAGGTCGCCGTCTGAGCCTCCGGGAGGTCGACGGGCAGGCCCGACTCGACGGTGATGAAGGTCGTCGTGAGCATGAAGAAGATGATGAGCAGGAAGACGACGTCGACCATGGGCGTCAGGTCGATGGTGGCGTTGGTCGAGAGCGACCTTCTCCTGTTGCGGCTGCTCGCGGTCATCTCAGGTGTTGGGCGTCAGGTCGGCGGCGACGCGTCTCGGGGTCTCGTCATCGTCCCTGAACGCCGCCTGCGCCCTGACCTCGTGCGGGGAGCTGGGCTCGCGCACGGTCGGCTTGCTGACGCGCTCGGGATGCGACTCCTCGCGGCGGCTGGCCACGGCCTGCGCGATGTTGCCCATCAGCTCCTCGCGACGGCGGTCTATGTCGACGAGGATGGCTTCCACACGGCTCGAGAGGAACGAGTGCCCCATGATGACAGGGATAGCGACGATGAGCCCGGCCGCGGTCGTGACGAGCGCCTGACCGACGCCGTTCGCTACTACGGAAGGATCACCGGTGCCGAGCCTGGAGATCTGCCCGAAGGCGATGATCATGCCCGTGACGGTGCCGAGCAGGCCCAGCATGGGTGCCACCTGAGCGATCGTCGCCAGCGGGCGCAAGCCTCGGGCCAGCGTCTGTTCCTCCTGGATGCTGGCTTCCTGGAAGGCAGCCTCGACTGCGGGCCTGCCGTAGGGCAGCTTGATCAACGCGGCGCCAAGCACGCGCGCCACCGGACCGCCGTGCTCTTCGCACGCGGCCAAGGCAAGCTCCAGGTCACGCTCGCGCACGGCGGCGTTCACCTTCATCATGAGCTCCGCAGTGTCGGTGCGCTCGTTGCGCAGCCGGAAGAACCGGTAGAAGAAGATGTACACGGCATAGAAGGAAACCAGCACGATCGCCGCGAGGACTGGCCCCCCACTGATCAAGATGTCCATTCAACACTCCTCATGAGCCTCGGCTAAGAGGCTACGAACCGGTCTCGTGAACGCCATGAGTGCTGTGGTGGATGTGAAAGAGCTAACGTCAGCCGGTCGTCCGCATGCCCGCTGAGATGCCGATCAGCGAAACCAAGACAGCGTAACTCAGCGATCTCTCGTCCAGTGAGTCCTGGGATGACGCTCGCAGGCGCCTGAGCAGCTCGACCTGGAGGTGGCTGATCGGGTCGACGTACGGGTTGCGCAGCGCGATCGAACGGGCCAGCACGCCGTCGCCGGCGAGTAGCGGAGCGCCGGTGGCGACCTCCACCTGCTTCACCGACAGCTCGAACTCCGCCCGTATCAGCCCGCCCAAAGCGCCGCGCTGTGGCTCCTCGGCCAGGGTGAGGTAGCTGCCGAACACGTCCATGTCGGCCTTGGCGAGGCTCATCTGCGCGAAATCGACGACAGCCCGGAAGAACGGCCAGCCCTCGTACATCTCGGCGGACAGGCCGGTGGGCAGCGCCGCCAGCCCGGAGCCGATGCCGTACCAGCCGGGCACGTTCGCCCGACATTGCGTCCACGCGAACACCCACGGGATCGCCCTCAGGTCCTCGCGCGAGCCGCCCTTGCCACGGCTCGCCGGCCGCGACCCCACGTTCAGGCGGCTGATCTCCTCGATGGGGGTCACGGCCGTGAAGAACTCGAAGAAGCCGTCGGCGTCCACGAGGCGCCGGTAGCTCTCGCGGCTGGCGTCCGCCGCCTCCTGCGCGGCCTCCCGGAAGCGGGGATCCAGTTCGTCGACGTCACGGGCGTCACGGGCCGAGGACTGTATGAACGCGTGCACGACCTGCTCCAAGTGGCGGTGAGCCAGGTCGGGATCGGCGTAGCGGTCCGACAGCGCCTCGCCCTGCTCCGTCATGCGCATGCGCCCGCCCAACGAGCCCGGCGGCTGGGCCAGGATCGCCTGTCCGGCCGGGCCACCGCCGCGGCCGATGCTGGTGCCGCGTCCGTGGAACAGCCTCAGCGGCACCCCGGCCGCCTGCGCCACGGTCGCCAGCCCCTCCTGCGCCTGGTAGAGCGCCCAGTTGGCGCTGAGGAAGCCGACGTCCTTGTTCGAGTCGGAGTAGCCGATCATGACCTCTTGCACGCCCCGCCTGCCCACGTGCTCGCGGTAGACGGGGGTCTCGAACAGGGACCGCATGACCTCGGGCGCGCGCTCCAGGTCATCGAGGGTCTCGAACAGCGGCGTCGCGTCGATGTCAGGGATGCCGGCCTCCTTGGCCAGCAGGAGCGCCTCGAGGACGTCGGAAGCGCCGTTCGTGAAGCTCACGATCGTGGCTCCCACGGCCTCCGAGCCGTAGCGCTCCTTGACCTCCCTGAGCACCTTCAGCGAGTCCAGGGCGCGTGTTGCCTCCTCGCCCAGCCGCGCCCACGATGGCGCCAGCGGCCGGGGCGTCGCCAGCTCGCGCGACAGCAGGCTCACCCGCTCGGGCTCCGGCAGCGCTGCGTAGTCCTCTGCGACGCCGCCGTAGGCGAGCAGGTCAGCCACCGCCAGCTCGTGCTTGGAGGAGTGCTCACGCAGGTCAAGCGGCGCCAGCACGAACCCGAAAGCGTCCGCCCGGTAGCGGGAAGGGCGCACGAACGCCTCCGCCAGTCGGCCGGCATGTGTTGACGCGAGGGTGTGCTCCACCAGCTCGAGGTCACCGACGTACCCGTCCGGGCCCCCCGGGTAGGCTCTCTCGCCGGCCCGCTCCGCCCTGAGGAAACGGTGCATGTGCTCGAGCTTGCGGCGGAACGGCTCGCGCGGGAACCGGGTGCTCTCGCCGTAGCGTTCGTCCAGCTCGGCCAGGTCATCCCGGAAGCGGCCCGTGAGCACAACGCGGTCCTCGTGCTGCGACAGGCGCTGCACCAGCAGGTCCATGTCCTCGAGGTACCGCTCGAGCGCCACGCCCCGCTGCAGCTCGTACGCCTCGCGCGTCACCTGGGGCGTGACGTACGGGTTGCCGTCGCGGTCGCCGCCGATCCAGGACCTGAACCTGACGATGGGCTCGAGAGCGCCCATGGGCAGCGCCTCCGTGCCGTAGTACGTGGCCAGCGCCTCATCGACGTCGCGCATGAGCCTGGGCACCGCGTCGAGGAGCGACCGCCGGTAGTAGTACAGGGCGCTCTTCACCTCGTCGAGGACCGAAGGCCGGTCCTCGTTGGCCTCGCGCGTGAGCCACAGCGCCGTGACCTCAGCGTAGATAGCGTCCACCAGCGCCTGCCTGTCCGATGGCGCCAGACGCCTCTCGCCGAGCTGCCTCAGCGCCGCGGAGACCCGCTCGAGCTTCAACCTGACCGTGTACCGCTTGACCTCGGTGGGGTGGGCCGTCACCGTGAGCTGCACGTCTAGGCCCTCGACGAACCGCCGCGCCTCGGCGGCTGACCAACCCTGGTCCTTCAGCGCCTTCACCGCGGCCGCGATGCTCTCGCCACGCGGGGCGTCCACCGACGCGGTCACGCCGCGCTCGCGGTTGACTCGCACGCGGTGGACCTCCTCCGCGAGGTTCACGAGCTGGAAGTACACGGTGAAGGCGCGCACGAGCTTCTCGGCGGTGGCGGTGTCGAGCCCCTGGAGCACAGCGGCCAGCTCGGCGCGCTCCCGCCGGCGGGAGTCCTCGTCGCCGGCGCGTATGGTCTTGGTGAGGCCCCTCACCCGTTCGACCAGCTCGAAGAGCCGAGCCCCCTCCTGCTCCCTCAGCACGTCGCCAAGACAGGTGCCGAGGAAGTCGACGTCCGCGCTCAGGCGCTCGAAGCCGCCCTCGGCCTCGTTGCCGAAGGCCGGCTTGACCCTGGCCGCCGGGTCGCTCATGGCGTGCCGGCCTCGATAGCCGACGCGAGCGTCTGCGGCACCCACAACCGCTCGATCGCGGCTGCACGGGTGCCGCTCAACTCCACAGCGACGGCGCACACCGTGACCGGGCCCTCGGCGGGGCGGTAGCGCCGCGGCAGCTTGGTGACGAGACGGTGGAACACGTCCTCGTAGCGCATGCCGATGGAGGAGCCCTGCACGCCCGTCATGCCCACGTCGGTGATGTAGGCCGTGCCCTTGTAGACGGTCTCGTCGGCCGTCTGCACATGCGTGTGTGTGCCCACCAGCAGGGCGACGCGGCCGGCCAGATGGTGCAGCATGACCTTCTTCTCGCTGGTTGCCTCGGCGTGGAAGTCGACGACGACGGGCACGCCGGCCGGGGCCAGTTCGAGCACCTCGTCCATCGCCCTGAACGGGTCGTCGATCGGATCCATGAAGATCCGGCCCATCACCTGGACCACCACGACCCTCTCGCCCGACCTGGTCTGCACGACGCTGTGCCCCATGCCAGGTGTGCCAATGGGCAGGTTGGCAGGCCGCAAAAGGCGGGTCGTCTCCTCGAGCATGTCCAGGACCTCGCCCTGATCGAAGGCGTGATTGCCGAGCGTTACGACGTCCGCGCCGGCATCAAGCAGCTGCTCGAGATGGCGTCGCGTGATCCCGAAGCCCCCGGCAGCGTTCTCGCCGTTGACGACGACCAGATCGTAATCGTCGCGCCGCTCCGCTATGAACGCGGTGGCCGCTCTCATGCCGGGAGTGGCGAAGACGTCGCCGACGAACAGGATGCGCACGCGGCAACGATAGCAAGGGCCGGGGGCGCTTCTCCCCCGTGCTAGATTCGCTCAGCATGCAGTTCGACGCCGTCGACCAGCGCCTTCTCGAGCTGCTGCGCGAGGACGGGCGAGCCAGCCACGCCAGCCTCGCGAAGGCCGTGGGCCTGTCGGCTCCGGCCGTGGGCGAGCGCGTGCGCAAGCTCGAGCAAGCGGGCGTGATCAGAGGCTTCAGAGCGACCCTCGACCCCGAGGCCGTGGGTCTCAACGTGACCGCCTTCGTGATGATCGCGCCACAACCCCGCAAGCCGGCCAAGCAGCTCGTCGACCGCCTGGCGGCGCTGCCAGAAGTGGAGGCCGTCTACTCCGTGGCCGGGGTCTACTCCTTCATGGCGAAGGTAAGGGCCAGCTCCACCGCCGAGCTCGATGATCTCCTCGACAGGATGTTCATGCTCGACGGCGTTGAGCGCACCGAGACGATCATGGTGCTGCGCACCGCCGTGGAGCGGGCACCCCACCTCCCCTTCACGAAGGAGTGAGCACGTACCGTGCGTGAGGTCCGCTTCCTCGCCAACGAAGACATCGACGCCGCCATGCCCATCCGCTCGTTCGCGTTCGGGCACCCGATGAGCCAGGACCACCGCGAGTTCCTCGAGCGCAACCTGGCGTACATCCTCGGGACGTTCGAGGACGGCAAGCTCGCGAGCGTGGCCACCATGTGGCCATTCACCGCCTACGTGGGCGGGACACGTCAGGGCCTGGGCGGCCTGGCGGCCGTCGCCACGGCGCCCACGGAGAGGCGGCGGGGCCACGTCGCGGCGCTTTTGAGGCGGTGGTTCGAGGTCCTCCACGAGCGCGGGGTGGGCCTGAGCGCCGACTCGCCCTTCGACCCGCGGTTCTACG
>DASVCK010000035.1:0-7335 GCA_036381675.1 Trueperaceae bacterium | reverse complement strand
TGGCCCCTCGTCTGCCCGGGCTCTGCGTCCCGCCTGAAGGTGTAGAGCGGGTGGCCGCCGTACGTGACCTGGAGGGTGCCGTCGGGGCGTTCAGCGGTGCCGACGAGCGCCGCGTCAAGTCCCTCGCCGGCAGTGGGGTCTATGCCGGCATCCACGGTCAGAGGTGGCCAGTTGTTGGTGCAGGCGTCTACGCAGGCGCTGGTGCCGTCCTCGTCCAAGACGTAGAGGTAGAGGCTGTGGCCGGCAGAGTCGACCAGATGGTCGCCCCACCTCTCGTCGTGGGCGAGGCCGAGCGTGGCGGTCGCCTGCTGGGCGAGCACGTACCCCGCCACCAGTGCGATCACGACTGCCGCAAGAGCGATGGTTCGGGATGATGCGGTCTTCAAGTTGTCTCCGCCTTTCGAGTAGGCGCGCTGAGGTGTTAGGCGGACGCAGTCGACGTTGATTGACTACGCTCGAGTGGCCGTCAGGCCACTGATCTCGGCGGCTGTCGTGCCTGACGGGTTCCTCCGGATCGTGCCGATCGGGAAGCCCGGAGCATCGACGGCCGAATCGTATATCGGGACGTTTGTCCCAGGCAACCCGAAAAGGACCCAACTGACTTGGGAGGAGCGCAGCATATATCCGAGACCGGTTCATGCGCTTCGCACGGGAACCGTGGTCTGGTCGATTCGGCCCAGGTTTGGCTCTGAACAGGTATGCCGGGGATGGGTCAGACGACCTAGCGGGCAGACTGCTGGTGCCGGAAACCCGGCCTCCGTCAAAGATCGGCTCGTCGCCTGGAGGGCTTCCCACGTATGCCCAGTTCCCCACTGCCCCGACCCGACGTGCTAATGTCTTTCTTTGCGCGCTTCCCGGGGCAGGGCCCGCTGGGCCACGGCACACGCTAAGTCCCCCGCTGAGTGAGCGCCTAGATCGGGTCCGGGTGTGCCGGGCCTGGGGACGAAGCAGTTGCGCCGCCTCGGTGGAGGGCGGTCGCTTTCACGTGCAGAGGAGAAAAGGTGGCGAAGACCAGCGAGACCAGGCTCGAAGAGGCCTCCGTAGCAGCGGCTGCCGCGGAAGGCGCGGTTAGCGCCGCGAGCAAGGCGGGCACGCCGACCGGCGCGAAGAAGACCGCGAAGACGACGGCGCCGGCCGGCGCCAAGACGAGCGCGAAGACGACCGTGGCGAAGAAGGCTTCTGCCACCAAGCCGGCGGCGAAGAAGGCCGAGGCGAAGAAGACGGACAGCAAGGGCGCGGACACGAAGAAGGCGGCCGCGAAGAAGACTGAGACCGGCAATGCCGGCGCGGGGGCCGGAACGAAGGCCGCCGGCGGCAAGAACGGGGAGACGAAGGCGGCCGCGGCCAAGGACGGCGCCGCGAAGACGGCCGCCAGGCCCGCGCAGAAGGCCGCCAAGGCCTCCGGCAAGGACGCTGCCAACAAGCGCAAGGACTCCACCAAGCATGGCAATGAGGCGCCTGCCAAGGGATCTCAGCCGAAGGACGAGCAACCGCAGGCCGCTGCCGGCGCCGCCTGGCTGAGCACCGAGCCCATCCAGACGCTGTTCGAGCGCGGCACCGAGCAGGGCCAGCTGGACAGCGAGGAGATCGCGGATGCCTTCAGGCGCGCCGTCGAGAGCCTGGAGCTGGACCCGGAGGAGCAGAACTTCGAGGACCTCATGGAGGCCCTCGAGAAGCGCGGCATCCTCGTCGCCGACCTGGCCGATGACGAGATGCTCGACGAAGAGGAGCTGGACGAGGAAGACCTCGAGGACGGCGAGGAGCTGGACCGCGAGGAGCTCGAGGCCCGTGCCGAGGCGATGGCGGACGCCCGCGTCAAGACCAACGACCCCGTCAGGCAGTACCTGCAGGAGATCGGTCGCGTCAAGCTGCTCACCCTCGAAGAGGAGATCGACCTCGCCCGCCGCATCGAGGAGGGCGAGGCCGCCAAGAAGCGGCTCGAGGAGCAGGCCGACCAGCTCGAGGAGCGAGAACGCCGCCGCCAGCAGCGCATCGTCGAAGACGGGGAGCTGGCGCGCAGGCACCTCATCGAAGCCAACCTGCGCCTCGTCGTGTCAATCGCGAAGAAGTACAACGGCCGCGGCATGAGCTTCCTCGACCTCATCCAGGAGGGCAACCAGGGCCTGATCCGCGCGGTCGAGAAGTTCGAGTACCGCAGGCGCTACAAGTTCTCGACCTACGCGACCTGGTGGATCCGTCAGGCCATCAACCGCGCCATCGCAGACCAGTCGCGCACCATCCGCATCCCCGTGCACATGGTCGAGACGATCAACAAGCTCACGCGCGCCAGCCGCCGGCTGCAGCAGGAGCTCTCGCGCGAGCCCACGTACGCGGAGATCGCCGACGCCATGGGTCCGGACTGGAACGCCGAGAAGGTGGAAGAGGCGTTCAAGCTCACGCGCGAGCCGTTCTCGCTCGAGACGCCCATCGGCGACGAGGAGGACAGCTTCTACGGCGACTTCATCCCCGACGAGAACATCGAGTCGCCGGTGGACGAGGCCAGCAAGATCATCCTCTCGGAGGAGCTCGAAGAGGCGCTCAACAAGCTCAACGAGCGCGAGGCCATGGTCCTCAAGCTCCGCAAGGGCCTGGTGGACGGCCGCGAGCACACGCTGGAAGAGGTGGGCAGCCACTTCGGCGTGACGCGCGAGCGCATCCGCCAGATCGAGAACAAGGCGCTGCGCAAGCTGAAGTACCACGAGAGCCGCACGCGCAAGCTGCGGGACTTCTTGGATTGATAGGCGGCCCGGACGTGGAGCCCCGCTCGGTATGGTGGTTCTACATGGCGGGGGCTGCGGCGCGCGCGGTCATGGTCATCGCGACCGTGGCCGCGTTCGCGTTCGTGGCACAGGCGCGAGCGGGAGCGTGGGAGCTCCGTGTCTGCGGCTACGGCGACAGTCTCCCGTTCGCGGACGAGAGCGGCGCTGGCTTCGAGAACCAGATCGCCGAGATCGTCGCTGACGAGCTGGAGGCGGACCTGACGTACGGTTGGTGGTACCAGGACGCCACGATGGTGTCCTCACAGCTGGGCGAGGGCCGGTGCGACGTCCTGCTCGGCGTGCCAGACGGCTTCGAGGAGCTCCTCAACACCGTCACCTATTATCGCAGCCCATACGTGTTCGTGGAGAGAGCCGACAGCGGCCTCGACGTCTCGACGCTCGATGACCCGCGCCTGTCGACGCTGCGCATTGGCGTCCAGAACGTGGGCATCCCACCGCACAACGCCTTGCTAGGCCGCGGGTTGGCGGCCAACGTCGTGCTCGCGCCGCCGCTCACCGAGCACGGCCGTGTCGTGGCCGCCGTGGCCGCGGGTGACCTGGACGTCGGGGTGGTCTGGGGCCCGGTGGCCGCTTACTACGCCGCCCGGTCCGGCACGCCCCTGAAACTGACGCCAGTCCAACCGGAGGTGGACCTCCCGTTCGGGTCAATGGTCCTGCCCATCGCGATGGCCGTGAGACCCGGTGACACTTCCTTGCGCGACGCGTTGGACGGCGCCATCGCCGCCCGTTGGGACGAGATCCAGGCAGTGCTAACCGAGCACGGGGTGCCGCTGCTGCCGAGCGTGGAGCCGGTGGTAAACGAGGCGCCTGCCGCCAGAGCCAAGGTGGGCGTGGTAACCCCGACACTCTTGGGCGTTCCCACCCTCGAGGCGTCGCTGTACGAGCTGGTGGGGGAGTCGGCCAGGCGCGGGGCCTTGCTCGCGGAGAGCCTACTAGCCGCCGGTCCCGGCGACCCGGTAGCCGTGTTGGTGGCCAGCGCTCCCAGCGTGGAGGCCGCGGAGCGCGCCGCCCAGCGCCTCGCCGCGGCGGGCGCAAGTGCCCTGGTGGGCGGGATCAACGACGAGCAGGCTCTCGCCCTCGCGGAGGTGGCGGAGCAGAGTGGCATCCCGTTCCTGAACATAGGATCGAGCGCGCAGTCCCTGCGCTCACCGTTGTGCTTCCCGCATACATTCAGCGTGGAGGCCAGCAGCGCCATGTACCTCGGAGCGATGGTGGAAGGCGCCGGCGAGCAGCGTTGGTACGTGATCCACGAGGAGTCGGAGTCTGGGCGTGCTCTGCGCGACCTGGCTCTCGAAATCGTCCGAGGTGCCGGCGCCGACGTGGTGGGCGACGCCAGCACGGTGGCCGGCCAGGCTCTGTACCGGGACGTGGTCTCCGCTGCCGAGAGCGCCGGCGCCACCGCGATCATGCTGCTCCTTGGCCCCCGCGACCAGATCCCCTTCGTCGCTCAGGCGAACGGGTTCGCAGCGGGCCTCCTGGTCGTGCCGTTCCCCCACCAGGTCACGCAGACCCGCGACTTCCTGGCGGCGGAAGTCAACCTGACGGGAGCCGGCCTGACGCGCGTGGCGTTATGGGACCCGAGCCTTGAAGGTGGTGCGGCGGGCGCTGTCAACGAGAGGTTCGGCGGACGTTGGGGCGCCCCGCTCGAATCCAGCGGATGGGCCGCCTTCGCGGCCGTGTTGATCGCGGCTGAGGGGTTCGGTGCAGACGGAGCCCCAGATCTCCCGAACATGGCGGGCCTCGGAAAGCCGCAAGCTCGCTTCGGTGCCGACCACCAACTGAGGCAGGACCTGTACCTAGTGGCGCCGGACCCGGAAGCGACGTACGGCGTCGAGCTCTCTCGGCTTACCGCGTTGGCGCGCGTGGCCGCCGTCTTGCCGCCGGGTGCCGCAGCCGAGCCCTCCGGCGCGAGCACTTCTTGCGCTGCCCCCAGATAGAGCGTTTGTCAGACGGCGCAGTTCGGGGGTAGATGCCGAGTAGAGCTTCATGAGGCTCGGTGCTAGGGTCGGACCGCGGACGCCGTCCTCTTACCTGGCGCCCGACCTTCAGTCATCGGTCGCGCCAGCGACCGCGAGAGGAGTTGGTCGCGATCTCGAGACAGATGTTGTTGACGCTTGCCGCGTGTGTAGTGGCCGCGATCGGTCTGGCACAGGAGGCGGGAGGGCCAACCGTGACGGTCGGCACGAGAGCCGACTACCTCACCGACCCGGCCGGCATGAGCCTCTACATCTACCTGCGCGACGCCGCCAACGTGAGCACCTGCTACGGGCAGTGTGAGGTCAACTGGCCTCCCTACACGGTCGCCTCGCGCGACGTGACAGGCGGGCCCGGGGTAGTGGAATCGTTGCTTGGCACCACGGTCAGACGGGACGGGAGCTACCAGGTGACGTTCGCGGGGTGGCCTCTCTACTACCACGCCAGGGACACCGAGCCCGGCGACACATACGGTCAGACCCTCGGCGACGTCTTCTACCTGATCAGCTCGAGCGGGGTCCGCCTGCCGACGGACCTGCCGGAGGAGGAAGACGCAGAAGCCGAGGCCGCCCCAGCTCAGGCCACCGAGCCGGACACGGCCGTGATGCAACTAGGCGCCGACCTCTTCGCGGCGAACTGTGCCAGCTGCCACGGCAACGAAGGGCAGGGCCTGGTCGGCCCTGCGCTGGACGGCAACCCCAACGTGGGCGACGTAGAGGTCATCGTCTCGACCATCCTCTTCGGACGCGAGGACCACGGCATGCCGCCTTTCGGCGGGGCGCTCGATGACGATCAGATCGCCGCGGTCGCGACGTTCGTCAGGAACTCCTGGAGCAACTCGTTCGGACCTGTGCGGGCAGCGGACGTGGCGGCGAGGCGATGACCGGCCGCGACGAGGTAACGAAACGGCAATGGGGTACGGCGGGCCTCCGGGGCACGTCGCCGGCAACCGACTGCGATGGAAGTGAGAGCATGACGAGTGGAACGGTAGCGGCTTCTTGCTGGCGCGGCGGCAGGCTTTTCGCTTGGGTCGCCGCTGCTGCCCTGTGCCTCTCGGCGTGGGCGTCGGCGAACGAAGACCTCTTGAGCCTGCAGCAGGACCCGGGTCAGTGGGCGATCAACAACGGCAACTATGCCGGTTGGAACTACAGCCCGCTCGACCAGATCAACACGTCCAACGTCTCGAGCCTGCAGGTGGCGTGGACCTTCCAGACCGGGATCCTCGACAACCACGAGGCCGAGCCCCTGGTTGTCGGCGACACCATGTACATCGCCACACCCAAGCCGAACACGGTCTACGCGCTCGACCTGGGGGACAGCGGCCGCATCAAGTGGAGCTACATCGCCGACCAGCCCGAGCTTCAGACGGCAATCTCCCGGGCGTGCTGCGGCGCCCAGACGAGGGGCCTCGCTTACGGCGAGGGCAAGGTCATCATCAACACGCTCGACGGTCAGGTGATCGCCCTCGATGCCGAGACGGGCGAAGAAGTGTGGAAGGTCCAGAACGCCGATCTGTCGATCGGCGAGACCATGACGACCGCCCCGTTGGTCGTGCACGACCACGTCATCGTGGGTGTCGCCGGCGCTGAGTACGCGATCAGGGGTCACGTCACCGCCTACGCGCTCGACGACGGCGAGATGCTGTGGCGCGGCTACAACATCGGCCCGGACGAGGACATGCTCATCACCGACAGGTTCAAGCCGTTCTATCCCGACGACAAAGTCGACGACGTGGGCGTGAGCACCTGGTACGGAGACTCGTGGAAGCGCGGCGGCGCCTCGATCTGGGGCTGGTTCACTTACGATCCTGACGCGGATCTCTTCTATTACGGCACCGGCAACTGCGCTCCGTGGAACCCCGACTACCGCCGCGATCCCGCCACGGCGCCCGGCCTCGACGTGTACACGAACAAGTACTGCGCGTCGGTGTTGGCCCGTGACGCCACGACCGGCGAGCTGGTATGGGCTTACTCGCTTACGCCCCAGGACCAGTGGGATTACGACTCGCCGGCCGGGTTCCTCGTCGTCGACCTCGAGATCGACGGCCAGCAGCGTCATGCACTGGTGCACCAGAACCGCAACGGTTTCGTCTACGTGTTCGACCGCCTCACTGGCGAGATTCTCGTCGAGCCGTGGGCGTGGACGAACGTGACGTGGGCCGACGGCATCGACATGAAGACAGGCCGCCCGGAGTTCCGCCCCGAGGCCATCGCTTACACGGGTGGGAACGTCGACCTGCTGTGCCCGTTCTCGGGCGGCAACTGGGAGCAGCAGTCGTACTCCCCTGAGACGGGCCTTTTCTACTTCACCGGCCACAACTCCTGCGGCGAGAACTACGGCATGCGCAAGGGCGAGTACGTGCCGGGGCAGAACTGGACGCTGTTCGTTTCCGGCGGGTTCACCACCATGGGCAACCCAGGGAAGCTCTGGGCAGTGGACCCCGCCACCGGCGAAGAGGTATGGAGCGTGGACATGCTCCAGGCCGGCAACAAGCGCCCCGTCTTCACCACGGGCGGCGACCTCCTGATACAGGGCTCTCAGTTGGGCACCGTGGACTTCTACGACTCGACCTCGGGCGAGC
>DASVCK010000034.1:0-3142 GCA_036381675.1 Trueperaceae bacterium | reverse complement strand
GGCCGGTTCATCGACCCCTCGATCGAACACCACCGCCGTGACACGCGTCGTGTTCGACCTGCTCCCGGACCCCATCGCACGGCTCGAGGAGCTGCTGGCCGCCGGCCAACCGTTCACCCTCAACCTGGACGACAGGGAGCTGGCGCGCGTGGAGGACGAGGCTCTCTCCTACCCCACCGTCCACGAGCTGCGCTCCGGCCTTACCGCGTTCAGGCGCCGCCTGCACGAAGGCATCCCCGAGCCCAAGCTCGGCCGCTTGCGCACGGCTCTCCGCGAGCTGGCGCTGCTGGACGATGCGGATCGCGTAGTGGTCACTCCGGCGGGCCACAAGGTGAACCCCATGGAATCGGACTCCCTGCTGGAGGGTCTGGTGAGGCGCTACCGGCTGCGGAACTTCGTGCACGCGTACAGGCACTTCGACGATGAGGCGTTCGCCGTGGCCGTGGTCAGGCTGTTCGGTGAAGACGTACCAGCCGCCACCGCCGGTCTCGACCAAGCGATAGAGGCGTTGCCTACCTAGTCGATCCCGACGTCAATCGAAAGCCTTCGCCAGGCCCGAGAACATCGGAAAGTGCTTGACATTGAGGGTGACCAGGGACGTTTCGTGAGCTTCGGCCGTGGCGGCTATGACGTAGTCGACGAGGTCGATACCAGGATGTGAGCGGCGGAACCGCCTAAGGTGCTCGCCAGCTCGGCGAGCTATGGAATCGGTAACTGGAACGAGCCGCATACTCTCGATCAGGCCTGCGACGCTTGCATGCTCGTCGGACCGCATCCCTCCCTCGATCTCAACCCGCACAAGCACGCTTGCGAGACGCTCCGCGGTTGGCACCGACAGGAGCAGATCCGTTGCCCGTACATCACCTCGCAGGTGAGCGATCAGTACCGACGTGTCGAACAACACTCTAGAGGCCCTGGTCGGTCAGTCGTTCATCGGCCGTTCGACCGCGCACCGAGGCTTGCCACTCGGGCCATTCCGGCGCGTCGGCAAGGATGCCCGCCGTGGCGAGTATGGCGGCCCGGGCTTCGGCCTCTGGATCCCCGGTCTCAAGCCCTGCGTCGAGGACTTGACGAATCACTTGGGCCTGCGAGACGCCTCGTCGCCTAGCTAGTTCCCGGATCTTCCGCGATTGCTCCGCGGTTATGTAGATCTGCGTTCGACGCATATGTCTGAAGTATACATCACTGTCGACGGCTAGTCGCTCGACCCACTCGACCACTGCGCGGTAGGCAGGTGCCAGCCCTTGTGGATGCCCATCATCCGCAGGAAGAAGCACAGGCCGGCGCCGATGACGAAGGTGACCAGCCACGACCAGCCCAGGTAGTCGCCGGCTACCACGACCAATCCGCCCGCCAGTGCCGCGATGGCGTACAGCTCGCTGCGCAGCACCGCCGGCGTCTCGTTGACTAGGACGTCGCGGACTATCCCACCGCCTATGCCGGTGACCATCCCCATGACGGGCGCCAGGATGGGGCTCAGGCCCACCGACAGAGCGGCCAACGTTCCCGTCACCGCGAAGAGCGCCAGGCCGCCGGCGTCGAAGTAGAGCACTAGGCGCCTCCGCCTATCTATGTCCGGGTACCAGAAGAAGACGACGATCGCGGCCAGAACGGAGACCGCTAGGTACCGCCAGTCGCTGATGCTGCCGGCGGGGAAGCGGCCCAGTAGCAGGTCGCGGGTGATGCCGCCGGCGTTGCCGGCCGCGAACGCCAGCACAGCCAGGCCGAACATGTCCACCTTGCCCTTGACGCCCGCCACCCCTCCCGACAGCGCGAAGACGAAGGTTCCCACGAGGTTGGGGATGAGCACAGATTGGCTCAGGAGTACGTCCGTCAGGGCATCCAGACCAGCTTCCACACGTTAGTCTGCCGCATGCGGCCGCCCGCTGACGCTACCCACATCTCACCCGCCAGACCCCTGCGTCCTCCTCTGCCTCCCGCCACCGCCGTCCGCGACGTGGGCGCCCTCGAGAGGGAGCTGCGCGCGGCGGTCAAGGGCGAGGTGCGGTTCGACCAGAAGGCGCGGGCGCTGTACGCCACAGATGCCAGCCCGTACCGTCTGGCGCCCATTGGGGTCGTGATACCGCTGGACGAGGACGACGTGCGGGCGGCGGTCAGGATCGCCGTCAGCCACGGGGCTCCCATCCTGCCTCGCGGCGGCGGCACCAGCCTGGCCGGCCAGACGGTGGGCGAGGCCGTTGTCATAGACGTCTCCAAGCACATGACCAACGTGCTGGAGCTGAACCTCGAGGAGCGCTGGGTGCGGGTCCAGCCGGGCGTCGTGCGGGACCAGCTGAACCGCTTCCTCGCCCCGCACGGTCTGCAGTTCACCCCCGACGTCGCCACGACGGACAGGGCGAACGTCGGCGGCATGGTGGCGAACAACTCCTCGGGCACCCACTCGATCAAGTACGGCAAGACGGTGGACCAGGTCATCGCGCTGCGCGTGCTGCTGGCAGACGGCACCGAGCTGGAGCTGGGCCCGCAGGACGAAGCGGGGCTTAAGCGCAAGCTCGCAGACGACGGCCGTGAGGGCCGGCTGTACCGGCGGGTCAAGGAGATCGTAAACGCCAACGCCGACGAGATCGCCGCCCGGTACCCCAAGGTCATGCGGCGGGTGGGCGGCTACAACCTCGATGA
Source organism: Trueperaceae bacterium (assembly GCA_036381675.1). GTDB lineage: Bacteria > Deinococcota > Deinococci > Deinococcales > Trueperaceae > DASRWD01. The sequence continues at coordinate 502 of DASVCK010000034.1, read as the reverse complement.
GCTGGTGGGCGACGGACCCTTCAACCTGGCCAAGCTGGTGTGCGGCAGCGAGGGCACGCTGGCGCTGATCCTCGAGGCCAAGGTCGCCCTCCACTCCCTGCCCTCCAAGCGTGTCCTCGACATGCGGCACTTCGACACGCTGGAGAAGGCGCTCACCGCGGTGCAGTACATCAACCGCCACGGGCCGGCCGCGGTGGAGCTCCTCGACCGTGACCTCTTCGAGCTGGGCCGGGCCAACCCCAGCATGGCGGCCCTGACGAGCTGGGTGCAGGGCGACCCCGCCGCGGTCCTGCTGGTGGAGTTCGACGGCGAGACGGAAGCGGAGCTGGAGGAGCAACTGGCCTCCCTCGCGGCCGACACGGACGTGGGCGCACTGTCGTACGCCTCGTTCGTCGCCAAGGTGCCGGCGCAGCAGAAGGAGATCTTCGAGCTGCGTCGCGCCGGCCTGGGCATCTACGCCACCATGAAGGGGCGCCAGAAGCCGACGCCGTTCATCGAGGAC
>DASVCK010000033.1:0-4911 GCA_036381675.1 Trueperaceae bacterium | reverse complement strand
CGACCCAAGAAGTGAGGGTCCGGCGCTGGCCGAGCTGCTGGGACAGCAGGACCGCGCGGGGGCAATTTCCAGGGGTACGAGCGTCTTCGAGCGCCCAACAAGAGAAGGCCCGACCGAGGAACCGTGTCCTGGTCGGGCTTTCCTTTGGCTCGGCGGGTAGGATTCGAACCTACGACCAATCGGTTAACAGCCGATCGCTCTGCCACTGAGCTACCGCCGAACGCGCGCAGCGACGAGGCCTGGCCTCGCGACAACGGAAGCCAGTCTATCAGAGCGGTAGGGGGCCGTAAAGGAACGTGCCGACGTGGCGGCCGGCCGTTCCGAACTGGTCGTTCGTCGTCGCCGCAAACGGGCCTCTTCCCGCCCCCAACCCCGGCCCAGCTCGCGTTTGCCGCGCCACAGCGCCAAGATCCGTGCATCACCTTGACGAATCGTGCATATCGGAGTATGATTCCCTTTATCAGCGCGCGGGAAGCGCGCTTATTTCGTTTAAGGGCAGATCCTTTCAACAGTAGAGGCGTTCACGGGCATCAGGCGTCCACACGTGTGACGCCCGGGGCCGCCAGCACGAAGTCCGGACCGAAAGCGGCGCCGGCCGTTTGCAGCCCCGGCACGGCTCGGCCCGTGAGCCCACGCTCGGCCACGTCGAGAGCCGTACGCACGGTCCAGACGACAGCGCCTTCCGGTCCATGCAACCTGGCCGTTACGCGCCCTCCGGCGTCGTCGCGCGCTTCCGCCCATACGACCGTGCGTGAGCGGCGCCTCTGCTCGGCCGTCGATCCTCCGCGAACGAACCTGGCCATCAGCTCTCGAACGGAGCGCGGCGACAGCAGTCGCCGCAAGGTCCTCAGGCCCAGATAGCCCGCCAACGCGACGGGGGGCAGCGCCACGTACGCTTCCACGTCGCCAACACCGGTCGTCCTGTTCACCACCAGGGTGTCAGCTGCCTGGTACCTCACCGCGGTCACCGGCCCGTCACCGAAGTCGATGGTCCCCGTTGCCGTGCCACCCACCTCGACCGGTTGACCGCTCCGGATGACTTTGTCCGGCAGGTGAGCCGATCGGATCATCGTCTTCAGGGTCCCCGGGGGCAGCCAGGCCGGTCCTGACGTACGAATGCCCAACCTCACTCGCGTCGCAGACGGCAGTCGAGCGCACAGGTAGGCTGCCAGGCAGTCCGCGGGCACCGAATCAAGGCCGGCTGCCGGCAGCAGCATCACGCCGCGATTCTTGGCGGCGGCGTCGAACTGGGCCATATCGATCAGCACGTCCATCTCGCCCGTGATGTCAACGTAGTGGGTGCCGGACTTCAGGCAGGCCTCGACGAGCGGCCGCCAGGTGAGCGCGAAGGGGCCGGCCATGTTCACCGCCACCGCGACACCGGCCAGTCCCTCCCGCACCTCGCTCGGGTCCTCCAACGCGAAGACCCTCGGCTCGAGGGCCAGCTCGCGCGCAACTCGCCCGACGGCCTGGCCGTCCCTACCGGCCACGATGGGCTGCCAGCCCCTGGCTCTCGCTTCCTCGGCGGCGGCCCGCCCCACGAACCCGTTGGCCCCGTAGATCAGCAGCCTGCCTGTAGCCGTGTCATCGACCGGTGCCGCTCCTGGGCTGCTCACGATGTCGCCGGTCTACCGGGTATGTCCGTCTCACCCGCTCGATCGAACTGTGCGAGCACCTTGGCGGGGGCCACGCTGCGGAAGGCCTCGATGAGCAGCCCCTCGATCTCTGAGGAGCCGGCGCCCGTGTCAAGGTACATGCCGACCCAGCCCCTGTGCCCCACGTAAGACGGCCGGAAGTAAGTTGCAGGGTCGCGCGCCACCAAAGCCTCTTGCGCTCCCGGAGGGGCGGCGCACCACAGGTGCGGCCGTGAGACGTCGTGGTGAGCGGAGTGGTACGTGGCGAACTGCCTCTTACCGCGGATGAACCAGGCCGGGTGACCGTGGCTGAGCCGCTCTTCCACGTCGGGGAACGAGAGGCAGATCGAGCGCACGACCTGCTGGGGCGAGACCATGCGGCGAGTCTACGGTGCCCGCCCGACGCGCCGGCGTCGCAAGCGGTTTAGCATCGCCGGATGACGCTGGACGAGTACCAACAAGCCGCCAGGTCGACAGCTCTCTACCCTCGAGAGGTGCGCGTCCTCTACCCCACCCTCAAGCTGGCCGGCGAGGCCGGAGAGGTGGCCGAGAAACTGGGCAAGCTGATGCGCGACGAGGCCTACGTGCCCGGTGCCGAGCTGAGCAGCGCCCAGCGGGATGCGCTTTCGGCCGAGTTGGGCGACGTCTTGTGGTACGTCGCCAACCTGGCGGCGGACCTCGGGTTCTCGCTCGAGGACGTGGGCGCCAACAACCTGGCGAAGCTCGCCAGCCGCAGGGCCAGAGGCGTCCTGCACGGCAGCGGCGATAACCGCTGAACCGCCTTCAACCCAGCCGCCGCGAGCGGCTCGACCCTACGACCTAGGCCTCCACGATCGACTTGAGGACGACGGCCTGGTTGTGCTCCCTGTCCTTCGCGCCGAAGACGAGCGTGACGACCCCGCTTGAGCTGAGCTGCTTGAGCCGCTTGAGGTCCTCGCTCCCGTTCAGTTCTGCCCTGTAGCGCTCCGCGAACTCCTCGAAGCGCTTGGCGTCGTGCGAGAACCACTTGCGTAGGTCTTCGCTGGGTGCCAGGCCCTTGGCCCACCAATCGATGCCGGCGCGCTCCTTCGTCACGCCCCGGGGCCAGATACGGTCTACGAGCACCCGCGTGCCGTCGTCCTCCGCCTTCTCGTCGTATGCCCTCTTTAGCTTCACCATGTGGCGAGCCTAGCGCCGGCAACACCGTCCTGTCCGGCCCAGAAGTACCGCTGCCGAGCGGGTCTAGGCACGAGACGGCTTAGACCATTGCCGCCGGCTCGAGCCAGCCCCTGGCGGCTCGCCTACGCCTCCTGAGACACCTGCTCGACGGCCTGCGCCCCCGATCTGACCTGCTCCACCCACTCCTGGAACGACGTCATCACCGAGCGCAGGAACTCCTCCGTGTCCTTCACGGTCACGTTGCCGTCCATGTCGATCAGGTCCTTTGGTTTGAACGCGATGTAGACCTCGGGCTGGCCCATGGCCGGCACATCGAGGTACGCCAACGTGCTGCGCAAGTGCGCCTGCGCTACGGCGGTGCCGATGTTGCCGGAGGACACGCCCGCGATGAGCGCGGGCTTGCCGACGAACGAGTTCTCCCCGTAGGGCCGGGACGCCCAATCGATGGCGTTCTTCAGGACGCCCGGCACCGAACGGTTGTATTCGGGCGTCACGAACATGAGGGCATCCGCCGCCTCGATCGCCTCCTTCAGCTTCCTGACGGTAGCCGGCATCGGGTCCTGCTCATCGGCGTCGAAGTAGGGCACCTCGTCGATGCGTACGTGCGTGTAGTGCCAATCGTCGGGGCCGAGCTTCTCCAATGCCAAGGCCAGGCGATGGTTGTACGACTTGTCTCTCAGGCTGCCTACCAGCACAGCTACCTCTGTGGGCATGGGGTGCCTCCCGGTTCCGCCGCCGCTCCGCAGAGCGCGACACCCTTCACCAAAGACCATAGGGACCCGAGGGATGAACGCCGTGATAGGCGCATGTATCACCGCCCGCGTACCGACTGGCCCATGAGGTCGGGGAACGACACTGGTCAGGGGAAGACCATGGGAAGGGCCCGCATCGCGGCGGGCCCTCCGGATCGAACACCTCAGTCGCGGTCTAGCCGCACTTGCTGTAGCCGCAGCTCTCGCACTTCTGGCAGCCCTCCTCGAACCGCAGCGGGGCGCCGCATTCGGGACATCCCTTGCCCCTGTTGAGCACGTTCTCCACGCCAGCGGTCTCGAGCGCCACGGCGATGATGTCAGCCTTGGACGCCACCATGCGACCCTGATACGTGCCGTACATGCCGCCGTTGATGCCGCGCAGGGTCTTGATGATCGCCTCGGCCGGCACGCCGTACTGGAGGGCGATTGACACGACGCGCCCCAGGGCCTCGCTATCGGCGTTCGCCTCGTCGCCACCCTTGCCGGACTGGATGAAAACCTCGGTCGGGAAGTCGTCCTGCTTGTTGACGGTGACGTAGAAGCCGCGCTTCTCGCCGTTCGGCTCGAGGAGCTTCACCTTGTCCGTGAAGCCGGTCAGCCGGACGGAGCGCTCGAACAGCGGCTCACCGGGCAGGCGGTCGGTCCCGGGCGGCGGGGGCGTTACCGGGCGGGAGGCTCTTACCGGTGGAACCGTCACCGCCACGGGGACGTGCCCGTTCCTGGTCGAGGGAGCATGCTTGGCGCCACTCGCCTGCCCCGCGTCGGGGGGTTGCGGTGTGCTGGTTGCCGGCGCGGCGTCGTGCACGGTCTTCTCCGTCTTCTTCTCGCTGGAGGTGGACAGGACCTGGAACTCGCGCGACCCGTCGCGGTACACGGTTATGCCCTGGCACCGGGTCTCGAACGCCAGGCGGTAGGCCTCGTAGACGTCGTCCACAGTCGCCGAGTTGGGCAGGTTGATGGTCTTGGAGATCGAGTTGGCGACCTTGGCGCCGCCGTCGAACGCGGTCTGCACGGTGGCCTGCATCTTCACGTGGTCGGCCGGGGTGATGTCGTGCGCACAGATCAGCACACGCCGCACGTCCTCGGGTATGAACTCGAGCCCCTGTACCGAGCCGTGGTTGTCCTGAACGGCTTTCACGACGGCGTCCCAATCCCACTTGCCTTCGCTGGCGTAGCCTGCGGGCGGCCGGTGCCGGTCCAGGAGCTCCTGGAACAGCGGGTGGATGAGGGCGTGGTACTCGGCGCCGATCTTGCGGTAGATGAACGGTGCGAACACCGGTTCGACGCCGGACGAGACACCCATGAGCATGCTCGTGGTGCCGGTAGGCGCCACGGTGAGGATGGCGACGTTACGGCGTGGCGTAGCG
>DASVCK010000032.1:0-3287 GCA_036381675.1 Trueperaceae bacterium | reverse complement strand
GTCATCATCGTCTGGATCGCCTCGACGTCGGAGGTGATGCGCGTGATCAAGCGCCCCACCGGCGTCCGGTCGAAGAAGCCCATGTGCAGGCGCTGGATCTTCTCGAAGATCTGGCGCCTGATGTCGAAGACGATGTGCTGGCCCAGCCAGGCGACCACGTACGTGTAGCCGTAGCGCAGCCCGAAGTTCACGAGCCTGAGCCCCAGGTAGGCGAGGACGACCCACAAGAGGCCGTTCAGGCGCTCGTCCATGCTCAGCGAGGCGAACGGCTCCTTGGAAGCCACCACGTAGCGGTCGAGGGCCAGCGCGATGAGGGCGGGGAACGCCGGCACCAGGACGCTGTAGATGAGCAGCAGGCTGACACCCAGGATGAACTGCTTGCGGTACGGCTTCAGGTAGGTGAGGAGCCGCCGCATCATGCCCTGGTCGTAGTCCTTGATGACGGCTTCGCCCTCTTCGTCGAGGACGCTGTCGCGCTTCATGCGCTTGCGGGCAGCGCGCTTGTTCGCCTGGCGCTCCGCCTTGGCCTGCTCCACCGAGTAGTCGGGCAGGTCCATGTCGGTCAGGCGCTTCGGCCTCTCGGGGATGCGGGGCTGCTCGGCGGCGCCCGAGAGTTCGGTACGCGGCGCCATCTCGCCCTCCCTGCCGATGCGGTGCTCGTCGCCCATCACGCCGCCTCCAGGTCCTCTTCCAGCTGCTGGCGCCTGTCGATGTCCGCGTACCAACCGCCCAGCGCGACGAGCTCCCTGTGCGTGCCCTGCTCGACGATCCGACCCTCCTCGAGGACGTAGATGCGGTCGGTCTCCTTGAGCGCGCTCACCCGGTGGGCGACGATTATCGTCGTCCGGCCCTCGTGGACCTGCTCGAGCCCCTCGAGGATCGCCGCCTCCGTCTGCGTGTCTACCGCCGAGAGAGCGTCATCGAAGATCATGACGGGTGCGTCCTTGATGATGGCCCTGGCGATCGCCGTGCGCTGGCGCTGACCGCCGGAGAGCGTCACGCCCCGCTCGCCCAGGCTGGTCTGATAGCCCGCCGGGAACTCCTCGACGTCGCCGGCGAGCTGCGCGATGCGCGCCGCGGACTCGATGCGAGGCATGAGCTCCTCCATGGGCGCTTCCGGCACGCCGTAGGCGATGTTCTCCGCGATCGTGTCCGAGAACAGGTACGGCTCCTGCGGCACCGTCCCGATGAAGCGCCTCAGCACCTCGATGGGGTAGCGCTTGGCGTCGATGCCGTCGATGAGTACCTGGCCCTCGTCCGGGTCTATGAGCCTGGCCACCAGCCGGGCGATGAGCGTCTTGCCTGAGCCGGTACGGCCGGTGAGGCCCACCGTCTCGCCCGGCCTGATCTCGAGGCTCACCTTGTCGAGCGCCCTCACGCCGTCGAACGTGACCGAGACGTCTCGCAGCTCGATATGGCCCTCGATGGATGTGAGGGAGTAGTCCGTGAGCTCGGAGTCGGTCACCTCGGCCTTGGCGTCGAGGATCTCGCGGAGGCGCCCCCACGACGTCGTGCCCCGCTGGACGATGTTCCCGATCCAACCGAGCGCGATTAGCGGCCACTGGATGCCCTCGAACAGGAACACGAAGCTGGAGAACTCGCCGATCGTGAGGTCGCTGCCGATGCCCAGGACCAGCCGGCCGCCCACGAGGAGCAGGAGCGAGATCGTGAGCCCGAAGAGGAACTCCATGAGCGGGAAGAGGGGGCCGTCGACGCGGGTGAGGGAGAGGTTGCGCTTCACGAACTCGTCGTTCAGGCGGCCGAACTTCTGCAGCTCGCGCGACTCGATCCCGAAGCCCTTGACCACGCGGATACCGCTGAAGTTCTCCTGTGCCATGGCGGCAATGTCGGAGAACTGCTCCTGCACCTTCTGGTAGCGCTTATGGATGATGCGCAGGAGCACGTAGAACGAGATCGTGATGAAGGGCACGACCGTGAGGGTCAGCAGGCTCAGCGTGCTGGACAGCGAGAACATGCGGTAAAGCGTGAAGCCGAGCAGCAGCGTGGTGTTGAGCCCCTGCATGAGCCCCACGCCGATGAGCATGCGCACGGCGTTGAGGTCGGCGGTGAGCCGAGCCATGAGGTCGCCGACGCGCGTGTTGTCGTAGTAGTGGCCATCTAGCCGGGTGAAGTGCTTGAAGATGTCGTGCCGGATGTCGAACTGCGCTTCCCAGCTGGCACCGAGGATCAGGCGCCTGACCATGGCCATGGAGCCGGCGGCCAGCAACGTCACGAGCAGCAGCAGGCCGATCTCGCGGAGCAGGAACGGCATGGTGACGTTGCCCGACCCCAACGCGTCGATCACGCGGCCGGGGATGAGCGGGGCGAACGTCGAGAGGAACGCGTTGGCCACGACGAGGCCGACGCCGATGATGAGGGCGACCCTGTGACGACGGAGGTATGGGGCTAGGTCGCGAAAGGTGCTGGTCACTTAGCTCCTGTGCTGGGTGGTGTCAGGGACGTGCTCGATCATCGCCGAAGGCTACCCGACGCCCCTTCCGTGCGGCGTCCGCCTCATAGGTGGCCGCCAACATTGCCAGCGGCCACTATAACCGCTCAGGGCACGAGCAGTGGGTCTCCGTAGGGGACGTCGCCGAGGAAGAGCTCGAAGGTCAGCGGGCCCGGATCCGAGGTGCGGTACGTGCCCCTCAGGATCTCTCCGCCCTGGACGGAGTGCGTCGCCACGAGCGTCCTCTGACCGTCCAACGTCCTCACCCAGACCTGCGCCTGCGTCCGGCCTATGCCGGGCAGGATCGTCCAGGCGTACTCGAAGTCGCGCGGCACAGGCGACCTGAGCGTCGCGCGGATGCCCGGGTTCACGAGCGGCACCGGGTGCACGTTGACGACCAGCAACAGGGAGCGGTCGTCGGTGGAGACCAGCGGGGGAGGCGACTGCGCTACGACAGTGCCGTCGGGTAGCGCGCGGCTGGACATGCGCTCTACGTCCACGCTCCAGCCCTCGGCCTGCGCTACCTCCGTGGCTGCCTGGCGCGTCAGCCCCACCACGTCGGGTGTGCCGCCCGACTGCGTCACCGGCGTGCCGGCGCTGACCACCAACCTCAGCGTCGTGTCGGTGACCGGGATGGGCCGGTGGGCGGAGGGGGACTGCGTGAGGACCTCGCCGGGGAAGCCGCTGCCCGCGGCGATCTCGTCGACGACGATGCGGCCGGGATCGATGCCAGCCAGCTCGGCGAGCTCGCGGGCGTCGTCGACGCTCAGACCCACGAGGTCGGGCAGGAACGTGGTCTCCTCCGGCGGGCCGAGGGAGACGAGCACGTCGACGGCCT